>NZ_JBYRHR010000009.1:0-49138 GCF_058068205.1 Aequorivita sp. IT1282 | reverse complement strand
TTTTGAGGTTTAACTAGACCATTTTTAGAAAGGATGTTGTGAACCGTGACCACACTTGGGATAAGTTCCTCTGGATACTGTTTAAACAACAATATGCGGATTTTCTTGGCACCCCAGAGCAGGTGTTTGTTCTTTAATTTTAAAATCGAATCCGCTACTTTTTGATCGGTTCTGTTGGGGTGATTAATCGGGGCTCTTTCTTGCTCAATTAAGCCCGATAAACCCATATTTTCATACCGAGAAATCAATTTGTAAGCGGTAGGTCGCGATATATTAAATGACCTACAAAGTTCTGTGATGGTGTAATTTTGGGTTAACCATTCGTGAATAAATTCTACCTTTTGTTCCATTTTAGTTTTTGCTTTCCAGACCATGATAAATCGCTTTTTCAAGCAATTTATGAATCTTAAAAGTGTAAACTATGTCCCTTTAACTTTGTAAAGGATGTCCCTTTACCGTACCAAAATGTTTGCCAACGTTACGTATAAGAAACGTAGGGCATGAGATAAGCACTTTCGTTTCGGTTTATTACTTAGCTAAATATAAATATTTTGCTTTTATCTTTTCTACTATAAACACCAAATTTTATATTTAGCGGACTTTGTTAATATTCACAGGTCTTCGGTTTAGAACAAACGCCCTATGTTTTTTATACCTTGTTGGCAATAGTTATTTTTTCAACTGTCTGTTTTTTACTACTGCGAAAACAAATACAATTAATACGTGAGTCAATAAACAAATGGCTAATCTAAAGAGAAATCCTAATCCATATTCATCGTGTCCCCAAATTGCTTTTCCATAAATTAAGAACCCAACATATACAATTATTAAAACCCCGTTTGCGATGAAAAATTTGTTGAATTTTTCCCAACCAGAAAGCATATAAATACTTGCAATCCAAATAACAATTGGGATAAGAATGATTAATAATAATTCCATTTTATTTCGTCTTATTTTTGTCAGCGATATTGAAGAAAATATTTCGTAATTCGCTTTTGTCTGTCAGTTCAAAAATTTCAAGCAAAGAGCATATACTTTCAGCTTCCCAAGCATACTTTGAAAGATTTCGATTATATCTATTCAAAAGTTTTTCAAGGTTTGATTGAGTTGTTATTCCGTTAATTTCCTTTTCCAATACAAGAATAAACTCGTTCAAATTATTTACTGAATTTTTCCAATCTCCCCAATCATTTTCCGCTTCGAGTATTTTTTCTGCAATCTTTTCGTCAGTTTTATTTTCAAATCGATTTTCCTCGAGCAAGTCAAATAATTCATCGAAAGTCAGTAAAGGAATTTCTGTCATGTTAATAAGAATCGGTTTCGGATTTCAGTTTTTCTTAATTATTGCCAACATGTTTATATATGAACGCTCAAAATATTATGACGTATATATTATATTTAGCGCCAATTTCTTGAGCGTCCATCAAATATAATATAAATCGCCTCTTCAAAATGCACTGTTTTTACCGCTCAATTTTAACTTGATATTTATCCAAAAGCCCCACAACTTCTGGCAGCGAAAACTTTGCGCCTTTTATTCGATTTTGCTCGGGATTTATGGAATAGTTGGTGGCATTTCTTAAATCTGCCATTTCTAAATTCGTGTTTTGAAAAGTGGCATTTTGTAAATTGCAGCCAACGAGCTTGGATTTTTTTAAATCTGCCTCGCTGAAATCTACCCCTTTCAATTGTGAATTCATAAAAGCGCTTTTATTCAATTTCACTTTATAGAAAATAGAATGATCTAATTGGCAGGTATCAAAAGTTGCAGCAAAACCAAATTCATTGCAAGCGTCTAATTGCAAGCCTAACATTTTGCAATTTTTAAATTTCACATCCTGAAAAGAAACATTAGCCAATTTAGCGTTACTGAAATTGCAGTCAATAAATTCACATTCCAAAAACTGAATTTTGGAAAGAATAGTGTTTGAAAAATTGCAACTTACAAAAGTGCAATATTCATAATCAGCAACTTCCAACTCCCTTTCAGAATAATTGATATTTGTGAACGTTTGCTCGGCTATATACTTAGAATCCATTTTTTTAGCAACTTATTTCTGGGCAATCAATATTTGAAATTGTATCCACTTTCACAACTCTTTTTATTTCAATTTTATCGCCATAAAACTTAGGTTCAACGTTGAAAATTATATCTAAAAAAGCCTTTGTTCTTGCTAAATATTCACGCGATTGAACCATAAAACCATTCGTCCCATTAATGCCTTTTGCGTTATAACCGATAGCAGTAATTCCTCTGTGTTCAGCTATATAAATCGCTCTTTCATTATGAAATTGCTGCGAAATAATTGTAATATCTACCTGTCCAAAAATTGCTCCCGCCCGCACAACAGAATCTAAAGTTCGGAAACCTGCATAATCTAAAAAGATTACCTCTTCCGGAATTCCGCGTTTTATAAGCTCATTTTTGAACGTAATAGGCTCATTGTAATATTGCGACCCATTATCACCACTCACCAAGATAAAATCAATTTTATCATTCGTATAAAGTTCTACTGCAGCATCAATTCTATATTGAAAATAAAGGTTTATTCCGCCGTCCTTATAATATTTTGCGGTCCCCAAAAGCAATCCCACTCTATTTTTTTGAATAGTTGAAATACTTGAAAAAGTCTTGTTTTTGCTAGCGTTTTCTATTGTATAATTTGAAAAGAAAATCAGTCCCAAAACCACAAAAACAATCAATCCAATACTTTGTTTTAACCTTTTTTTGAGCATTTTTTTTAATTGTAAAAGTCAATTTTTATTACTTCACCTTTGAATCTCTTCTAAAGACATCTGCTAAATTAAATAGTAGAATACAGAAAAACACCCATATTAAACCTGCGATAAATCCACCCGCAATATCTGAAGGATAATGCACACCCAAGTAGACTCTACTAATACCGATGCTAAAAATAATAACTATCAATAGAAGAATTGCAACGTATTTAAGCAATATATTTATTTTAAAACGATGCAAAAGATAGATTAAAAACCCGTAAAACGCCATTGCGCTCATCGCATGTCCACTGGGATAACTTAAGGTCTCTACAACAACCATATGATCAATCCCCGGTCTAGGACGATCTACTAAGCGTTTGAGCATAACGTTTGATATTGAAGCCAACATTAGCACAAAAACAGTTTGAAGAATGTACTTCCAATTTTTAAAATAGAGCACAGTCCCAATTATCGCGATAGCCAGCATTATTAAATAGCCATAAATATCACCCACATCTGTCATGAAAAAAAAGTACTCGGTGAGTAAGGGAGTTCGAAAGGAAATAATGTAATCTGAAATCTGTTGATCGTATTTTGCTAATACATCTTCCTTTAAAGTTTCGGTTAATTCAATAAAAATACTAATTCCAGCAATTACAAGAATTAATGCCGCTAGAACAATAAGTATATAGGGCAGTTTGGGATTGTCTTTCCTAAAAGTGTGTCTTAGAAAACTACCTAATTTCTTTATAAATTCGTATAATGTTTGCCTCATGCCAAATTGAAAAGCTTCAAATATAAGGGCAAATTAGCAGGTATGGATAACTTTTAAGCGTTAAATTTCGGGAAGAAATAAACTCCAATCTAAGATCAAAACTTTATTTTCAATCCACTTATTGAATTTCTATTGTCGTTTATAATCTGAAGATTTTACGCGTTATCTTATGCTTGAGAATGTACACCAAACATATTTCCTTCGGTATCATGCGCTAAAACGATAAAGCCGTATTCTCCAATAGATTGTTTGGCTTTAAAAATTTTACCGCCAGCAGCCTCAACTCTTTTTTGTTCAATACTACAGTCCTCGCTGCCAAAATATACTAAAGTAGAATTTCCGCCAGCGTCAACTCCTTCCATTTTTACTAATGCGCCAGCGGCTCCGTCGCCATTCATTTCCATTGGAAAAAACAACATTTGCAATTCGCCTTCAGAATCGGGCATTGGCATCTCGGATAATTCGAGTTTAAGCACGGTTTCATAAAATTTTTGGGCTCTTTTTAAATCGTTCACATAAATTTCAAACCAAACTACAGGATTCTTGCTTTTCATTTCATTATATTTAAAAGGTTACATACCAAATATAGTGAAATCACTTATTTTGAGATTGAAATATTCTGAAGATTATTCTCGTAAGTTCTTTATTTCAATCCATTTACTCATATATTTAGTGCTTTGTAGGGATTGGTGTTGCAGGATTTGACCAAGAAAATTATGCTGCCGATGCTCTGCTAAATTCTCAGAAATGGTGTAGCTATTATTTATAAATGCATCGGCAAATAGACTTTTCTGAAATCGTTTTTGAATATTATTGAAACCGTTTTGTTGCGCTACTTTCCAGCTATTTTGGTTGGAATATAGCTCGATGGAAGCCGTAATAAACTCTTCTTTTGAAGAAGTAATTGCGCCACCAAAAGGAAGTTTCCCGCACATTCCTTCCGCACCCACCTCGGTAGTTACTGACGGTAAACCAAAACGCATCGCATCTAAAAGTTTGCCTTTAAGTCCGGCGCCAAAACGAATGGGAGCCAATTGCACTCGGTAATTGCTCATTGTAGTTTCCACATTTTCGGCCCAACCTTTTACAATAAAACCCTCCTTTTTATTATTAAGCTGAAGTATTTGCTGTGGCGCATAAGCTCCATAAATATGTAGTTCCGCCTGCGATAATTGTTTCCTAATTTCGGGCCAAATCTCCTTTAATTGCAAGACTGAATCTACGTTTGGCGCATGCAAAAGGTTTCCTATTGCAATAAAATTCTGACGATTTTCAAATGAAGGAATTGTTTTTTCTTTTGAAATATTTTCAACTAGAAAAGGTAAGTAATGAAGTATTTTAGAAGAAATATTAAAAGTATTTTGAAGCAAATCCATTTCGTATTCTGAAATGATAAGCGAAAGGTCGCAACGCAAAATACTCGCTAATTCGCGTTTTGCGGTTTCCGAAAACAGGTTTGCTTCAGAAACTTGTTTGCCTTTTTTTATTGCTTCTTCCCTAGCTTTCCGTAGAAAATGTAAATCTTCGGTATCGAGAATTTTTAAGGCATCCGGGCAATTTTCAGAAACACGCCACCCGAATTGCTCTTCGGTAATATAGCGATCAAAAATGACGATTTTAGGATTTACTTCTTTTACAAATTCATCTAAAGAAGCATTGTTCAATTGAATGTTTTTGACCGAAATATGTTGCGCTTCAAGATTTACAGTTTTGTCTGACACAGCGGCTGTGCTGGCGAAGATAATTTCGAAATTTTGATCGGTAAACAATTCAATCAACTGCATCATTCTGCTTCCCGCAGCAGTGGTACTGGGCTCGGGAAAGGTGTGGCCGATGATGAGAAGTTTTTTCAATTGTAGATTTTTTTCAAAGATACGGGTTTACAAGAAGTGTAATTACCCCTTATAAATTCGCAATAGAAATAGACGCAGTTTTAATAGATTTTTTCTTGCCGTCAACCATTGTCCAAGCAGCATAAAGCGTATTTCCGGCAATTTCCAACTGCGGGAAACCACTGGCACGTTCAAAACTGGTTTTTGAAATAGTAACAGGAAAACCTTTGGTGCCATCGGCGGAAACTCGCATTACTTGAATTAGAGTTTCTTTACCAATATTTTCCATCCAACTTACAATAGCAGTATTTTCTGAAGTCATTACAACATCAACCCTGCCCATAGTTTCATAGGTGTTTATTTGAATTGGGGCTGCAAAAGTTTTGCCTTTATTACTTGAAAATGCAAGCTGTACTTTGGGGTTGTCGTTTACCGCGGTAAACCAAGCAACCACCGAGTTATTTTTATAGGAAGCAATGGAAGGACCATTAACTGGACAACCAGGAATTTCCCAATTATCATTATAAATTGGTTGCGATTCCGAAAATGAATCATCAAAAAGTCCGATGCGAGAAATGTCCCTAACTTCAGTATCCGTGCGGTCTCTATAAACAATTAATGGTGCGCCATCGATAGATGTTATTGCCGTTTGGCAACAATCGCAAACACTATTATCTAGCTCTACACTGGTTTGCATTGAACCATCTGCGTGTATTACTCGTCCGCGAAGGGTCATTGCTCCCGAACCGTGATTGTCGTGACCTCCAGCTTCTGCCGTGGTGTTTCTTCCATCTAACCAGACCGCATAAAAAGAAGATTTTCCTTGGGGCACTATCGAAACAAAACCATGTTCGCTGGCAGTTCCGTCATTGTGTAAAAGAATATCTTTTTGCCAAGTCTGTGTTTCAGCTGAATAAAGGTTTATTTTGGCATCATACGTATATTTCCCGTTGGCAGATTTTTGTAGATAGCTGATTAAAATATTTCCATTATTTTCAGCAATGGCAGGGAAATCTGCCCAATTTATAAACCAATCATTTCCAGAATTTACTTTAAAAGGTTTTGTCCAATTGCCAGCTTCAAAAGTTGAAAAATACAATTCTGAAATGGAATCTTTCTTTTCAACCCACGACATAAAAAGTTGCTTTTCTGTTCCGAAAAGTCTCGGCAAAGCGCTGTTACCAACAGTTGGGTTTTCTAATACAACAACGGTTTCCGCAGTAGGTTCAAATTTAGAAGAAGTTGTAGCTTCCTTTTTTGTTTCCGTTTTACAGGTAGCGAGTATAGTTACACTAAGAAAAAGAGTGAAGAATAATTTTAAAAAATTCATTGGCTAAATATTTCTGTTCTCCCAGTTTTTAGGGTCGCGACTCGTGTGAAATAGAGCGATTACTTTTATAGTTTCGTTTTCAATAATATAATGGATTCCATAAGGGAAGGTCCTGCAATAACTAACACGAACGTCTTTAAATTTAAGCTGGAATGAAAAAGGTGTTTTTCTGATATATTCGAAGCCGTTATTAATCTCTGTTTTTAACCTGTCCGAAAGTTTACTGCTCCGTTTTTTATACCAATCCAAGGCATCCACAACATCTAAAGTTGCTTCTTCAGATATTACAATAGGATACATTAATCAGGTTCGTTTAATCTATTTTCAAACTCGTCCAAAGAATAGAATTTCATTTCTCCTTCTGAATTTTTCTTCAAACGATGGTCAAGTTCGGCCATTTGTGAGTCTGAAAGTTCTCGATTCTGTTCGCGCTTTAGTAATTGCTTTATTTCTTTCAAGACTTCTTCGCTTTCAGAATCCAACAATAACTGTATTAGCTCTATTTTTTCTGCTTCAAGGTTCATTTGCAATTAATTAATGAACTAAGATAATAAAATTATTAACCACTACCCTTCAACTGCGCTCAAGGTAACTATCTTACAACCTCCGCGTAAAGATCAAAATCTTCGGCAGCTGTAATTTTTACATTGAAAAATTCACCTGCACGCAAATAGTCATCTTCAGCATTAATCAATACTTCGTTGTCTACATCTGGGCTATCAAATTCGGTTCTTCCCACAAAATACCCACCTTCTTTTCTATCAATTACTACGCGGAATTCCTTGCCAATTTTTAGCTGGTTCAATTCCCAAGAAATCTGAGATTGTATTTCCATTATCTGGTTGGCGCGGTCCATTTTTACATCTTCTGGCACATCGTCTTCCAAATTATAAGCGTGTGTATTTTCTTCGTGACTATAAGTAAAACAACCCAAACGTTCAAAACGCATGTCTGATACCCATTGCTTCAAGGTTTGGAAATCTTCTTCAGTTTCTCCCGGATAGCCAACGATAAGTGTAGTTCTAATTGTCATTTCGGGAACGGCTGCTCTAAAATCTTCCAATAATTTTGTAGTCTTCGCTTTTGTAGTTCCGCGGCGCATCGACTTCAAAATAGAATCTGAAATATGCTGCAGCGGAATGTCTATATAATTACAAACTTTCGGCTCGTTTCGCATTACATCTAAAACGTCCATCGGGAAACCCGTTGGGAATGCATAATGCAAACGAATCCATTCTATACCTTCCACTTTTACGAGCTCTTGCAACAATTCTGCAAGATTTCGTTTTTTGTATATGTCTAAGCCGTAATAAGTTAAATCTTGAGCGATTAATATCAATTCCTTAACGCCTTTAGCAGCGAGCTTTTCAGCTTCAATTACCAAATCTTCAATTGGCGTACTTCTGTGTTTTCCACGCATAATTGGGATGGCACAGAATGAACAAGGGCGATCACAACCTTCGGCAATTTTAAAATATGCGTAGTTTTTTGGAGTTGTTGTAACTCGTTCTCCTATTAATTCGTGTTTATAATCTGCGCCCAAAGCTTTTAGCAGGCTTGGCAATTCAGTAGTACCGAAATATGCATCTACATTTGGAATTTCCTTTTGAAGATCTGGCTTATATCTTTCGGAAAGACAACCAGTAACAAAAACTTTATCTACAATGCCTTCCTCCTTTTTTTGAACGTATTCAAGAATAGTGTTTATACTTTCTTCTTTAGCATTTGCAATAAAACCGCAGGTATTAATAACCACAATGTTACCTTCCTCCTCGTGTACCACTTCTTTATTGCTGGCACGCAGTTGGCCCATCAGCACTTCGCTGTCGTATACATTCTTGGAGCAACCAAGGGTTACTACGTTTATCTTGTTCTTCTTTAAGGTTTTGGTACGCATATAATTTTTTATTATCGGGGTGCAAAGATACCACGAAAAAACCGAAACAAATCACAAAACGCACTGGGTAATTCTGACTCCTATTAGTGGCTTTCTGCAAACTGCCATTAAACACTGCCAACTTTTTTGAGTAACTTTACAACTCTTAAAAATTCAAATATTTTATACAGATGAAAAAAATAACTTTTCTGCTGGCCTTTCTATGCGCCGGCTTTTTGTTCGCTCAAAAGACGATGACACCTGAGCTTTTATGGCAGGTGAAAAAAGTAAGCCCAATTGGAATTTCTAATGATGGAAAACAATTGTTCTACAAGGTTTCAACTCCGAATATGGAAGAGAATAGCTTTGATTCCAAATATTACAAAATGGCTGTAACAGGTGGAAACTTTGCGGAAATTTCAAAAGAAGAAGCAATTGTCGCCGATAAGAATGTTTCTCCAAATGGACAATTCCAATTAATAAATAAAGCCGTGCATGTTAAAGACATTACGGGAAAAGATATTTACAGCGACTTACCCAATAGCGATGCCTATGTTTTTACTTCATTAGACTATCGCCATTGGGATACTTATAACGATGGTAGCTACAATCACGTTTTTTATAAAGATGTGAAAACAGGTGCCGAAACAGATATTACTCCGCAACAACCTTATTATACGCCGCAAGCACCTTTTGGTGGCGATGAGGATTATATCTGGGGACCAAAAGGCGAAAACATCTATTATGTAAGCAAAAAAGTAGCTGGAACAGAATATGCTACTAGCACGAATACAGATATATACAAATACAATCTAGCCAGTAAACTAACTGAAAATATTACTGAAGAAAATAAGGGATACGATACCCAACCGGGGTTTTCGAAAGAAGGAGCGCTGGCGTGGCTTCAAATGAAAACTGATGGTTATGAAGCAGACAAGAATGATATTATCGTGCTTCAAAATGGTGTGAAACAAAACTTAACCGCGCAATGGGATGGAACGGTAAATGATTTTACTTGGGCCAACAACAATAAAGACATTTACTTCACAGCTCCGGTTGATGGAACCCAACAAATTTTTAAAGTTGATTATCCGGGCAAAACCAAAAAAATGCCAGTCGTGGAGCAACTTTCAAAAGGACAATTTGACGTTACAAGTATTGTTGCCGAAAAGAACGGTCAGTTAATTGTTACCCGAACTGACATGAATCACGCTTCAGAAATTTTCTCTTTCGATTTGAAAAGCAAAACCTTCAACCAGCTAACCCAAGTAAATAACGAATTCTACGGAAAGTTAGATTTGCCAACAGTTGAAAAAAGAATGGTTACAACCAAAGACAATAAACAAATGTTGGTGTGGGTAATTTTACCGCCAAACTTCGATAAAAATAAAAAGTATCCAACCTTGCTTTATGCTCAAGGTGGGCCACAATCTGCGCTATCTCAATTTTATTCTACACGTTGGAATTTTCAATTAATGGCTTCGGAAGGCTACATTATTGTAGCACCAAACCGTCGCGGAATGCCAGGACACGGTGTGGAATGGAACAAAGCAATTAGTGGCGACTGGGGCGGTGGTGCAATGCAAGATTATCTTGATGCAATAGACGATATTTCAAAAGAAAGCTATGTAGACAAAGACCGTTTAGGCGCTATTGGCGCTAGTTTTGGTGGGTATTCTGTGTTTTGGTTAGCTGGAAATCACGATGGTCGATTTAAAACATTTATCGCTCACGATGGGGTTTTTGATACGCGCGCAATGTACGGAACTACAGAGGAATTATTCTTTGTAAATTACGATATGGGCGGTGCTTATTGGGAAAAAGACAACGCTACAGCACAGAAGTCATTTAATGAATTCAATCCAATCTCTTACGTAGATAAATGGGACACTCCAATTATGATTATTCAAGGAGGAAAAGATTATCGCGTTCCAATTGAACAAGGATTAGGAGCTTTTCAAGCAGCACAGTTAAAAGGAATAAAGAGCAAACTTCTTTATTTCCCCGAAGAAAACCACTGGGTGTTAAAACCACAAAATGCGCTGGTTTGGCAACGTGAATTTTTCAGTTGGCTGAAGGAAACACTGTAAAAAGACTTAAGACCGCTTCGCTAAAAGACGTAAGATGTAAGACTAAAAAAAGCCACGAATTCACAAATAGAGAAAAGAATATAGTCAAATAACCTGCAAGGTTTCCAAAACCTTGTAGGTTTTTTTTATGCTTAGTATTCGAATTTTTAGCCTCCGTAAGGATTGAAACTATCGAAAAAAGTGAGAAGACTGCTTTGCGAAAGATGAAAAAGCAGAATTAATATTATATAAAAAATTACATGTCCTTTTTTGAAATATTTCTTATTTAGAAAATAAACCCCTAAAATAAGTAATCCCAAAAGAAACGGAATAAAAGACAAATAAGGAAAAGCAATAGATTTATATAAATCTATTGGCATCAAAGGATTTGGCACCGATTTTATGAAATATCGAATAATATTAAAACCATGATAACCAGTAAGAATTCCCACATAACCTACTAAGAGTATTAGTATATATTGAAAAAGTTTGCTGGGTTTTTGAGTTTCTTTAGCTTCCATTTATTTAAAGAATGAATCTACAAATTCATGTTTGTTGAACACTTGAAGATCTTCCATTCGTTCGCCAACGCCAATATATTTTACAGGTATCTGAAACTGATCGCTAATGCCTATAACCACGCCACCTTTTGCCGTACCATCAAGTTTCGTGACAGCTAGTGAAGTAACTTCGGTTGCAGCGGTAAATTGTTTGGCTTGTTCAAAGGCATTTTGGCCGGTAGATCCGTCCAAAACCAAAAGCACATCGTGCGGTGCATCTGGAATAACCTTTTGCATTACACGCTTCACCTTTGTAAGCTCGTTCATTAAATTTACTTTATTGTGAAGTCGGCCAGCTGTGTCTATAATAACCACATCTGCATTTTGAGTTACTGCGCTTTGTAAAGTATCAAAAGCAACACTTGCAGGATCACTACCCATACTTTGCTTAACAATTGTTACATCGGTACGGTCTGCCCAAATCTGGAGTTGATCAATAGCTGCCGCACGAAAAGTGTCTGCAGCTCCCAAAACTACTGTTTTCCCGGATTTTTTAAATTGATAGGCAAGTTTACCAATAGTTGTTGTTTTACCTACGCCGTTTACGCCAACAACCATAATAACGTATGGTTTTTTGTTTTGAGGAATTTCAAACTCAGTTGCATTTCCCGAATCAATTTCACTTAAAAGTCCTGCAATTTCCTCGCGGAGAATTTTATTCAATTCATCGGTTCCCAAAAATTTATCTCTGGAAACTCTTTCTTCAATTCTAGTAATTATTTTGAGAGTTGTATTTACGCCAACGTCACTGGAAACTAAAATTTCTTCAAGATTATCTAGAACGTCAACATCAACTTTGCTTTTTCCGGCAACAGCTTTACTTAGCTTATCGAAAAAGGAAGTTTTGGATTTTTCAAGTCCTTTATCGAGCGTTTCTTTTTTCTCTTTCGAAAATATTTTTTTAAATAGACTCATGGTTTTGTGTTCAGTGGTACGTAATCAATAATCAGTAAAATTAGTTGATTTTTTCACTTAAACAAAGTTTCAAACTTTGTCAAATTTTAAAATTTACGATTGCATTGTTATTTTCAGGGAAAACGATCTCAACCATTTGCTCTGAAAGTGATGAATTGGTAGCAATACGAAAAGCCACCTTCGTAAAAAAGTGGCTTTATCTTAATATTTTAAGCTGGTTATTTTTTGTTCAACCAGTCGTTTACCAATTCTGGGGCCATAATAGCTTCAGAAAATGTATATGCCCCTGATTTTGGCGATTTAACCATTTTTATTGCTTTGGATAAACGCTTTGAACCTGTTTGTAACGATGCTACTGATTTCTTTGCCATGACTTATATTATTTAATCTCTTTATGAACCGTCATTTTCTTAAGAATAGGGTTGAATTTCTTCAACTCCATTCTATCCGGTGTATTCTTTTTGTTTTTGGTAGTGATGTAACGAGAAGTTCCAGCTTGTCCAGACTCCTTGTGCTCAGTGCACTCCAAAATTACTTGTACTCTATTTCCTTTTTTAGCCATTGTAATAGACTTTATTGATTAGTGCAATTATTTAGTTAAAAAGCCTTTTTCGCGAGCTTCTTTCATAACCGCAGAAATACCTTTTTTATTGATGTCTTTTATAGCAGAAGCCGAAACACGAAGGGTTACCCACTTATCTTCTTCTGGGATATAAAAACGCTTTTTCAGCAAGTTTACATCAAACTTACGTTTGGTTTTATTCATTGCGTGCGATACGTTATTCCCAACCATCGCTTTCTTTCCGGTAAGTTCACAAACTCTTGACATTCCTTAACCTTTTTAGTTATTTTTAAAACAGGGTGCAAATTTAAGTAATTCTTTTGTTATGCACAACAAAAGAAAATTAGTTTTTTGATATTTCTTTTAGAAGTATCTCAAAGGCCTTATTTATAGACTTTTCAATAACACGATAACGGTCATTTCCAAAGTTGAATTTCTCTGAAATCACTCCTTTGGGCGAAGCAATAGCAATGCATACCGTGCCAACTTCATCTTTTCCGTCGCCTTTTGTGGGACCAGCAATTCCGGTAGTTGCAATTGCATAATCTGTATTAAAAAGTTTGCAACAATTAATAGCCATACTTTCTGCTACTTCTATACTTACAACAGTATATTCTTTAATTAGAGAAGCTGGAACGCCAAGAAGCTTAGTTTTTAGCTCAGTTTTATACGGAATTATACTTCCTGATAAAAAAGTAGATGCGCCAGCTTCAGCAATAATGTGTTGCACTATCGCTCCACCCGTGCAGCTTTCTGCCAAACTTAAAGTCTGATTTTTATCATTGAGAATATGTGCTATTCTGCCAACAATACTAGTTTCATCTTCAAAGCCTACTGCAATGTCTGCAAGCATTTCGTTTAAAACCGCCATTTGCGAGTCGATACTATCTTTTAGGAACTTTTCGTCCTTTCCTGAGGAAGACAACCGCAAACGCACCTTTCCTAAAGAAGGCAAATAGGCTAACTTAATATTTTCTGGCAAATTATTTTCCCAATCGGCAATTCTTTCGGCAATTATACTTTCGCCAAGGCCGTATGTTAATAGCGTTTTATGATAAATAAATGGTCTGCTAAAACGGCTTATAATCTTGGGCAATACTTCATCTTGCAACAGATTTTTCATTTCGTAAGGAACGCCAGGCAGAGACACAAAGACTACTCCGTCTTTCTCCATCCACATTCCCGGTGCTGTGCCGTGCAGATTTGTTAAAATAGTGGCTTTCGATGGAACCATTGCTTGTTGGAAATTTGCAGGCAAAGGTTTGTTGAGATTATATCTCTTAAAAAGTTGCTCAATATTCTGCAGCACTTCTTTATTCTCAACCAAAACATCGTCGAAAAAATCGCAGAAAGTCTGTTTTGTAATATCGTCTTTCGTGGGACCTAATCCGCCGGTAATTATAACGAGATCGGCGTGTTGCTTAGCATCTTTAAAAGCTTGCAATATATGGTCGCAGTCATCTTGTATTGAAGTAATTTGATAAACCTTTACCCCTACTTTGTTCAGCTCTTTTGAAATATGAGCTGAATTTGTATCAATAATTTGGCCGATGAGAATCTCATCGCCGATAGTAATAATTTCTGCAAGCATATTATAATTGGAAATCTTTTCTCAACTCCTCAAACACAAGGTTTAAAGTGGAAACCACGTTTTCCAAGTGTGGAAGAACTGTAGCTTTATTTTTAGACGTTTTGGACCACGCTTCAATGCTCGTGATATCTTTTAGCGCATCTATACCGAACATTTCAATGTTCGGCTTCATTTTATGGGCAAATTGATATGCCAATTCTCTATTCTCGTTTTCTATGGCTTCTTTCATAGAATTTAAATCTGGCGGAATTTCATCTAGAAATGTCTGCGCCAATATCTGCAAAAAATCCTGATCTCCATCAGCGATTTCACTCAGATTCTCCTTTTCATAATATTTAGTCATCTTATTTTACTTTTATGGAAAACATTTCTGTTTCACCTATATAACCCGTTAATACATCATCGGTCTCAACTCTCCCAACACCTGCGGGCGTTCCGGTAAAGATAATATCCCCAATTTTTAGTGTGAAATATTTCGAAATATATTCGATTAACGCATCAATTTTCCACATCATCAGCATAGAATTACCCTTTTGAACGGTTAATCCATTGCGTTTCAGGCTGAAATCGATACTATTTATGTCTTTAAATTCTTCTTTTTTGATGAAATTTCCTATAACCGCAGCTCCATCAAATGATTTTGCCTTTTCCCAAGGCAATCCATTTTCCTTCAATTTAAGCTGTAAATCTCTAGCAGTAAAGTCTATCCCCAAACCAATTTCGTCATAATATTTATGTGCGAATTTTTGATCAATGTGCTTTCCAATTTTGTTGATGCGAACCAACAATTCTACTTCGTGCTGTACATCATTTGAAAATTCTGGAATAAAGAACGGTTGCTTCTTTAATAATATTGCGGTGTCCGGTTTTAAAAAGATAATGGGCTCGGTAGGTTTGGCGTTATCGAGTTCTTTTATATGATCGGCATAATTTCGACCAATGCAGATTATTTTCATCTTGCAATTAAAATTTTGTGTTTAACTTTTGAAGTCGGATACGTGTTAATACCTGTTTGGTATAGAGTGGAAAATCAGCATTGAGCAACCATCCATAATAGCCAGAATCCTTTTCAAGAATTTCTGTTACCACACTTCCTTTATATTTTCCGAAGGAGAAAACCTCAACACCTTCCTCATTATAGCCTATAAAACCAGCAAAATCGGCATGGTCTCTGTGAGAACTAAAATCGGCCAAAAAATTTACATCGTTTTCGAGCTCGCTATATTTGTCTAATTGCGACTTTAAAACTTCGTAGGTAGCATTTGTATCTGCAGCTGCACTGTGTGCATCTTTTAAATCTTTGTTACAATAAAACTTATAGGCTGCTTCCAAAGTACGTTTTTCCATTTTGTGAAAAATAGTTTGTACATCTACAGACAGCGCTTTTTTCATATCAAAATCTACCTCCGCACGAAGCAATTCTTCTGCTAGTAACGGAATATCAAAACGATTGGAGTTAAAACCACCCAAATCGCAGTCTTTTATCAAAGCGTAAACTTGAGGCGCAAGATCTTTGAACGTAGGCTCGTTTGCAACCATTGCATCCGTAATTCCGTGTATTTCGGTAGATCCTGCAGGAATGGACATTTCAGGATTAACGCGCCACGTATGACTTTCCTTGTTACCGTTAGGATATACTTTTAGGATAGCAATTTCTACGATTCTATCTTTAGCCACATTAATTCCTGTGGTTTCAAGATCGAAAAAGCAGATTGGTTTTTTTAAGTTAAGTTCCATTGTATTATTTTAAAAAGGCAAAGATACCTCTTATTCAAACTTTGAAAAAAGGTTAAAACTGAAAAGAGGATTTTGAGTCTCAAAATCCTCTTTTTCAATATTTTATATAATTTTAAATTTCTCGATTTACATCCCAAGCTTCCAAATAATCGGCTACTTGTTTTACAAATTGTCCACCCAAAGCACCGTTTACAACTCTGTGGTCATAACTGTGCGAAAGGAACATTTTAAAGCGAATTCCTATAAAATCACCCTCTGGAGTTTCAATAACCGCAGGCACTTTACGAATGGCGCCCAAAGCCAAAATACCCACTTGAGGTTGGTTGATAATTGGTGTACCCATAATACTTCCGAAGGTCCCCACATTAGTAACAGTGTAGGTTCCACCCTGAATATCGTCTGGTTTCAGTTTGTTTTCACGAGCTCTACTTGCAAGATCGTTCACCGCTTTACTCATTCCAAGTAAATTTAACTGATCTGCATTTTTAATTACAGGAACAATCAAGTTACCATCGGGAAGTGCCGCAGCCATTCCAAGGTTTATATTTTTACGTTTTATGATGTTATTACCATCAACGGCAATATTCATCATTGGGAAGTCTTTTAGGGCTTTTGCCACAGCTTCCATAAATATTGGGGTAAAAGTTAAATTCTCTCCTTCACGTTTTGCGAAAGCTCCTTTTACTTTATTTCTCCAATTCCAAACGTTAGTAACATCGCATTCCACAAACGACTGAACGTGCGCAGAAGTTTGCGTACTTTCCACCATGTGGTGTGCTATAAGTTTGCCCATTCGGGTCATTTCTGTAACCTCATCGCCGTTACTAAGTGAAACAGCAGCTTTTGGTTTTGCAGTTTCCTGTTTTTTGGTTTCAACAACCTTTTGTGGTTGCTCAGCGCTCGAAGTTTGTTTTGCCGTAGAACGATTTTCAACATATGCTAAAATATCGTTTTTGGTAACGCGACCATCTTTCCCAGTGCCTGCTATTGCATCAAGTTCAGATTGTGCAATACCTTCAGCGGCAGCTATATTTTTAACTAATGGCGAATAGAAACGATCTCCTGTGTTTTCTATTGCCGTTTGTGTAGATTCTTTTGCAGTATCAACATGTTGTTCAACTTGTTTAACTACTTCTGGTGAAGGGGTGCTTTCGGCTACAGATTTTTCTGTGTCGTTATTTCCACCTTCAGTTTCAATTATGGCAATGGTTTGCCCCACTTGCACCACATCATCAACGTTAAAAAGTTTTTCAATCAAAACCCCGTCAACTTCACTTGGCACTTCGCTATCTACCTTGTCGGTAGCTATTTCAAGTACCGCCTCATCAGCCTCTATTTTATCTCCTACTTCTTTAAGCCAGTTGGTCAAGGTTGCTTCTGCAACACTTTCGCCCATCTTGGGCAATTTCAATTCAAATTTTGCCATAGTATAATTTCAATATCGAATTTTGTAAGCACTCTCGCGCTCGTTTTAAAACGTTGCAAAATTAGTTAAAATTTGCTCGTTTAGTGTTTCAATTATCTTAAAAAACAACTACTCCGCCCTTTTCGTCGCTTTGATCACTTCCTATTATGAAGTTACAGCCAGTTGGGCGAATGCGGAAGAGATTGTTTTTGCCTTTTAGCTGTTTCATTATTCTGAAAATTTCATTGTAAGAAATATATTCAACATCAAAAACTAATAGACTGTTTTCTAGCACAATTAGCGTGTGCATGTTTTTTGATACCATCTGAAAAACGGTTGCCGTACTCGCCGAGAGATTCTCGAGCAGCTCAATGTTTTCAGTGAAAAAATAGTTTCTTTCAAGCTTCGGCTGCATATTTACATTTGCTTCCGAAGAAAACCTTCGCATTGTTTTGGCCAAAGCCACACCTGCAGAAACCGAACTTTCCAAAAAGAAGTTTTTATTGAAATGTTTTCCGTAAAAAATCTGCATCGCACCGTAAAAACGTTCAAAATACGCATCGTCCTTTTTGGTGCTTTCACCTTTATAGTGCAGGACTGTCGTGCTTCCTAAGTAATGATTATTATATCCGGCTTGGGTTATTTTATAAGACAAATCTATGTCTTCTCCATACATAAAATAGTCTTCATCAAATCCTCCTACCTCGTTGTAAATACTTCTTTTAAGAAACATAAAAGCGCCAACAAGCACATCTACGGGACCGTGTTCTGTTTCTGAAAATTGATTGGCGTAATATTTTTTAGTGAAGCCTGTTAATTTTAAAAGAGAAACTTTTGGCGTAGGAAGGTTGCGTTTGCTTTCGGAAAGGAAATTACCCGTCCCGTCCATTAAATAAACTCCTAAAGCGCCAATATCTGCAATGCTTTCAGAATATTTTAAAGCTTGTTGAAAAGTATCTTCTGCAACCGCAGTATCAGGATTTAAAATACAAACATATTCGCCTTTTGCAATAGCAACGGCTTGGTTGTTTGCTTTACTGAAACCCACATTTTCTTTATTTTCAATCAAAACCACTTTCGGGAAATGGGTTTTGACCATTTGGCAACTATCGTCCTTGGAGTCGTTATCTATTACAATAATTTCAGCATCCAGATTTTCAATTGCTTTTTGGACAGAAAGAATGCATTGTTCTAAAAAATAACGCACATTATAATTAAGAATAACAACGGATAGTTTCAAGGATTAAGTGTTTTTAAGTGAAGTTTCAAATGGAACACGATGCAGGATACTTCGCCCTAGGGTAACCTCATCTGCATATTCAAGTTCATCACCAACGGCAATACCACGTGCAATTGTAGTGGTTGTAATATTGTAGGGCTCTATCTGTTTATAAATGTAAAAATTGGTAGTATCGCCTTCCATAGTTGAGCTAAGTGCGAAAATAAGTTCGCGAACGCTTCCTGCTTTCACTTTTTCAACAAGAGACGGAATGCTTAAATCGCCAGGTCCAATGCCATCCATTGGCGATATTTTTCCACCTAAAACGTGATAATGACCACGATACTGGCTCGTATTTTCAATAGCCATAACATCGCGTATGTCTTCCACCACGCAAACCAGTTGTTCGTCGCGACGTGGATTGGCGCAAATTTCGCAAAGTTTTGAGTCGCTAATATTGTGGCAGTTTTCGCAAAAATTTATCTCTTCGCGCACTTTTACCAAACTACCAGCTAATTTTTGTGATTGCTCCTTGGGTTGTTTTAATAAATGTAACACCAAACGCAAGGCAGTCCGTTTTCCAATTCCTGGGAGCTGGGACATCTCATTTACTGCATTCTCAAGAAGTTTTGAAGAAAATTCCATAGCCTAATTCCTGCTGCGAAGTTATAAAAAAAATGCTTCAGAAAAAGATGTTTTTCCTGAAGCATTTCTAGTATAAAAAATTGTTTTTAGTTTATAAGAAGCTTTTTAGTTGCTGTTCCTTCTTCACTATTAATACGAACAAAATAAGTTCCAGTAGTAAGTGCTGAAACATTAAACGCATGCTTGTTTGAAGCTAAAGCTTCTGCTTCATAAATAAGCAGTTTTCCAGTAATATCAAAAATTCTTACTTCAACTTTCATTGCTTTTGGCAAAGCGATAGTAAATTCAGAAGATGCAGGATTCGGATATATTGAAACATTACTTTCAGAAATTCTATCTTCAACCCCAGCAATTGCAGATACTAAAGGAGAAGACCATAATCCTCTACCATAAGTTCCAGCATAAAGCAAACCATCAACATTGTTTATTTCTAACTCATTTACATATACGTTAGGCAATAAGTTGCTATATGGCTGCCAATCTGTGAATGTGTTGTCTATATAATAGATTCCATAATCCATTCCTAAATAAAGACCGTCTTGGCCATTATCGTCCCACACTACAGCGAAAGCACTGAAGTCTGGAAGGTTCTTTTTATAATTAATCCAGGTTTCACCACCATCTATTGAAACCAATACGCGATTAGTAGCACCTACCGCTACTGCTATTTTATCGGGATTTGTTGGATGAATAGCGATTGAATTTATGGTTCCGCCCGGGCTAGTTGCCTGAACCCAATCTGTAGCTCCTCCATCAGTAGTTTTATAAAGAAAAACTGATCGTGAGGCATATATTACTTGGTTGTTAGAAGGAGCTATTTTTAAGTTATCTAAATTCGCTCCAAGATTTTGTGAAATTGCCGTCCAGCTGGTTCCAAATGTTGTTGACTTATAAACAATATTATAGCCTACATAAATTACACCATTATCTGTAGGATCTTGTTCAAAAGGTGTAACCCAGTTTCCTGATCCACTACCTGGTTCGTTAAGACCTGTATATGAATTTCCGCCATTACTGGAACGATACATTTGTCCGCCTTGTGAAGTCCCGAAAAACATATTATTATTTGCTTTATCTACAAATGATTCCATTCCATCTGCGCCCAACCAGTCTTTCCATTCTGTGGCAGCTTTGTAAAAAGAAGTACCGTTATCCTGTGCACCTCCTGAAACAATAACATCTGCGGTTTGTGACACACCAATTTTATAAAATTGACGTATTCCAAGACCATCTGTTAAGTCTTCGTAATAATTTGCGCTAACCGTTCCTGTGTTTGCTGCTTTATATACACCTCCATCAGTAACTGCAAATAATGTAGTTCCATAAAATTGAAGATCATCCACATCTGCGTGGCAATAGCCTATATTTTGTGAAGCGGCATTTCCAGGTACCCAATCTGAGGTACAAGAAAAGTCAACACCACCATTGGTTGAACGCCAAGTTAGAATTCCTGCAATGTGTACTTCATTTACATCGGTTGGATTTACAGCAATAGCCATATCTCGTGGAGCTTGTCCGTTATTATCGTTACCACTAGTGCTATAACCAAAAAAGTTAAGGCCTCCGTGATTCAATTTTGTAAAAGAGTCTCCTACATCGCTTGAAGTGTAAAAACCACCGAATCTACCGCCCGAAGCCTCTAACACATAAACTACATCTGCATCATCTTCAGAAACCCCAATCATTTTAGGTCCAGAAGCAAAACCACCTATTGTAGTAAAGGTTGCCCCTCCATCAATAGATTTATGGAAACCTGTTCCTGTAGCATAAACAACTGAAAGATCGCCAGGTTTAAATTCAATATCATAGCCTCTGTTATCAGTTACTGGCTTCACCCAATTTATTCCTCCATCTGTAGAACGATAAACACCTGCATTGTCTGCGGAAGCAAACATCATACTAGTATCAGCAGGGTTAATTAATATTTTGTTTACGTTACTATTCCCTATGGTTCCTAAAAGCGCCCAAGTTGCTCCTGCATCTGTAGATTTATAAATACTACCGTTAGTTGAACCAAAAAAGTACGTATCAGAATTTGAAGGATCAATAGCCACTGAATAAACCGAAAGATTCGAAAAATAATCGCTTAGCGGTGTCCAAGTTTGTGCACCATCTGTTGTGCTCCAAACACCACCTGTGTTTGCTCCAACAATCATATGATCTGGATCTCCTTCATCAATTGCAAGGCCAGTAATTCTACCCACTCCAGGATTCCATCCAGAAGTTGCGTTCCATGATGTTGGTCCTAATTCTTGCCAATTATCGGTAAGAACACGTCTGTTAGACGCTGTTTCGTTTAGATAAGCATTCCATTGTTGAAGTTCATTTAAGCGTTCTTGGTTTGAGGGAAGATATCCATCTTCTTTTACTCTGCGCAACGCATTGTACTCCCATCTTTTAAATTGTTTGTAACCTGTTCCTCTGCCTTTGTCTGTATTAGCAAAGTAAGTTTCAGCACTGTCTATAACATCTTGCACCTTATAGGTACCGGCATCAATCATTTGTAGATATTCTTGTGCCTGACTGGCAAAAGAACCCAATAATAATGTAAAAATTAAGAGTAATTTAAAACGCATTTTTTTAAGTTTAAGGGAGTTATACAATTTTTTCAATCAAAGATTTCAAATGTATTAAAAATAAAAATTGTGGGGTAAGCATTCTTTGTATTTTTACCCGAATTAAATTTCCTAACCATTAGCATCTAAATTTTATGCAACCATTACATATACTGCTACTTATTCTTGCTTACTTTTTAGTTCTAATACTAATTTCCTATTTCACGAATAAGGGTGGTAGTAATGCCGATTTCTTCAAGGCAGGCAAACAGTCGCCTTGGTATTTAGTAGCTTTTGGAATGATTGGCGCGTCGCTTAGCGGGGTAACATTTATATCTGTTCCTGGATGGGTGGAAGCTTCAAAATTTAGCTATTTTCAAGTGGTTTTGGGATACATAGTGGGTTATGCAGTTATCGGAACTGTACTTTTGCCATTGTATTACCGATTAAACTTGACTTCAATTTATAGTTACTTAGAAGGAAGATTCGGTAATGCTTCGTATAAAACAGGGGCAAGTTTCTTTTTGCTTTCAAGAGTAGTTGGTGCCAGCTTTAGATTATATTTAGTAGCTGTAGTATTACAAAGTTTAATCTTCGACGACCTCAACATTCCTTTCTGGGTTACTGTAACCATTACAATATTATTGATTTGGCTTTATACCTTTAAAAGCGGAATAAAAACCATCGTTTGGACAGATACGCTGCAAACTCTCTTTATGCTTGTAGCGGTTGGAGTTTCTGTATATTTTGTTTCCACAGATTTGGGCCTTTCAGGAAGTGATCTTTTCACTTTTATTGCAGATAGCGATATGAGCCAGATTTTCTTTTTTGACGATTGGAAATCGAGCGATTATTTTGTGAAACAGTTCCTTAGCGGAGCTTTTATAGCTATTGTAATGACTGGTTTAGATCAAGATATGATGCAGAAAAACCTAACCTGCCGCAACCTGAAAGATGCACAGAAAAATATGTTTTGGTTTACTATTGTACTTACCATCGTGAATTTTGTGTTTTTGGTTCTTGGATTATTACTAACCGTTTATGCTTCTCAAAACGGAATTGACGCCCACAAAGACCAATTGTACCCAATACTCGCAATGCAAAATGAATTTGGAATTGGCGTTGCAGTGCTGTTTATTTTAGGATTGATTGCCGCGGCATATAGCAGTGCCGATAGCGCATTAACGGCGCTAACCACTTCTTTTAGTATAGATATTTTAGATATTGAAAAGAGATACGACGAAGCAAAGCAAATACGTGTCCGCAAACTAATTCACATATTGGTTTCTGTTCTTTTGATTGTCGTAATAATATTCTTCAAATATGTTATTGCCGATGAATCTGTAATTGCAAAACTATTTGTATTTGCTGGCTATACGTATGGTCCACTCTTGGGACTTTATGCGTACGGACTTTTCACAAAATGGAATGTGAAAGACAAACTCGTTCCCGTAGTAGCAATATTGACGCCGTTTGTAGGCTATGCAATTAGTGCCTTAAGCCTAGCATACTTGAATTTTGAATTCGGATTTTTTATACTTATTTTGAATGGTGCGCTTACGTTTTTCGGCTTAATATTGATTCGTACCCAAAAGAACTAAGGTGCAAGCTACTTCGCTTTCAATATTATTTTTTTTAAGAATTTCATAAAATTCAGGATTCTCTGTGCCGGGATTAAAAATAACACGCGCTGGTTTTAGTGAGACTATATAATCGTAATATTCCACTTGGCGCTTGGCGTTTAAATAAAGTGTTACTGTATCAATAGCTTCAAGCGGTTGCTTTTCTGTAATAATAGAAACACCTGCAACTTCACCTTGTTTTAAACCAATTGCTACAACGGGATGTCCGTATTTTACTAATCTGTTGATAGCTATGTTTGAATATCGTCCGGGATTAAGGCTGGCGCCAAGTACTAATGTGTTCTTCATTTCAAATATTTTTTTATGAAAAATACAATTCTACCTTTCAAGATTTCACAAAGATTCGTTAAAATGAAAAATCGCATGAAACAATTGTAACTTTTATACGTCTATGTAGTAGTTAGAGTTATTGTTCTTTACTGCGACAATTTTACGTTGATGGTTAGTGTTAATTATAGCAGTAAAGATTCAAACCCGGAGCAAATGCTTCGGGTTTGTTTGTTTAATACCAACTGTGTTATTGTTGTGTTAAATGACGGTTTGTAGTGAAACTATTATGTGTTTTAATCTGTCTATATATTAGATACCTAAAATTTCATTTTATAATTTATTTGAATTAGCCTTTAACGAATTATACCTTTTTTAGGTAAAAGAAAAGCCTTTCAGTTTTACTGAAAGGCTTTCTTTATTTTATCTGTTCTGAAGTGTTTTACCACCTAATTATGGCGCTTCCCCACGTAAATCCACTTCCAAAGGCTGCCAAAACAACCAAATCGCCTTCCTTAATTTTTCCTTCTTCCCAAGCTTCTGTAAGTGCAATAGGAATGGAAGCGGCCGTTGTGTTTCCGTATTTTTGAATATTATTGAAAACTTGGTCGTCTGTCAATTTCAATTTATGTTGAATAAACTGCGAAATACGCAAATTAGCCTGATGCGGAATAAGCATATCAATATCTTTCACTTCAAGATTATTGGCTTCTAAACCTTCTTTAATTACTTCTGAAAAACGAACAATGGCGTGTTTAAAAACAAACTGCCCATTCATTACCGGATAATATGGAATATCTTCTTGCGGATTTTCAGCTATAATTTGTGGCACCCAATGCTCTGTGCTGGGGCCTTTAAGCGAAAGTTCGTTTTTATGTTGTCCTTCGCTATGAAGGTGTGTTGAAAGAATGCCTCCTTTTTCATTTTCATTTCTCGAAACCACTACAGCTCCTGCGCCATCACCAAAAATAACCGATACATTTCTACCTCGCGTAGTAAAATCGAGTCCGCCGCTGTGGTTTTCGCTACCAATTACTAAAACGTTTTTATACATTCCTGTTTTCACAAATTGATCTGCTACCGACAAAGCATATATAAAACCGCTGCATTGATTACGAACATCCAAAGCAGGAATGGTGCGCATTCCCATCATTTCCTGTACTTCTACCCCGCCGCCCGGAAAATACATATCTGGACTCAATGTGGCAAAAACAATCATATCAATATCATTTGGCACAAGCTTGGCGCGTTCTAAAGCGATTTTTGAAGCCTTTACCGCCATTACCGAAGTAGAATTGCCATCGCCTTTCTTTATATGTCGGCGTTCCTTTATTCCCGTTCTCTCTTGTATCCAAGCGTCATTAGTATCCATCAACTTTGAGAGATCGTCATTAGTAACTATATTTTCGGGCACGTAAGATCCCAAACCAGTAATTTTTGAAGTGTACATTTATTTCAATTTTAAATAGAGTTGAAAGATAAATATATAACTCATTTCAACGAAGTAAAATGTGGTTTATATAGTATGCGCGCATAGCAAATTGATATTACAAATTTTGAATATCTTTAGTCCTTAAAATTTTTAATATGAAAAAAATCATTGCAGTTATCGGGTTCCTTGTCTTGTCTTCAAATTTTGTTGCTCAGGAAAAACTAACCTACCAAAAACCTCCACAAGAAATTTTAGAACTAGTCGATGCTCCTTTAGCACCATCCGTTTGGATTGATAGCAAAGGAGAAAATGTCGTTCTCTTTTATCGCGATGCCTATAAATCAATCGCTGAACTATCCGAGCCAGAGTTACGTCTGGGAGGACTGCGAATAAACCCCAAAACAAACATTGGTAGCCGCACAAGATTTTATAATAATATAATGGTGAAAAAAGCCACCGAAAAAGATGCGCGGCAAGTATCGGGAATCCCCGAAAACCCAAGGATTTCTAGTTTTACCATTTCTCCGAACCAGAAAATGGTTGCATTCTTAAATACTTCGGAAAACGGCGTACATGTTTGGCTTGCAGATATTGAAAAAGGTACTGCCAAACAACTCAGCACTCTAAAAGTAAACGCCAATATGGGCAATCCTATTAATTGGTTTAAAGACGGGGAAGCGCTTTTGGTAAACGTAATTGCGAAGGATAGAAAAGAATTAATAAACACTTCCGAAGCAATTCCCGAAGGACCAACAGTTACAGTTAGTGATGGTGAAAAAGCCCAAAACAGAACCTACCAAGATTTGCTAAGCAGCCCAAACGACGAATACAATTTTGAGCAATTAGCGCTTTCAGAAATAAAGAAGATTTCTGTGGAAGGATCGGTTACCGATTTTCTTCCCACTGCAATGTACGATGATATCGATTTTTCGCCAGACGGAAACTATGTAATGGTGAATTCACTTAAAAGACCCTTCTCTTATATTGTGCCTTACAACCGTTTTCCATTTGAAAGTACTATTTACAGCAGCGACGGAAAACTGATTCAAAAAGTAAATGATGTTCCGTTAAACGAAGTAGAACCAAAAGGTTTTATGGCAACCCGAATGGGGAAACGAAGTATGAATTGGCGCGCAGATAAACCCGCAACTATTTATTGGGCAGAAGCTTTAGATAAAGGCGATCCTGAAATAAAAGTAGATTTTCGCGACGCAGTTTATGAATTGCAAGCTCCTTTCAACGGAAAAGAAAAATTACTTCTGAAAACTATAAACCGTTATTCTGGCATTACCTGGGGCGATGATAAATTAGCAATTGCTAGTGATTATTGGTGGAACGACCGAAACACGAAAAGTTATATTTTTAATCCGTCGAATGCTTCGGAAAAACCAAAGGTTATTTTCGACAGAAATTATCAAGATAAATATAACGATCCGGGGAATTTTGTAACCACCCGAAACGATTTTGACGAACGAGTACTCGAATTAGAAAACGGCAACGCTTTTTTAATGGGCGATGGCTTTTCGGAAAAAGGACAATTTCCTTTTATAGATGAATTCAATCTAAAAACACAGCAAACTAAACGCATCTATCAATCTGAATATACCGATAAATTGGAAAACCTCAATTCGGCAATAGATATGAAGAAAGGGAAAATTTTGGTGCGCATAGAATCGCAGAATGAATACCCAAATTATTACTTCAGAAATATTAAAAAGAAGAACGATTTAACGCCAGTTACTTCTTTTGAAAATCCTTTTAAAAGCATACAAAACGTCCACAAAGAAGTTATTACTTACAAGCGCGATGACGGCTTGGAACTGGAAGGAACTTTGTATCTACCAATTGGTTATGATGTAAAAAAGAAAGAAAAAATGCCGATGATTCTTTGGGCGTATCCACGTGAATTTAAAGATAAAAACAGTGCCTCACAAACCACTACAAACCCAAATGAATTTATTTATCCGTACTACGGATCGCCTATTTATTGGGTAACGCAAGGTTATGTGGTTTTGGACGATGCCGCTTTCCCAATTGTGGGTGAAGGCGATGAGCAACCCAACGATACTTTCAGAACGCAGTTAGTTGGCAATGCAAAAGCTGCCATTGATGCGGTTGATAAAATGGGCTATATTGATAGAAATCGCGTTGGCGTTGGCGGACATTCCTACGGCGCATTTATGGTGGCAAATTTATTAAGCCATTCTAATCTCTTTGCAGCTGGAATTGCGCGAAGTGGCGCTTACAATAGAACATTAACTCCTTTCGGTTTTCAAAGTGAAGAACGCAGCTATTGGGATTCGCCGGAAACATACAACACCCTATCACCTTTTATGCATGCCGACAAAATGAAAAGTCCGTTGTTGCTAATTCACGGCGAAGCAGACAATAATTCGGGTACTTACCCACTGCAAAGTGAGCGCTATTTTAATGCCTTAAAAGGTTTAGGTGCAACGGCTCGATTGGTTATGCTTCCGAAGGAAAGTCATGGCTATAGCGCAAAAGAAAGCGTGCTTCATGTGCTTTGGGAACAAGATCAATGGCTTGATAAATACGTGAAGAACAAAGCCGAAAATGATGTAAAGCTGACCGAAGAAATAAAGAAATAGTTGTAAAAAGAAAAAAGGGCGCAAATTAATGCGCCCTTCTTAAACAACCTAACCAATTAAATAATTGAATATTTTTACTTTTTCATAGCAATTTAATACTCGATTACTTCCTGTAAATATACCACACTTTGTTTAGTCTAATTGTTAAAGGATTAAACAATGTTTTGTTAAAGTTTAGTTGAATTTTTTCATAACTGTTAAACACTCCGTTTAATTCATTTTCCCCCTACCCTTTCATCACTTAAAATTTTCTGTGACAACGTGTCAGCATCCAATCAATTGGTACTTTCTTTGACTATACTAATTCAAGAAAATTAATTTAAGTATAATAAGATTTCCGCCTACGCTGGAATTAAAAACAACACTAAGAAAATGAGCAAAGGAACTATCAATGTATCAGTGGATAATATTTTCCCACTGATAAAAAAGTTTTTATACAGTGATCACGAAATTTTTCTTCGTGAATTAATATCGAACGCTACCGACGCAACTTTAAAAATGAAGCATTTGGCCAACATTGGCGAGGCTGAAGGAGTTGAATACGGTAATCCGATGATTGAATTAAAGTTGGATAAAGAGAAAAAACAACTTCGCATTATAGATCAAGGAATTGGGATGACCAAAGATGAGGTTGAAAAATACATCAACGAAATCGCCTTTTCCGGAGCAGAGGAATTTCTTGAAAAATACAAAGATAAAGATGGTAAAGATGCCGGGATTATTGGGCATTTCGGTCTTGGTTTCTATTCTGCCTTTATGGTTGCAGAAAAGGTAGAAATTATTACAAAGAGTTATAAAGATGAGCCAGCGGTTCATTGGGCTTGTGATGGTTCGCCAGAATTCACTTTAGAAGAAGCAGATAAAAAAGTAAGAGGTACAGAGATTATTCTTCACATTGCTGAAGATTCTACCGAATTTTTGGAAGATAACCGCATCTCAGAATTATTGGTGAAGTATAACAAGTTTATGCCAATCCCAATTAAATTTGGAACACGCACTGAAACCCTTCCAAAGCCTGAAGATGCTAAAGAAGAAGACGAAGCGCCTACTGCGGAAGTTGATAATATTATCAACAATCCAAGTCCGGCTTGGACAAAGCAGCCAACAGAACTTGAAGAGAAAGATTACAATTCATTTTACAGAGAGTTGTACCCGATGCAGTTTGAGGAGCCACTTTTTCACATTCACTTAAATGTAGATTATCCGTTTAATCTTACTGGGATTCTTTATTTCCCGAAGATGAGCAACGATATGAGCATTCAAAAGGATAAAATTCAACTTTATCAAAACCAAGTTTTTGTTACAGATAATGTTGAAGGTATTGTTCCTGAATTTTTAACAATGTTGCGCGGTGTTATTGACAGTCCAGATATTCCATTAAACGTTTCACGAAGCTATTTACAAGCTGACGGTGCAGTTAAGAAAATTGCTAGCTACATAACACGTAAAGTTGCAGATAAGCTGAAAACTCTTTTCAACAACGACCGTGAAGGTTTTGAAAAGAAATGGAACGATATTAAAATTGTAATTGAATACGGAATGTTGACCGAAGATAAATTCTTCGAAAAATCGAAAGATTTTGCACTTTACCCAACGGTTGACAATACATACTTTACTTTTCCAGAATTAAGAGAAAAGATAAAAGATGCGCAGACTGACAAAGATGGTAATCTTGTAATTCTTTATGCCTCTAATAAAGAAGAACAACACAGTTATATTGAAGCAGCCAAAGAAAAAGGTTATGAAGTATTGCTTTTAGATTCACCAATTATTACACATTTACTTCAAAAGGTAGAAGGAAGCGAAGAAAAAATCTCTTTTGTACGTGTAGATAGTGATCACGTTGAAAGCATTATTAAAAAAGACGAAGAGCAGATTTCTAAGCTTTCTGATGAAGAAAAGGAAACTTTGAAAACATTTTTGAAGGGCGTTATTCCGAAGGAAAAATTCAGCGTACAGTTGGAGGCCTTGGATAGCAATGCAAATCCGTTTATAATTACCGAGCCAGAGTTTATGCGAAGAATGAAAGATATGCAGAAAACTGGCGGCGGCGGCGGAATGTTTGGTATGGGAGGCTTCCCCGATATGTATAATTTAATTGTGAACACTAATAATGAACTTATAGGTGAAATTTTGAACACCAAAACCGAAAAGAAAAAAGAACGCTTGGTAAGTCAAGCTCTAGATTTGGCAAGGTTGAGCAAAAATTTATTGAAAGGTGAAGAACTCACAGCTTTTATAAAGCGTAGTTATGAAATGATTAAATAAAAACAAGCATCTTAATTACCTGAAAGCCATTACTGTATCTACAGTAATGGCTTTTTTCATGAACAGAGATGAATAAAAAATAATAATTTTCTTAAAATTTTTAAATTTTCATAGAAATAACCTTTCATAAAGGAGCTAATTTCAAATATTTAACATACTTTTAATGGTATAACTATAAATAACTTTAATTATGAAAAAAATTACTCTTTTCTTGCTTCTGACGCTGTTTGCGACGCTTTTCGCAGAAGCTCAAGAAGAAAGGTTAGCTACGGGAATTCGTAATGTGCAATCTTCACAGATTCAAACAACACAATCGCGTGCCGTATCAACTATTTATGAAACCAGCCATACTGGGGCAAATGGAGCCGAAATAACGGCCGCTGCAAATGGTCCAAACACCTCTATGGCGGATGCTATAGTACTAGCGGGAACAAATAGAGTTTTACAAACTATTACTGTCGAAGTTTTTAATCTTGCTTCTAATGCTCCTTACAATTTAAACCTACGTATTTATACAGACTGCACCACCAACGGAGCGGCTGGTGCTTGCGGTAGCGGTCCCGGAACTTTAATTCCGGCGTCTTCAGTAACACAAGCTGTAACCCCTGGCCCAATAGGCTCTATTTATTCGGTAGTTTTTACATTGCCCAATGTTAATATTTATTCTGAGACAGACAATGAAATTTCAGTTGCCTTAAACGCAAGTAGAAATGATGTTTACTGGATATTAAATGAAAATATAGCAATTGGCTCACAACCCGCGGGAGATCCACCTACCGGCGTTGTTCAACGATGTGGAAGCGCAGTGGCCAACAATGGATGCGCACGAGCTTTTGGCGGCGTTTTAAATAATTTCGCCTTAAAAATAGAAGCAGAAGCTGCCCCACCAAATGATTTATGTGCGAACGCTATTACGATTGCCGGAAATGGACCAATAAACGGAACAACTGTTTTTGCGTCTATAGATGCAGCGCCAACGTGTATCACCACCGTAACTGCACCCGGAGTTTGGTATAAATTTACCGATAATAGCGGTGCCGGTGCTACTGTTACGCTAGATTTATGTACTTCAACTGCTTATGATTCAAAACTAAGTGTATATCGTGGAAGTTGTGCAGGTTTTATATGCGTAACTGGCAATGATGATTTTTGTGGTCTGCAAAGTAGAGTACAATTTGCCACTACTCCAGCAACTACTTATTATGTTTTAGTTCATGGTTTCGGTTCAGCTACCGGGCCCTTTCAACTTAATGTTGCAGGATTCCCTATTATAGGCAACGCACCAACTATAGTTTGTCCATCAAACATAACTGCAAACAACTCACCCGGGACCTGTGGTGCCGTGGCTAACTTTGCAGGAATAGCTTTTGACACCGAAGATGGCAACATCTCTGGCGATATTGTAGCAACACCACCAAGCGGCAGTACTTTCCCCGTGGGCGATACAACGGTAACAATGGCTGTTACCGATAGCGATGGCAATACTTCATCTTGTAACTTTGTAGTTACGGTTGTAGATAATCAAAATCCTGTTGCAATGTGCCAGGACATCACTATAGATTTAGACCCGGTTACTGGTATGGCAACAATTACAGCTGCTGATATTGATAACGGATCTACGGACAACTGCGCCATAGCGTCTAGAACTTTAAGCATGTCTTCATTCGATTGCTCGAATGTTGGTGCTAATACCATAACAATGACCGTTACCGATACGGCAGGAAGAACTGCAACTTGTACTTCAACAGTAACTGTTCAGGATGTTACTCCTCCTGAAGTATTCTGCGTAGGTGGCTTTGGAATTTTCTCAGAATCTGAAGATTTTGAAGGTGCTACCATCCCAACTGGATGGACTACTGTAATTAATTCTGGCGGACATGATTGGACCTTTGGAAGCGGAGATATGCCAACTGGTGGTGATTTTACAACCAATGCAGCAATTTTTGACGATGATGCCGCTGGACCTGGAACTGCAAATATAGCGAGTCTTTTATCTCCTGTCTATGATTTAACGAGTGCAAGCAACGTACAACTTTCGTTTGATTATGCACTTCAGGATTTTGCTGGCTCAGGAGTTTTATTTGCTGAAGTTTGGGATGGTACTGCTTGGCAACAAGTTTTTATTATCGACAATGCAGATACAAATCCTACAAACACTGGAAATATAAATGTTTCTGCCTTTGTAAATGCAGCATTTCAAGTTCGATTCACCTTTGATGATGAAAATGCTGGATGGAATTGGGGAGCTGGTGTTGACACCTTCTTATTAAGCTATGAATCTGCAGCTGGTGGAGGACTTGATGTTTTCCTTGATGCAAATGGAATGGCTTCTGTAAATCCTAACGATCTTGTTACTGGTGTAAATGAAGCTTGTGGATATACCATTACTGCCGGAGGTGTTGGTGGAGGAACAATGGGTTCTCTTACTACTTTATTCGCTACAAACAATGGCGGATCTGCAAACTGGACTGTAATGTATGACCTTACCGTAGGACCAAATGATATTGACATCACCGATCTTGATGTAAATACGGATGCTACAGGTCCTTTCAATTTAAATTTCTACACCTTGGTGGGAACTCACGTTGGCAATGAAACCAATGCCGCTGCTTGGGGAGCCCCTAAAAGTTCAGGTGCCGGTACCGCTCTTGGAACTGATCTTCCTAGCAATGCCGTTCTTGCAACACCAGTTACGTTAACAGCAAATACCACCTATGGTATAGCCATTACGATGGATGTTGATGTAAACTACACTAACGGAACCGGATGTCCTGGAAATCAATGCTTCGACAATGCAGACCTATCGTTAGCCTTAGGTAAAGCTGTTTCAGGAATATTTACTGGATCGGTATTTTCACCACGTATTTGGAATGGAACTATCCATTATGTAACTAGTGGTGGTTCTGGTTTAGAATTCACTTGTGCAGATTTAGGTGAAAACATTGTTGAGGTAACTGTTACAGATGCTAGTGGAAACTCTTCTACCTGTATGGCAGTTGTAAATGTAATAGACAATATTGCACCTGTTATTACTTGTGGCCCAGAGCCAACAGTTAGCGCAACGGTATCTGACAGTCCTGCATTAGCTATTCCAGATGGTGATCCAATTGGAGTAACTTCAAGCATAACTATAGCTGAAGATGTAATTATTTCAGATTTAAATATTAATCTAAATGTTACGCATTCTTGGGTTGGTGATGTTAGTACAACAATTACTTCACCCGCAGGCACGTCTGTTACAATAGTTGATAGACCAGGTTATACTGGATCAGGATTTGGTTGTAGTGGAGATGATATCTTAGCTACACTTGATGATGCAGGAACAGGCCCAGTAGAGAGCCAGTGTGGTGCTGGAGTACCAACAATTGACGGTACATTCACACCTAACAATCCTCTTTCTGCTTTCAATGGTGAAAGCACAATGGGTAATTGGATTATTACTATTTCTGATGCTGCGGGTGGTGATACAGGTACACTTAACTCTTGGGGTATAAATTATTCATACGCAAACACAAATACTGATGTTGTTATTGAATTAGGCCCTAACGGTACTGCTTCCATTGATCCTTATGATATTATCAACAGTGTAATTGAAGCTTGTGGAATTGCTACCGCTGCAGTAGATGTACCTACCGTAAGTTGTGCAGATATAGGAGCGCCAATTCTAGTTACTGTTTTTGTAACAGACGGAAGTGGCAATTTAGCTTCTTGTTCAGCAAACATTATTGTTGTTGACAGATTGGCTCCAGTGATTACTTGCCCTGCAGACCAAACAGTTGATCCAGGACCAGGTAATATATTCTATATTTTACCAGATTATTTTGCAACTGGAGAAGCCATAGCTGACGATAACTGTACAGACCCAGTTACTAATACAACTCAAGTTCCTGCTGCAGGTACGGCATTGCCTGATGGTGTTTACACTATTAGTTTTACCGCTACTGATGAATACGGAAATATGTCATCTTGTGATTTTGAACTTACAGTTCTATCTGTCCTTGGTGTGAATCAAAACTCTTTGGAAGCTGGTGTGGCTTTATATCCAAACCCAGCGAGCAATGTTGTAAACCTTGTTAACAAGACCAACATCTCTCTAGAGAAATTGATGATTTATGACATAAACGGAAGACTTGTAAACCAAGTAGACCTTCGTACAATGCAAGGCGAAAAAGCAGTAGATGTTTCATCTCTTGCCGCTGGAATTTACATGGTACAGATTATTGGTGATAACGCTAGTACAGTGAAGCGTTTAATTAAAGACTAATTTTTCTATTATAAATAATCAATTTAAAAAAGAAAGCCTTCCTACTAAAAATAGGGAGGCTTTCACTTTTTAGTAAAATGAAGCATGACAAGAGCCTCAAAAAGATTACTTTTAAAATCTTAAAAATAAGCTATGTTACCTTGGCATCAATATTTAATGGGAGTGCTATTTGTGCTTGCCGGAATGAATCATTTTCGAAAACCAAAAATATACGAGCGCATCATGCCTCCGTATATTCCTGTTCAAAGTACAATGGTAATGTTGAGCGGTATGGTAGAAATGGTGCTTGGCTTTATGCTAATGAATAAAAACACCCAAGAAGGAGCAGCTTGGGGAATTATTGCAATGCTAATAGTGTTTATACCTATTCACATTTATATGCTCCAAAATGAAAAAGCAGCGATGAAACTACCTAAATGGTTGCTTCTTCTAAGACTGCCACTACAATTTGGACTAATGTATTGGGCGTATTTATATACTTAGGTGAAGGAAGATTTCTTTATTTAACTGAAAATTTTATTTAAAATTTCTGCTAAACGAATTCCACCTTTTTGAAGTTGAAAGCGAAAAGTGTCTGTATACTTATACATATAACCGTAACCTAGGCTTTCACCAACTTCAGTATTCTTGTAAATCTCTTCACAAAGCTCACGGCTTTCATACATCCAATCTAAAACAGTGCCTTTTTGAATAACAGCTACCTGCTGCTTCGAAAGTACATCGGTATTTGCAGCTAGTTCTGTATAAGACATATTATACGAATCGATCATTTTTGAATCCCATACAGCGTGTAGATTTGTGCCATCCTTAAACCAACGAACTTGAAAATCATTTCCCCCTTTATCCTCAGCTAAACCAATATGCAAAGGCTGATGTAAATCTCCTATAAAGTGAACCAACATTTTAAGGTAAAAAGCCTTTTCACCTTTGGTAGACTTTTCGCTTTTTAGTGCAGAAATACAATTTTCAATTGCCTGAATTATATCGCCATCTTCACTTTTAGGATGAGTTTCATATTTGTCCCCAAACGGAAAACTTACATAATGCCAAGGTCGGTACTTATCATAATTACGGTCACTTTTAATGTCATCACCATAATTTGCTACAAAAGCTAGGGAGTGTCCGTCTAATATTTTCGCGATTTCCTTTCCAGCTTTTTTATTTAAATATTCATCGGCAACTTCACCAACTACTCTATGGCCTGTCTTACCCCAATCGTCTATGGCAAAAATGTTATTTGAAAATAATAAGACCAATATAATTGCAACAACTCTTTTCATATTTATAACTTTAATTTTCCATCAAAATTTAATGGAAGCAAAGATAGCAACCATAACTTCAAAATTGATTCTAAACTTTTCAAAAAAATAAAAAGAATTATACGCACGGATTTAGCTACATTTATAATCGTTTTCGCCACTTTACATTTTTTTGCTTGGGGTGAATACAAAGCAATATTACCGCGTTTTTTGTGTTAAAGTATACCATTAATCTGTAGGGACTAAAAAAATACTTATGAAACGAATTCTTATAATTTTTCTTTTTTTCATAGGAATAGCTACGGCACAGAACAAAAATTACATTTCTGAAGACCTGAAAATTACGCCACTCATTGATGGAACTCTTTTAATTCCCGAAACCAATGAAAAGCAATTGTTGGCAATATTAATTGGAGATAGTGGTCCAACAGATAGAAATGGAAACCAACAAATGATGGTTAACAATTCACTAAAATTATTAGCTGAAGGACTTTACAAAAATAATATTGCTTCCTTTAGGTATGATAAAAGAATTGTAAAACAAATGAAGAGCAACGCTCTAAATGAAAAAAACATTCGGTTTGACGATTTTATTGGAGATGCTATTGCAATTCTTAATTACTTTAAAAAAGACAAACGCTTTTCAAAAATATATATAATTGGCCATGGTCAAGGATCGCTTATTGGGATGGTAGCTGCACGAAATGGTGCAGATGGTTTTATTTCCATAGCTGGAGCTGGGCAGGAAATAGACGATGTAATTGTAGACCAATTATCCCAACAGGCACCGGGACTTGTAGACAGCGCACGAACTTCATTTGACGATCTTCGAGCTGATGGGGTGGCATATAATTACAGTCCAGGTTTGGCTTCCATTTTTAGAAAGGAAATACAACCTTTTATTTATACGTGGATGCAATACAATCCAAAAGTTGAAATCACAAAACTCAATATACCAGTATTAATACTTAATGGCGGAAAGGATATTCAGGTGCAAGTTTCCGAAGCAGAATTATTGCAACAGGCTAAGCCCGATGCAGAATATGAAATTATCCAAGACATGAATCATATCTTAAAAGAAATTGAGGGTAATGATCTGGAAAACAGCAAGTCCTACAATATTTACAATCTTCCCATTATTCCTAAAGTGATCACCATAATTAGCGATTTCATCAAAAAATAATTCAAATTAAAAAATAATTGTATTTTGCAGCAAAACCATTAAAAATGCAGGATACAGCCATCGAAATTATAAAGGACACTACTCCCCTTTTTACCAATGACACTATCGTTTTTGGTATATTAATGATTGCCTTAGGCTTCATTTTTTACACATCCTCAAAAGAAGAAGGATTCTGGAAGAAATTTTACGGTGTTGTTCCAGCGCTTTTTATGGCGTACTTCATCCCCGCCCTATTTACAACCTCCGGACTTATTTCACCAGAATGGATTTCTGTTTCAGAAACTGGTGAGCCAACTGTAGGAGAATCTAGTTTATACTATATGTCTAGCCGTTATTTATTACCTGCAGCATTGGTATTAATGACGCTGAGTATAGATATAAAAGGAGTTTATAATTTGGGACCAAAAGCACTAATAATGTTTTTGGCAGGTACTGCAGGTATTGTAATTGGTGGACCTTTGGCGGTATTAATTGTAGGTACAATTCATCCAGAGGCTGTAGGTGGCGAAGGAGCCGATGCAGTTTGGCGTGGGCTATCCACATTGGCGGGAAGTTGGATTGGCGGCGGTGCTAACCAAACCGCAATGTTAGAAATTTACGGCTACAACCAAAAGCTTTACGGCGGAATGGTTTTCGTAGATATTGTTGTTGCAAATATTTGGATGGCAATTGTTCTCTTCGGAATTGGGAAATCGGCAAAGATCGATAAATGGCTGAAGGCAGACACTTCTGCTATAGATAACTTAAAAGATAAAGTCTCAGAATATTCTAAAAAGGTAGATCGAAATCCTACTTTGAAGGATTTGATGATTCTAGCAGCAATCGCTTTTGGGACTGTTAGTTTCGCACATTTTGGAGCGAATTATATAAGTGCTTTCTTTACTTCGGTAGTAGATGGAATTCCAAAAGGCATAACCCGAAACATATTTACATTCCTAGATTCTAGTTTCTTTTGGATGATAACCATTACTACAATTATTGGGGTGTTACTTTCCTTTACCAAGGCAAAAACATACGAAGGTGCTGGAGCAAGTAAATTTGGAAGTGTTTTTATCTACATTTTGGTGGCGAGTATCGGAATGAAAATGGATCTGACGCTAATTTTCGACAATATGTGGCTTATTGTTATAGGATTAGTTTGGATGACAGTACACGCCGGAATAATGATTTTAGTAGCCAAATTAGTTCGAGCTCCATACTTTTTCTTGGCCGTTGGAAGTCAAGCCAATGTTGGTGGCGCAGCATCGGCACCCATTGTTGCTTCAGCATTTCACCCTTCATTAGCGACGGTTGGCGTACTCTTGGCTGTGTTCGGATATGCTATAGGAACGGTGGCAGCAATTTTATGTACAGTTTTAATGCAATTGGCTTCTGGCGGATAAAATTTCAAAAAAAATATCCATATTTGCAGCTTCGTAAACCGAAGCTGTTTTCAGCCTTAGCCTGACCTTTAAAAAAATACAAAATGCGTTATTTCCTTTCTATTACAATAGTATTTCTGACCTTAATTGGCTGTTCTACAAATACAGACATGATGAATCTTACGGGCAATGTAAAAGGCTTGAAGAAAGGCACTATACTTCTGCAAAAATTCGAAGATACTTTGTTAGTTACTGTAGACTCAATTATTGTTGATGGGAGTTCGGAATTTACTTTTTCTGAAGAGGTGAAGAGTCCAGAAATCTATTATTTATATGTGAGATTGAAGGACGGAACACTACGCGATGACCGTATAACGTTTTTTGCTGAAAGCGGACCAATCAATATTCAAACGAACCTGAAAAATTTCGGAAACGCTGCAGTTGTAAAAGGCTCCGAAAACGATAGTATTTTAAAAGAATTCGATAAAATCAAGCAACGCTACATTGTAAAAAATTTAGAATACATTGAGCAACGTCTTAAAAGCGGAAAGAAAAATAACGACTCGTTAGAAATGGATTTAAACCGAAAGAAACGGTCATTGATTAGCAGTAAATATTTTACAACAATAAACTTTGCGCTAAACAATAAAGATTACGAAGTAGCTCCTTATTTAGTATTGAGTGAAGCTTATAATACTAATATAAAATATTTAGATACCGTTTATAATGCGCTTGCACCAAAAATAAAAGACTCCAAATACGGTAAGGAATTGGAGTCTTTTATTGTAATGCGTAAAAAGAGTGATACTATCTTATAGTGCGTTAATCTTATCTATAAGTTTTCTACCTCGTTCTTCAAGTTCTGCGTGTACGGTATTAAAATGTTTCTTTTTATTGTCAACATCCTTTTGGTTTACCTTTGTTATAAGATCATCAAAAGTGATGATTGCTTCATCGATAAGTGCTTCTGCTTTTTTATTATCCTTATCAGCATTGGTTAATTCCCAAATGTAGACAGCTTCAATAATATCGCCCAAAACATAGTTAATGTCTTTTTTTAAATCTCTTACGTTTGCCATTTTTATTCGTTATTTATATTGCTATTAGTTATTCTCGGTTATTTTTTAAATCGGGCAAAGGTACGAACATTTAGGGAATGTACACCTCCAAAAAGCTTGCTGAATTTGTAATAAATTTTATTTCAGGTAATTGAGCCGGAATTAAAATTGTTTGACCAATCTTTATTGATTCTGAAAAGTCGTCGGTTTCAATTATTGCTTCCCCTTCCACACACATATAAACTGTAAATGAGGGTATTTGTTCTAAATCTCTAGTGTAACTTTTAGAGAGCACTAGTTTATTCACACAAAAAAAATCTGTTGTTCCAATATGAGTGGGAGCATTTTTCGCTTCAGAATAATCTACTTTAGATTTTGAAACACTAAAATCTATCGCCTCCAAGGCTAGATCTGTATGTAATTCACGCATCTGTCCGTTAGTGTCGGGTCTATTCCAATCGTAAATTCTATAGGTTATATCTGAGGTTTGCTGAATTTCAGCCAGTAAAACGCCAGCACCAATTGCGTGGATTGTACCTGGTTTTAAAATAAAAGCTTCGCCTTTATTTACTGGCACAGAATTTAGTATTTCAGTAATCCTATTTTTTGAGAGCGATTCAAGATATATACTTTGATCCATCTGCTGATTAAAACCTACAATTAGCCTCCCATCCTTTTCAACATCGAGAATGTACCACATTTCAGTTTTTCCGAATGAATTATGTCGTCGTTTCGCTAAAGAATCGTCCGGATGCACTTGAACTGATAGATCTTCGCAGGCGTCTATAAATTTAAATAGCAATGGAAATTGATTGCCAAAAGCGTTATACACTTTCTCTCCAACTAATTTCTCTTTATAATTTTCTAATAACCAACTTAAGGATTTTCCTTTAAGTGGTCCATTTTCTATTTCTGAAATATTTTCTTCAACACCAGTTATTTCCCAACTTTCGCCAATATTATCATTTCCATGTTTATGAAATAACTCATTTAATTTATTTCCTCCCCAAACTTTTTGTTTCAGTATAGGGTAAAATTTAAAAGGATATAAAGGTGAAATTGTAACCATCACTTTCCGTTATAAACAACGAAGTTACGGGGTGTTTCATATAATTTTATTGAAATGCCGTATTTCGAATCGATTCGATTTCTAATTTTATTCCAAATTACCACGGCTATGTTTTCCACCGTGGGATTGAAGTTTTTAAATTCTGGAACTTCAATATTCAAATTTTTGTGATCAAATGAATCTTCAATCTCTTCTTTTATAATATTGCTCAAAATTTTGAGGTCCATTAAAAAACCTGTTTCTGGATCAATTTCACCAGAAACTCCAACCTCTAACTCATAGTTATGTCCATGATAATTAGGGTTGCTACATTTTCCAAATACAGCTAGGTTTTTAGCATCATCCCATTCCTTTCTATAAAGGCGATGGGCTGCGTTAAAATGCGCTTTTCTATAAACAGTTAGGCTCATACAGATAGATGCTGATAAAATTTATCGAATATAATTTTGAACCAAGCCGTATATATCTCCGGATTGTTATTAATGTCTTTTTTCACTTCTTCCATCTCCATCCATTTCCATGATGCCACTTCTTCAGGATTAATTTGCGGCGTTCCATCAAAGTGTCCTATCAGAATATGATCTAATTCGTGCTCGATTAGACCATTCTCGAAAGGTGCTTTATAGATGAATGAAGTTGTTTCTTTCAAATCTGTGGAAAAACCCATTTCTTCAAAAAGTCTTCTTTTGCCAGCATCAAGCGATGATTCACCATCGCGCTGATGACTGCAGCAAGTGTTTGTCCACAATCCTGGTGTATGATATTTGTGAAGCGCCCGTTGTTGCAACATCAATTCATTTTTATCATTAAATACGAAAACTGAGAATGCGCGATGAAGAACACCTTTTTCGTGCGCCTCCTGTTTGGGCATTAAGCCCAATCGCTCATCATTTTCATTAACGAGGATAACTTGTTCTTCAATCATATTAAAAAGCCTTAGGGTTCAAAAATACGAAAAGGACGGCTGTTCTAAAAGTAAAAAGCGCCCAATAGTATCTATTGAACGCTTTTCCATAAATATAATCTGGTCAGCCTAATTTTTTATAATAAACATTGATCTTCTATTGAGTTGGTGTTCTTCTTCGGTACAATCTACATCGTTACTGCATTGGTTTATCAGTAAAGTTTCTCCGTAACCTTTAGCAGTCAAACGAGATTTGTCGATGCCTCTTTCTGCTATCCAATTTAGTGTAGATTGAGCCCTTCTTTCCGAAAGCTTCATGTTATAGGCATCTCTACCTCTTGAATCTGTATGCGATTCAATGTGGATTATTAGCTCTGGATAAAGTTCCATTGCATATAATATTTTGGCCAATTCTATTTCGGCATCGGGACGAATAAAGTCTTTATCGTAATCGAAATAAATAGGTTGAAGTTCTAGCATACAACCTAAATCGTTTGGCGGACAAGGCTGCTTTAGCTTTAATTGAATATCAATATCTATCACCCCTCCAACTTTTGGAGTCTCAACAACTTCTTCTTTTGGGTAATATTCTTTTTTGGTAGCTCTAATAATATATCTTGTGTCACATTCTGTGGTAAAACTAAATGCGGCATCTTCACCGACAGTTACTGTTTCAATAACTCTATTGTCCGCGCTAAGCAGTGATACTTCAGAACCAGGAAGTAATTCTTTGGTATCAATATCAGTAACGATACCATTGATTGTCATCACACATTTTTCATAGAAATAATAAATTTCATCATCAATAGCACCACGTCCACCGGCAGCATTTGAAGTGTAATATCCAGCCCCTTTAGATTCTTTGATTATCAGTCCAAAGTCATCTTTATTTGTATTTATGGGAGGTCCAAAATTAGAAACCTGAGTCAAGTTTCCATTATTATCTAAGGTTGCCACGTAAATATCGAGCCCACCATTACCAAAATGGCCGTCACTAGAAAAATAAAGATTGTTATCTTCACTGATAAAAGGAAATGTTTCTCTAGACCTTGTATTTACTTCTGGCCCTAGGTTTACTGGAACTCCGTAGGTAATTTCACCAACGGAATCTTTTATAATATCTACTCTATATAAATCTGACCTACCATAACCACCAGGCATATCTGAAGCAAAGTATAGTCGCTTTTCATCGTTATTTAAAGCAGGATGAGCTGTACTAAAAGATTGCCCATTAAAAGGAAGCTCTAATATATCTTCCCAGGATTCTTCACCCTTTTTATCATCTTTTAAAGTAGCTCTATAAATTTTTAATCTAATTACCCTTTCTTTATCATACCCTTTTTTTCCATCTTTAAAGTTGTTTCTAGTAAAATACATGGTTTTACCATCCTTTGAAAAAACAGGAGTAGATTCATGGAGGAAAGTGTTAACATCTCCTTTTAATAATTTAGGATTAGAAAGTCCACCATCAGCATCCACATCTGCAGTATATAGATCTAAGTAAGGCATATTGTTCCAATTATGCGCTTTTAATTCTGAACGCTCTTGGGAAGTAGATGAGTAAGCGATTTTATCCTTATAGTACGTTGGACTAAAATCTGACCATCGCGTATTGATGGCTACACTATTAATTATATATTTAAATGGATGTACGCCTAAGCTTAGTAAATATTCAGGATCGTTATCGAATTTTTTTATATTCTTTTCTCCGCCGCCCTTACTGAAATAAATATTCATTATTTCGTCAGACTTCACGTAGTTGCTTACACTTTTTAAAGTTTGCGCAATACGGTAGTAGTATTCAGTTTCAATACCATTTGGAAATTCATTAAGAAGTTTGAAATACCATTTTTCAGCATTTACATAGTCGCTATTGTAATAATAAGTATCACCAAGTTTTTTATAAATCTCAGCAGAGCTATAACCATTCTCAACAACCTTTAGATAGATCTCTTGAGCATTTATATAGCCATATTTATTAAACTGCTCATTAGCCTTGGCTATTTTTACTTCTTGGGAAAACACCAAGTTTGTGAACAACATTAAAACTACTAACGTACTATTACGCAGTATAATAAAATACTGCGTTTTTAAAAAACAATTTACATTTAAACCTGCATCCATTTTTGAAAAGCTTACTTATGTTTTTATAAACTAAGTGTCTAAAGCACTCATTCTATTCTATGGTGAGTTAGATCTTCACATTCATTAAGCAAATTAGGGAGTCCGGGGTTTGTTTTTTAAGTATTTATAGTTTGAAATTAATCCTTTATAATGAACATGGATCTTCTGTTAAGTTGATGTTCTTCAGCAGTACAACTCACGCCGTTTGAACATTTGTTTATTAGACGACTTTCACCATATCCTTTTGCAGATAGTCTCTTTTTATCGATGCCTTTACCTACTAACCACTTAAGGGTAGATTGTGCGCGACGTTCAGAAAGAGCTAGATTGTATCTATCATTACCACGTGAATCTGTATGCGACTCTATGTCGATATTAAGTTGAGGATATGTTCTTAGCGCAGCAAGAATCTTAGCTAATTCAATTTCAGCATCTGGACGAATGAAAGATTTGTCGAAGTCGAAATAGATTGGCTGCAGTTTCAAAATGCAGTTTAAGTCATTAGGATCACACCCAATACGTTGTAATGGAATAGGAACATCTACTGTTCCTGTAACGAATGGAGTTTTAATAGTTGTTTCGTAAGGCGTGTAGTCTACTTTTACACCTCTAACTATGTATTGCATACCACATCCAGCTATAAAGCTATAAGTGCCATCAATTTCAGAAGTGGTTTGATTCACCAATTGATTGTTTGCATCAAGTAAGCTTACTTGTGCATCAGCTATTGGCTCCTTTGTGTTTTTATCAAATACGATTCCCTTTATGGTAATTGTGCAAGACTCTTTTATTAAATAAATTTCATCGTCAGCACTTCCTCTCTCTCCACTTCTATTTGAAGAGAAATAGGCTATACGATCTTTTTCGTTTATAATAAAACCAAAGTCATCTTTAGAACTGTTAGAAGGTTCTCCTAAATGCTGAACTGTACTAGGCATACCTTTTTCATCGAGTGAAGCTACAAAAATATCGAATCCACCAAGTCCTGAACGACCATCGCTTGAAAAATATAGATTGTTATTGTCGCTAACAAACGGAAAAGAATCTCTACCCCCCGTGTTTACGTTGGGTCCCAAATTTACTGGGGGGCCATAACTATTGTTTCCCAAAATCTCTACAAACCAAATATCATTCATTCCAATGGCTCCCGGCATGTCTGAAGAAAAATACAATCTTTTTTCATCCGGACTCAAAGCTGGATGAGCAACAGAATAGCTATCATTATTAAAAGGTAATTCTACAATATTTTTCCAAGTGTTCTCACCTGCTCTAGTAGCTTTGTAAATTGCTAATTTTAGTGTTTTAAACTTATTAGTTTTCTCAAAGTCCTTTTTACCATCTAAGATTTGATTTCTTGTAAAATACATGGTATTTCCATCTTTCGAAAAGGTAGGTGTAGATTCGTTATAATCAGTATTTACATCTCCTCCTACTCGAACTGCATTACTTAATTTTCCATCGGCGTTTCTATCTGCAATAAAAAGGTCTAAATATGGTTCTTGAGTCCAATCATCGAATTTAGGAGTAACTGTTTGTCCAGCAGAAGCAAAGATTATTCTATTGTTCATATAAAAAGCTGGTCCAAAATCTGAAGTGGGAGAATTCACAGATACTGCATCAACTCCAAAGTTTTTTGAGTTAAAAACAACACTCTTTAAATATTCTGGATCGTCAACATAATTATTAACTACAAATTCAGTACCTCCCTTTGCCAAATAATCCTGTAAAAGGGCATCAGCTTCTTGGTTTTTTCCTAAACTTTTTAACGACTGGGCAGCTTTATAATAGTATATAGGTTCGGTTTCATCGGGAAATTGGTTTACTAGTTTATAGTACCATTTTGCCGCATTTGAATAATCACTATTGAAATAATACGTATCTCCCAAATTTTTAAAGATTTGAGCAGACTCGTATCCATCTTCTACAACTTTCAAGTAGATTTCTCGCGCATCTATATACGCATACTTATCAAACTTCTTGTTTGCTTTTTGGATATCCTTTTTTTGTGAAAAGGCGCTACCGGCAGTAAGAACAACCAATGCGAAAATAAATATGTTACGTATAATTGTGTTCATAATCTTTACTATTTTAAAAGAATCTTGGGGTTAGTACGCGCTCTGGTCTGTTAAATAATTCAAACCTAAACATAATTTCATAAGAACCATCACTGTAAGCTTCTATGTCTGTTGTTTGGTAATCATACGCGAAGCCTATATAAATACCATCAGTAGCTTGGAAGCCTACTAATCCACTCATAGCTGCGCTCCATCTGTATGCAGCACCTAATGTAACTTTATCATATAACAAGAAGTTTGCAGATACATCTGCTTGTAGTGGTGAACCTGTTACCATTTTTACAAGCGCTGCTGGCTTAAACTTTAAATCATCACTAAGATCGAACACGTAACCAGCGATCAAAAAGAAGTGCATACGTTCTGCAGCAGTAGTTTCTATTTGAGTATTTTCAATACTACCAACGTCGAAATGTTTTGTTGTTAAGAAGTTCGGTACAGATAGTCCTGCATAGAACTTTTCAGTATTATAATATACACCAGCTCCAATTTGCGGCTGAAGTTTGTTGTCTATATTATTTTCTTGGAAGTATGGATCATTCGGATCGAAGATATTCAATTTTGTGAAATCAACGTCTAGAATATCCACACCAGCTTTAAGACCGAAAGATAGTTTAGCATTATCAGAGGTATTAATACTATATGAATAATCTATATTGAAATTGGTTTCAATTGAAGGTCCAATGCGATCATTTACAACAGATAGCCCTAAACCCATATTTTCGGCCACAGGCGAGTTTACCGTAAAAGTTCCCGTATTAGGTGCTCCCTCTCCAAAATTGACCCATTGGGTACGATAGAGTAAACCAAAACTTAAGACTTCACGATTTCCCGCATATGCAGGGTTTACCACCTGCGTATTATACATGTATTGGGTGTACTGTGGATCCTGCTGCGCTTTACTTGAAAACGTGCCAAGTAAAATCAAAATTAGTAGTGTTAGATAACTGTGTTTCATAGTTATGTATTTTAATCCTGGGAGGGAAATTCCTCCCAGGAATTTTTTTGATTTCTCTATCTGTTAATATATAAGTATCCGTTATAACTTCCTTGGCCAGGATTATCTTCTGGGAAGGTAAGAATATAAAAGTATGTTCCTGTTGGCAATTCTTTGTTTTGTTCTACAGTTACTCGTCCTTCGGAAACACCTTTGAAAGTATTTTCGTTGTCGTTAGAACCTCCATAACCATCAGTTTCAAAGACAAGTACTCCCCATCTGTTGAATATCTTCACGTTATTAATAGGATAGTTACTAATACCTTCAATTAAGAAGAAGTCATTGAAACCATCGCCATTTGGTGTAATACCGTTAAATATTTCAAAGGTAGTAGGTAATACTAATGGAAGCGTTACAACTGTTGGATCATCCGGATCACCATCTCCGTTGTTATCGAAATTGGTTAGATCTGTTGGATCATCAGAATCATCTTCTACAATATTACCATCTATATCCTCTCCTGTAGCAGTTGCTTGGTTTACTACTTCACCATTATCTATATCCACTTGAGTTATAGCATAGCTAGCTGTAAATGTAGTATTATCTACTTCACCTGGCTCCAATTGAGCGATAGGGCCTCCAGTTATAATAATTCCTGGTAGTGGATCTGCTAATGTAATGTTATAGACTGTTACAGTTCCAGTATTTGTTACTGTAAATTGGTATGAAATTGTTTCACCAACATCAGATGAGCCGTTATCATTCTCATCTACAAATACGCCAGTTTTCTCAAGTGCAATTGACAAGTCTTGACAAATAACTGTAATAGTAGGATCATCTTCAGTATAACTAGTATCATCAGATTGATCAAATACTACATTACCATTAGGTGCAGTACCTTCTGCCGTAGCTTGGTTTTGAATGAATCCTGTATCTATATCTGTCTGAGTAATTGTATACACTGCCGTAAAGGTAGATATATCTTCTTGACCAGCAGCCAAAATAATCGGTCCTCCAATAACAGCTACCATTGGGTCGGTAATAATTACATTAGTTAACTCAACGTTTCCTATGTTTTTAACACTAAAAGTGTACGATATAGTTTCTCCAAGGTCTGCACATCCATTATCGTTTTCATCATTTGGAACACCTACTTTTATTAAAGCAATTGCAGGGTTCTGACAGATGTTTGTAATTGTTGGATCATTTTCAAATTCACTATTGTCATCAGATAGATCGCTAACAGTATTACCTAAAGGATCGGTACCAGTTACTGTTGCTTGGTTCTCAACAAATCCAGCGTCTATATCAGTTTGCGTAATTACATACCTTGCTGTAAATGTTGTTGCATCAGTAGTGTTAGGAGCTAATGCAATTGGCCCTCCAACAACGGTTACCAAAGGATCGGTAATTGTTATGTTAGACAATGTAACATTACCAAGGTTGAATACTTTAAATGTATAATCTATAGCTTCATCTACATCTGCACAACCATCTCCATTTGTATCATCAAGAACACCAGTTTTTATAAGTGCAATTATAGGGTTCTGACATACTACAGTTACTGTTGGGTCATCTTCTAGAACGCTGTCATCATCAGAAAAATCGCTCACCACTGTTAAATCTGGATCAGTTCCTTCTACAGTAGCTTGGTTTGTAACTTGACCAGCATCAATATCTACTTGTGTAAGTGCATAGTCTGCAGCAAATATCCAAGTTTCAGTTTCTTGAAGTATTCCATCTCCATCATCTCCTGACACCAATATAATAGGCACAACTGGATTCGGTGCTTCTAATAGTGGATCAGTTAAAGTAATTGTGCTCAATGGAACATTTCCTTCATTAGTTACGGTAAAAGTGTAAGAAATGGTTTCATCTACATTTGAACAACCGTCTTGATTCTCATCGTTAAGAATACCAGTTTTCACTACTGCTATTGCAGGTGCTGGTGTTTTTTGAACAAGTAAATAAACTGTAGCTCTATCTGTTGCAACAGGGCTTCCATCATCAAAAATACCGTAAACAAATTGATCAGTTCCGGTGAAATCAGCTCCTGGGGTGTATTCAAATGTACCGTTGGCGTTAATTACTAAGGTACCATTTGATGGACCACTAATTGGGCTAATAGTAACATCAACTGTTTGATTATCTCCCTCTGGATCATTGTCGTTGTCTAATACATTACCAGAAATAATTGTGTTCAATTCACCATTATAGGCATCGTCATTAGCTATAGTAATATTGACCTTAGAATCTATTATATAAATAGTAACTACTGCAGTATCACATAGTGCTGGTGTTCCGTTATCACAAATTGTATATTCAAATGTGTCAACTCCTATAAAACCTGCATTTGGTGTGTATATGTAAGTTCCATTAGGATTTACTACTACCGTACCGTCAGTTGGTGCCGTGTTAGCTGTTACAACGATTGGATCGCCATCTGGGTCGAAGTCGTTTACAAGTACATTACCTCCCACTGGTACATCAACTAACGTTACATTGGTATCATTGTTTGCAACTGGCGGATCATTGCCAATTGTAATTCTAATAACCTCAATTGTAACTATCGCTGTATCACAAGCTATTGGATTTCCACCATCACATATTTGATACTCAAAAGTATCTGTTCCAACGAAATCTAAAGCTGGTGAATAAATGTATGTTCCATTGGCATTAAATACCACGGTACCACTTGTTGGACCGTTTACCAAGGTGAACACTTCCGTTCCAGCTGGACCGTCAGGATTCTGATCATTGGTAGATACGTCCCCACCTACTGGTAGGTTCATAAAGGTATCGTTGATGTCGTCAATGGCCAATATTTCATTAGCGCCGTTGTTTGGATCGATGCTAATATACACTGTTGCAACATCTGTAGCAACTGGTGCACCAT
>NZ_JBYRHR010000008.1:0-51361 GCF_058068205.1 Aequorivita sp. IT1282 | reverse complement strand
ATGGAACCTTCGGGGGAAGCCCACTGCCATCAAGCGATTACTGGTTCAGAGTGGAATACACCGAAGACGACGTGCCTAAAGAATTCAAAGGACATTTTACCCTAAAACGATAAATAGAAATATATAATTAAATACAAAAACCCCGCTATATAGCGGGGTTTTTGTATTTATGATCGTAAGTTATTTAGTTACATCATTAAGTTTTCAAATGAAGATGTATGCAGAGTTCAGATTGATATTTCAATGCTTAAGATATGATGTGACAAGTTTCAAATTTCAAAAGAAAGAAGTCTATATTCGAGATTCAAAAGATTTATTCATTCCTAAAATGTAAAATATACTAGCAAATATTTCAACTTAATTTATAAGGAAAAGACTTAAAAATTAAAACCTAACGATAAAACGAAATTGCTGTAAATTGAATTTATTTCAGCAGTATCTGTCAATCCGATTGAATATAATTGCTGGTTTCTTTTTTGCTCAGAGCGTGAATAGGCAAGATCGCCGGTGAAACTACCAAAATTATAACCTGCACCAACAGAGAAACCGATAAGCTCGCCCAGAACTTCAGTGTTTTTATAAGGGCTTTCTTGATAATGAAAACCACCACGTAGGCTTAGCTCATTTAGACGATATTCACCACCAGCTCTGTATTCAGAAACGCCTTTTAATGTGTTTTCAATATTTCTATTCAAATTCCTGAAAAAGGGATCTTTAGTGGGGCTGTATTCAATTGAGCCGTAATCTTTAAAGGAATAATCGAAACTTATTAAACCTTTTTGTCCAAAAATGTATGCCGCACTTGCCATAACCTTGGCGGGTGTTTTCAAAGTATAATCTTCGTATACATTAATTACATTTGGATTTACAATTTCGGTAATTGTACGTCCTTCAAAAATGCGTTGGGTTTCGAGGTATTGCGTCGTTTCTTCTGAAATTTGATACCAAGTAGGTGTGTCAAAACTCAAGCCTAAACGTAGGTTATCTGCTACTTTTGCGATAGCTCCAAACTGTGCAGAAACTCCCGCACCATTTACTGAAAGATTATTTTCAAAACCTACTCTATTCACTGTTGAACCACTATTGTTGTTGCTTTCTAAGAGAAATGAACTTTGATTAAAATATAGTGTATGTGTATTTACATTTACGCCAAAAAACAAATCGTCGGTTATTTGTGCGGCGAGATTAATGGTGAATTTACTATTGTAACCTTCGGAAAGATAAGCGTATTGTTGGTTGAAACTACCATTGGCAATATTGGAGGTATAACTTGTATTGGAAGGATTTCCCGGGTCAACAGCATCAAAGAGAAATCCCTGATAACCCAAAAAAGCATTCTGGGCGGCAGTTCCTTCATTTTCTCCCAAGTATCGGTATAAAGAAGAAATAGATTCATTTTGTCGCACTTGAAGTAGATTTAAAGGAATACCCTGTGCTTGCGCGAGAAAAAATTCACCTATAGATGTATTCCCAGTTCCCGCTATAAAAAGTTCGTTGTCAAAGTTTTTGGTGATATCATAGTTAAAGCCAATCGTAAACTTTTTATATATTGATTCTTCATCAAAATTGTCCATTACAAAAACACCGCCTAATTGATTTAAAGCTACATTTTGTGAAAAACTACTTTCATTATTGTTGAAATAATCTGCTTTATTTTCAACATCAAACAAGGAAGTAGAGAATGTAAGTCCAGAACTTATGAAAACAGCACCCCCAGCTGGATTTATACTGGTAGCAGAGAAATCACCTCCCAAAGCACCCATTGCCCCGCTAAGAGCGGTGAAACGAGCCGTGCCAATATTTTCACCCATACTATATCTCAAACCGTCAGTAGTATTTTGAGCTTCTGAAATGGCTATAGAAAAAACGGCAATTAGTAATAATGGTAATCTTTTCATCTAATTTGTTGTTTTAAATAAATAATGCCCAACGCAAACATTTCGTATTATTTTGAAATGGTTTATTGGGCATATTAAATTATTTCTTCGTCTAAAAAATTTTCGGAAAATAGATTTTAACCGCGTCCTCCACGTCCGCTGCTGCTGCTGCTACCACTACTACTGCTTCTTCCGCTGCTGCTTCCGCCGCTAGAACGAACACTACTACCGCTAGAGCGCGTACTGTTTCCTGAACTACGAATAGTGCTGGAACTATTGCTTCTTGTAGGTGTAGAGTAATTACTATTTCTTGTAGGCTGAGAGCTGCTGTTATTACGAATTGTTGAATTAGAGCGCGTGTTTCTTGTGGTGTTATTAGAGTTAGTACGCGTGTTGCGAACATTGCTACGCGTGTCGCGGGTGGTGCTATTTGCACGAACACCATTGCGATCTACGCGTCGGGTTAATTCAGAACGGCTATATGAATTTCTCTTTGAAACGTCATTAGAGCGTCCTCTTGCACTAGTTCTGTTATAGTCTGTATTTCTTCTGCCTCGATTGTATGAAACATTATTGTAATACGAGTTATTATAGTAGTTGTTATAATAACCGTGATGATATCCATAACCATAGCCGTATCCATATCCATAACCGTAATATGAACCCCAACCGTATGTCATTCCCCAATAAGGCGTGTAGTAATTATAATATGGATTGCCCCAGTAACCGCCGTACCAATAAGGTCTGTGGTAAAATCCGTAACCATAACCGCCGTAATTGTAGATGTTAACTGTTACTGACTCGGAATTGCTACCCCAAGCGCCATAACCGTCTTCTTCATATTCATAATTGTCTTCAATTACAATATTTCCTTCTTCATCCAATCTTTCGGTAGTTGAATAGGCATCGATATCTGTAAAAATGGCACCTTCTTCAGGTAGCTCGGAGAATTCGTCAGTTTTACTTCGGAAATATTGCTGATAATAATTTGCTTTATCAGCAGGATTGTTGGAATTTCCGTAATCTTCTTCTGAACTTGAATTATTAGAAGAAGAATAAATACCATCATTTTGATTGTAACCATTGTTATGCGTTCCACAAGACGATAGCAAAAGGACGAAAACGCCTATGAATGCTAAAGGGATGAAACGTTTAATATTTATATTTTCAGTGGACATATCTATGGTAATTTTATTGTTGAACTTCATAAAAATAAGTAGTTTTGCGGACAATAACTAATCATTTAACATAGACACAACATTTGTGCCAAAAACCAGGTTATGGCAAAGAATTTAACAACGAGAGCAGAAGACTATTCCAAATGGTATAACGAGCTAGTAATCAAGGCGGACCTTGCTGAAAACTCCGGTGTTCGTGGGTGTATGGTTATAAAACCATACGGCTATGCTATATGGGAACGCATGCAAGCAGAATTGGATAGAATGTTTAAAGAAACTGGGCACCAAAACGCCTATTTTCCGTTGTTTATACCAAAATCGTACTTCAGTAAAGAAGCAAGTCACGTTGATGGTTTTGCTAAGGAATGCGCTGTAGTAACACATTATAGATTAAAAAATGCTGAAGACGGAAGTGGAATTATTGTAGATCCAGATGCGAAGTTAGAAGAAGAACTAATCGTTCGACCAACTTCTGAAACTATAATTTGGGATACCTACAGAAAATGGATACAATCCTACCGCGATTTACCGCTTTTAATTAACCAATGGGCAAACGTGGTACGATGGGAAATGCGTACACGTCTGTTTTTACGTACAGCTGAATTTCTTTGGCAAGAAGGGCACACAGCTCACGCTACAAAGAATGAAGCAATAGAAGAGGCGGAACAAATGATGAATATTTACGCTGAATTTTCTGAAAAGTATTTAGCGATACCAGTTATAAGAGGAACAAAAACAGAGAGCGAACGTTTTGCGGGTGCTTTGGAAACTTATTGTATTGAAGCTTTAATGCAAGATGGAAAGGCGTTGCAGGCTGGAACTTCGCACTTTTTAGGTCAGAATTTCGCAAAGGCGTTTGACGTAAAATTTGCTGCTAAAGACGGTACATTAGACTATGTTTGGGCGACATCTTGGGGAGTTTCCACAAGATTGGTGGGCGCATTAATTATGACGCATAGTGACGATAGAGGTTTGGTTTTGCCTCCTAATTTGGCGCCAGATCAAGTAGTAATCGTGCCAATTTATCGAAAAGAAGAAGAGTTTGAAGCAGTAGACGAAGTGGCCGTAGATTTGATGAAAAAGCTGCGCGCTAATGGAATTCGAGTAAAATATGATAAACGCGATACGCACAAGCCAGGATGGAAATTTAACGAGTACGAGTTGAAAGGAGTCCCTGTGCGTATAGCTATTGGGCCGAAAGATGTAGAAAAGGGGACAGTTGAGCTAGCGCGACGAGATACACTCGAAAAAGAGTTTATTACTAACGAAAATGTAGTAGAAAAGGTTCTTTCGTTGATGGAAGAGATTCAAGACTCGCTTTATGAAAAAGCGGCATCATATAGAACCGAACATACAACGGAAGTTGCTACATATGAAGAATTTAAGTCGGTTTTGAATGGTAAAGGAGGCTTTATTTTGGCTCATTGGGACGGAACGATAGAAACTGAGGAGCGAATTAAAAACGAAACAAAAGCAACAATTAGATGTATTCCTATAGAAGGTAGCAATGAGCCCGGAGCGTGCATTATTACTGGGAAGCCGTCTGAGCGAAGAGTAGTTTTTGCAAAGGCATATTAATTTTTTTTGAAAAAAGTTATTTTAGATTTGCTTCATTCAAAAAATGTTGTATTTTTGCATCCGCATTTAAAAATAAACAATGGTCCGTTCGTCTAGGGGTTAGGACGCCAGGTTTTCATCCTGGTAACAGGGGTTCGATTCCCCTACGGACTACAAAATTAGAATTTAATAAAACAAAAATGGCAAATCACAAGTCAGCATTAAAGAGAATTAGAAGCAACGAGGCAAAGCGCTTGCGTAACCGTTACCAGCATAAATCTGCTCGTAGCGCCATGAAGAAATTTCAAGAGCTTTCTGATAAGAAAGAGGCAGAAGCTATGTTTCCAAGTGTTGCTTCAATGATTGACAAATTGGCTAAGAAAAACATTATTCACTCGAATAAGGCTTCCAATTTAAAATCGAATATGGCTAAGCACGTAGCTGCGCTATAATTCTTTTTAGTTACAATTTTAAAAGCCCTTTCAGGAAACTGAAAGGGCTTTTTTGTTTGAATGTTTTTTAATTATTATTATTTCTTCACAGCAGATGGCACAAGTTCTAAATAGGGACCGTCATTGCGCATAACATCGCGAACGATGGTTGACGAGATATTTGAAACCTCAGGCGAGCATATTAAGAAAATGCTTTCAACTTTCGCCATTTTATAATTGGTCTGTGCGATGGGCTGTTCGTAGTTTAAATCTGTTGAGTTTCGCAAACCGCGAACTATAAATTGCGCCTCTTCCGAAATACAGTAATGAGCGGTTAAGCCTTTATAGCTTTTCACCTTAATTTTGGCTTCCCCTTTGAATGTTTTTTCAATAAATTCTATTCGCTCTTCCAATGTAAACATTGTCTTTTTCTCGGCATTCACCCCGATGGCTATTATAAGCTCATCAAAGAGCGGTAGCGCACGATTAATAATATCTACGTGTCCAAGTGTAATTGGGTCAAAAGTACCGGGAAAAACTGCGCGTTTCATTTTTTCTATTTTTAGAATTGATGGTTTGTTTCAGATAAAAATACTAGCGTGAAATATCAAACTTTGAATCTTAAGCCTGACTAAGTTAATGAGTTATTGGCAAAACTCTTTTCTTTTCAGAAAAATTTCGCAATCAATATAACGATTGCTGCCAGAACAGTTGCTAAAACTACACCACGCGCTCTTAAAAATTGGTTCTTTTTTAAATAGATAAAGAACACAATTAGATTTAAAATAGCTCCTAAAGCGATTAAACTTCCCAACAGGTCATTTGCTAAAGCTTCTTGTAATGTAACTTCTAAACTATAATCTGAAATAAAGAATATATATAAATAGGTGCCCGCCATGTTGGCTAGCAAACCAATTACGAATCCAATTAAAATCTCCTTTACGTGTGGTTTCATATTATTTTGGTGCTTTTTAATTTTTTATATCACTTTGTGAATACAAGGCTTATAATTCCCAAGTATTAATCTCTTTAATAGCGTGGTGCGCTGTAAGATCAAATTGTACGGGTACTACTGAAACATAGCCGTTGTGTAGCGCCCATTCATCTGTGTCTTCGCCTTTATCGTCGTTTACAAATTCCCCCGTAAGCCAATAGTAATCGCGCCCTACTGGATTGGTACGCTTGTCGAATTTTTCTTCCCAATGCGCATTTGCTTGCCGACAAACCTTAATGCCTTTTATTTCTGAAGCTTTTAGTTTAGGAATATTCACATTTAAAACTACTCCGTTCGGCAAACCATTTTTAAGGGTTTGCATGGCTATATCCTTTACAAATTTCTTTGAAGGTTCAAAATCTGCTTCCATAGAATAATCTAAAAGTGAGAATCCGATGGATGGAATACCTTGAGTTCCTGCTTCTACAGCTGCGCTCATTGTGCCGCTGTAAATTACATTTATAGAAGAATTGCTTCCGTGGTTTATTCCGCTTACGCAAAGGTCTGGTTTGCGTTTTAAAATTTCGTTTACCGCTATTTTTACGCAATCAACGGGCGTTCCACTGCAGCTGTATTCTTTTTGTGGATCGCCATTTATCACTTTTATACTATTGCAATACAAAGTGTCGTTAATAGTTATGGCATGGCCCATTCCGCTTTGGGGCGAATCTGGTGCAACAACCATTACATCACCCAAGGTGTTCATAACTTCAATTAAAGTACGAATGCCAGGAGCATTAATACCATCATCATTTGTAACTAAAATTAGGGGTCTTTTTTTGGACATGTTTTACAATTTTAAAGGAACAAAAATACAAGTATTAATGCTGCTAATACAACGATCGAAAGGAGAATACTGGATTCTAAAAAGCAAATAAACTGTTTAACAAAAAATTAGTACTGGAATCCCTTAATGGCACGGTTTTTTATATAATTTAGACATCTATAAATAATACCACAACTATGCGGATAATGAAAAAGAATTTTAAAGTTTTGTTTTTGGCGGTTTTCGTTTCTGTGGCTTCCTGTAGTTTTACTACAAAGAAGTTCGACGATCCCGATAAAGACAAGCTGCTTTTGGACCTTATAACTTACGTAATTCAGAAGGGACATTACGATCCAAAAGATATTAATGATGAATTTTCTGTTGGGGTTTATGACGATTTTATAAAAGGCCTCGACCCTTTAAAAAGATATTTCTTAGCTACCGATATAGAAGAATTTAGTAAGTATAAATTTGAAATTGACGATCAGATAAAAAACAAAGATTTGTCGTTTTTTGATTTGGTTTATGGCCGTTTTGAAGAACGAATGGCAGATGTACAAAAAATATATCCTGAAGTTTTAGATGTTCCTTTTGATTTTACTGAAACAGAAAGTATAAATGTAGATTACGATCATCTTGCTTATGCTACTTCAAAAAAAGAATTGAAAGCACGCTGGAAACAGCAGTTAAAATTTACTACACTTTCTGGCTATTATGATTTGGTTGAAGACCAGAAAAAGCGAGAAAAAGGAATTACTGCTTCCGAAAAAAGTGACGAAGTAGAAGATGATGCAGATTTTGCAGAGGCTTCAAAAAATTCAAAATCTAATAAAGCAGAACCATTTGTAGCTAAGTCTTTGGTAGATTTAGAAAAGAAAGCACGCGAAACAGCTAAAGGTTCGCTTGATGAATATTTCGATTTTACAAAAGATTTAGAGCGCACAGATTATTTCGCCATCTATCTAAACACCATTGTTGAAGAGTTTGACCCACACACAAATTACTTTGCTCCGCCAGATAAGGATAGATTCGACCTTAGAATGTCTGGAAAATTAGAAGGCATTGGCGCTAGACTTCAAAAAAAGAACGATTACATAACAGTTATAGAAGTTATAAGTGGTGGTCCAGCTTGGCGAAGTGAAAAAATTGAAGTTGGCGATGCAATTTTAAAAGTGAAGCAGGAAGATGAGGAGGATGCCGTAAGTATTGTTGGGATGCGAATAGACGATGCTGTAAAATTGATAAAAGGCCCAAAAGGCACGAAAGTTACACTTACCATTAAAAATGTTGATGGAACTATTTCAGATAAAGTGTTAACTCGAGATGTTGTTGAGCTAGAAGAAACCTATGCTAAATCTTCATTAATAGACAAAGACGACCGAAAATTCGGCCTTGTTAATCTGCCTCAGTTTTACTTTGACATGGAGAACTACAAAGAGCGCAACGCTGCTACTGATGTTAAAAAAGAAATTATTCGTTTAAAAGAAGAAGGAATGGAAGGTCTGGTTTTAGATCTTCGTGACAATGGCGGTGGGTCGCTAAGAACTGCTGTAGATATTGCGGGACTATTTATTAAAAAAGGCCCTGTAGTGCAAGTTGCTTCCAACGGAAAAAAAGAAGTTTTGGAAGATAAGGACAGCGAAATTGTTTGGGACGGTCCGCTAGTAATTTTAGTGAATGAACTCTCTGCTTCGGCCTCTGAGATTTTGGCTGCCGCTATGCAAGATTACAAACGTGCTATTATTATTGGTAGCACACAAACTTATGGAAAAGGTACTGTTCAAAACGTAATAGATCTTAACCAATGGCTTCGCAAGAATGATTTGGGCGATATGGGTGCCCTTAAAATTACGTCGCAGAAATTCTACCGTGTAAATGGTGGCTCCACACAATTGGAAGGAGTAAAGAGTGATGTTGTAATGCCAGATCGCTATAGCTATATTGATATAGGAGAAAGAGATTATGACAATCCATTGCCTTATGATAAAATTGATGCAGCTAAATATGATATTTGGGATGGCTATATAGATTATAATGAAACTATTGAAAAGAGTAAAGCCCGTATGGCGCAAAATGCTCATTTGCAATTAATAGATGATAATGCCAAGTGGATTAAAGAGCGCAGAGATGAAAAAACAGTGAATTTAAATTATACAGCGTATAGTGCCGATATTGAACAGCGAATTAAAGAAACCAAACGTTTTGACGCAATTGATGAGTACGATAACGAACTTAGTTTTAGTTCACTGCCATACGAAACAGCACTAATGAAGCAAGACACCACCTTATCTGAAAAACGTAAAAGATGGCACAAAAGCTTAAGTAAAGATATGTATGTTGAAGAAGCAGTACATGTGCTTGAAGATTTAAAACTCAATAATATTAAGGCTGGAAAAGTAGCAGATATTAAAAAATAATATTGGTTAAACCTCAAGCCTGTTTCTGAATAAAACACGCTAATTTTTACTAAATTTGAAGTGTGAAAAAAACCACTTCATTAACCAGAATAGCGCTCCGAAAGTTCCAAAGGAATTTTTGGGGCGTTTTTAGTTTGGGTTTTTTAACGCTCTGTGTATTGATTGCCATTTTTGCCTATGCCTTGGCGCCAGATAATTCGCAAAATGCGAATCAGATGCATCTTTCAATTCATTCTAAGAATCCAGGATTTTCAGTACAAATGCTTACTATTCCTGTTGCGTTAGAAGCACAAAACCCATTCTCAGTTTTCTTCTTTGGAAAGAAAAATGCTAATACCGAAATTCCAGTTGCTAAATACACTTTAAAGGAAAATTCCATCGAAATTATAGAGTATACTCCAGATGGTGCCGATGGGCTTGAAAAGGAATATGCGCTTTCACTTTTCCCAAATGCGACTTCAGTAAAGGAAATTCCCAATAAATATATTTCAGAGAAAAAATTCCTTCTCGGCACCGATAAATACGGTCGCGATTTGCTGAGTAGAATGCTTATTGGCATCAGGATTTCATTGGCTATTGGGTTTGTAGCGGTGTTTATTTCACTAGTAATTGGTGTTACTTTGGGAGCCATTGCAGGTTATTTTGGCGGAAAAGTAGATGCCGCAATAATGTGGCTCATCAATGTTACTTGGTCCATTCCCACCTTGCTTTTGGTTATCGCTATTACTTTGGCGCTTGGTAAAGGTTTCTGGCAGGTTTTCATCGCCGTTGGGCTTACAATGTGGGTGGAAGTTGCGCGCGTCGTTCGCGGGCAAGTTATGGGCGTAAAACAGATGCAATACGTAACCGCTGCCCGTGCATTGGGATTTAACGATTTCAGAATAATTGTAAAACATATTTTGCCGAATAGTATGGCACCGGTAATTATTATTTCAGCCGCCAATTTTGCGGGAGCCATTCTTATTGAAAGCGGACTTTCATTTTTAGGAATCGGAGCACAGCCACCAATGCCAAGTTGGGGAGGCATCATTAAAGATCACTACGCATACATTATTTTGGGGAAACCATATCTTGCTCTAATTCCTGGTTTGGCTATTATGAGCCTTGTAACAGCTTTTATGTTGATAGGAAATGCACTCCGCGATGCGATGGATGTGCGGAAATAGAAGTAGAATAATTACGGCGAACAATTTGTATATTTGATAGATATTTAACTATTTGCACAGATGGACATTACAGAAAGAAAATACAAGTTGATTGAAAAATGTATGGAAATTTCAACTGTTGAAGAAATAGAAAGAGCGGAATATTTTTTTAATCACGAAATTGAAACAACTGATTTTTGGGACGATTTGCCCGAACAAGTTAAGAAAGTAATTGAAAAAAGTAAAGAGCAAAGCCGTCAAGATTTGGTGATTTCTCACGAAACTGTGATGGATAAGGCTAGAAAAAAAATTGAGAATTACCGATGACCGTTTTTTGGACACCATTGGCTGATATAACTTTCGAGGAAGAAATTGATTTTATTCTGCAAAAGTGGAACACTAAAGAGGCTGAAAAATTTATCAATTTGGTGGATGTATTTAGTAAAGCACTTTCTTCAAATCCTTATATGGGAAAGATTTCTAAAAAGGGAGAGGTTAGAATGTTCGTGCTTTCCAAACAAACTACAGTTTTCTATGAAGTTTTTGAGAATAAGAAACGAATAGACCTTCAAATTTTTTGGAACAACTCTAGAGACCCTAAAGAGCTTGAGAAATATTTTTAGTATTTCTTCAATTATATATAACTTCAAATGAAAACTTCATATTTAATATTTACAAGTTGTTTATTTCTCTTCTCTTGTAAAAAAGAACCAATTACAATCGATGTGCCTTGGCAAATATCTTTGGATGATTCTCAAGCAATCAATTATATCGTTTCAGATACTTTAGAAAAGTATAATTCTATTGATGTCGATGATGTTATAAACAAAGCCCAGTTTTTGTCTTTTATGGCAAATTTAAAAGCGATGGCAAAGGATTCCGTTCACGTAAAAGAAAATCTTCGCGAAGCTTTCAAAATCGATTCTTCAGGTGTCTGTGAAAATTTGCTGAAACCAATACATAAGTACCTGCTATTAGAGCGGCCAGATAGGAGCACAACATTGTCTCCAATTCTCGATTATGAATTGGATTACGTAATAGAATTGTTTAAAAAATGCAACTTCCAAATTCCCGAAAGAAAAAAAGTTAGTGAAGAAAATGCAAGATTATTATATTGGTTGAGCTACATTAGAGTAAGAGATCAATGGTTTAGGGTGCCGCAGCGGGAAGCCGATTGGGATGTTCAAACTAGAATAGACGAAGAGAATCAAAAATTATTCGATGAAATATTTACAGAACAAAACTTTCCAAAAGAGCAATATTTTAAAGAAATATTGATGGTTTTACTTTTGCATTCTAACAAGGCAGATTGGACTTTTAAATGGTTAAAAACTTATCTTGACATTTATGCGTTGGATTCCCAAACATTTTCTTTTATTTCACATTTCAATAATAGAAGTTTTGTGTCAGACGATCCTAGAATTCAAGAAATCGTTACAGTTTATGAAGATTCATATAAAAACTCGAATAAATAGTATTTTTGAAGAATGAACCGAAAATACATTTACCCCTTAGTTATTATCATTGTTACCGTAGCATTGTATTATGCAGACGATTTTCTAAATATTGATAATAATTCAGCTTCGAAAATTTCAAATACAACCACTTCCAATTCTGAAGAATTTAGCGACGCTTTCCTACCTGCTTCAACCACAGGGGCAATTGTAAAACACAACTACTTCACACTTTCCTATTCTGAAAAAGATGAACAAGCGGAGTGGGTTGCTTATGAATTGGCTAAAAGTGATCTTGCTAAAAACGATTTTGAACGCCCTTATTTTATTGAAGACAAAAAGGTGAAAACGAAGTCTGCAGATTGGCGCAATTATAAAAATTCTGGTTACGACCGCGGACATCTTTGTCCTGCTGGCGATAGAAAAGCGTCATTTGAAGCATACAACGAAACTTTTTTAACGAGTAATATAAGTCCGCATGATCGTGAATTTAACTCTGGAATTTGGAACCGCTTAGAGCAAAAAGTGAGATTTTGGGCAGTAAAATACGACGGAGTTTATGTTGTAACTGCAGGTGTTTTAAAGGGAAATATGAAAACCATCGGCGATGATAATGTTTCGGTTCCGAACGATTTCTACAAAATTGTTGTGGATGTTTCCAACGGTGAATATAAAGCTGCTGCGTTTTTAATTCCGAATAAACCTTCCAATAAATCATTTTATGAATACGCCGTCTCCATTGACGAAATAGAGGCTAAAACAGGCATCGATTTCTTCCCAGAGTTACCAGATTCCATTGAGGATAGATTGGAGAAAACCGTCGATTTAAAAGCTTGGGGAAGGAAATAGTGGTCAGTATTCAGTGAGTTTCAATTTCTGTTTGCAGTTGAGACTATTCCTCCTTCATAGGTTAGGGGGCTTTACGCGTAGTGATAATTCGCCCCGTCTAATTTTACAAAAATAAAGAGTAAAATAGTAAATCCCCAAAGTGCGGAACCGCCATAACTAAAGAAAGGCAGTGGGATTCCAACTGTAGGGAATATACCAGTTACCATCCCAATATTCACGAAAAAGTGAAAAAATAGAATTGCCGCAACACTATATCCATAAACTCTTCCGAATTGATTTTTCTGTTTTTCGGCTCGATAGATAATCCTTGTTATCAGCGCAATAAATAGCAGAACAACAACCATACTTCCCAAAAATCCCCATTCTTCACCTACTGTACTAAAAATGTAGTCTGTGTGTTGTTCGGGTACAAAATTACCTTTTGTTTGCGTGCCTTGCGTCCAACCTTTCCCCAGCCAACTGCCATTACTGATTGCAATTTCACTTTGATTGGTGTTGTAACCAATTCCGCGGGCATCAACCTCTTTCCCTAATATAATATTGAAACGGTCGCGGTGGTGCTGCTTAAAAACATTGTTGAAGATATAACTCACGGAAAATGCAAATGCAATGGAGCTAATTATAACCAATAAATATTTAAGGATATTCGGCCTTTTTTTTCTATTTCTAAAAAATATAACTCCTGCAATTAGAACAATTCCTGCGGCTACCCAGATCGTGCCGAATGCAAGCGTACTCACAAAAAGTACAATTGCAAATAGCGCTAAAAGCAGATAAACCCCGTGCAAACCTTCGCGATACAGCGGAAAAACAAATGCAGCATATATTAAAACACTACCAGGATCTGGTTGCATTATAATTAATAAAACGGGTAATGTGAGAATAATAAGAGCGCCTATCTGATTTTTTAAATCCTGCATATTCGTCTGAATATCGCTTACGTATTTAGCAAGGGCGAGTGCCGTGGCGGCTTTTGCAAATTCACTGGGTTGAAAACTAAAACCTCCAAAGTCATACCAAGCGGTACTTCCGGCGATCGTTTTTCCAAAGAGGAATAGGCCTGCCAACGAAAGTAGCGAAGCAATGTAAATAACACTTGCGTATTTTTCGTAAAATTTAGATTCAATAGCCAAAACGAAAATGATAAGTATTATACTCAAACCTATCCAAATCATCTGTTTGCCATAGATTTGGTTAAAATCAAAATAGCCTTTGGCTGCATCACTTAGTGAAGCGGAATAGATATTAATCCAGCCCATCGATACCAAAGCGATATATATAAAAATGATTAACCAATCAAAACGCACGTAACTTTTGGTAGCTGCCATTAGTGATTTATTGAAAAGGGTTGACCACTGTATTGTTTGGCATATTCTGCTTCCAAGCTTCCTTGGAGTACAAATTTCTCCATATCTGTTCTAGTTATTTCGCCTTTTAGATATTTTTCAATCATAAGTCCGGCAATTCTTCCTGCCCAACGTGAGCCCCAATAACCATTTTCAACAAATACAGCGATGGCTATTTTAGGATTATCTTTAGGAGCAAATGCTACAAAAATGGAGTGATCTGTTAGCTGTACACGCTTGCCATCTATTTTCGTAAAATTTTCTGCAGTTCCAGTCTTTCCACAAACTTCTATTCCCGGAACTTTTATTGAAGCAGCAGTACCGCGTTCATAAACCTGAAACATACCTTCAACAACTGGCTCAAAATGTTTAGGATCGACAGTAGTATTATTTTTTACTTTGAATTTCTGCGGAATTGTATCTGGCCCAATAATATTTTTCATAATATGGGGTGTATAATAATAACCCCGATTGGCGATAGCTGCAGTAAAATTAGCCATTTGCATAGGTGTGAGCAAAACTTCGCCTTGCCCAATAGCGTTAGATATGGTTGCGAGCGAAGACCACTTATGTTCAGGAAATTTATGAATTTTATTATAATAAGCAGATGTTGGTATGTTTCCTCTTTTTCCGCTAGGTAGATCGTAGCCTAAAAAATCGCCCAGACCAAAACTCATAAGGTCTTTTCGCCAAGCGTCTATACCGTCTTGTGGCGTTGGATATGTATCCATCATTCTTTTGTAAACAGTACAGAAATAGGTGTTGCAGGATTTGGCAATACCGGAAACCAATGAAACTGGTCCGCTATGATGACACCTAAGAACTCTTCTGCCAAAATGATACCCCCCAGAACAACCAATAACATCGTCCATGCTTATTGCATTTTCCTGAAGCCCAACTAATGCAGTTAAAGTTTTAAATGGCGATCCTGGAGGATATTCGCCCATTAAAACGCGGTCGTAGAGTGGTTTTCCTATAGTGTCATACCACAATTTTGTAAAGTTTTTAGAACGGTCTCGGCCTACCAATAGCGAAGGATCATAACTTGGTGCGGTAATCAGTGCAAGTATTTCACCCGAATCGGGCTCTATAGCTACAATTCCACCGCGTTTATGGATCATTAATTCTTCACCATATTTCTGAAGTGTTGCATCAATTGTGAGTTGCACATCGAGGCCTCGTTCTGGTAATGTATCGAAAATTCCTTCTTTGTAAGGACCAATATCTCTATTAAAACGGTCTTTCTGAATATATTTTACCCCTTTCACTCCGCGTAAAACTTCTTCGTATTCTTTTTCTACACCCGCTGTACCAATAAGTTCACCCATTTGGTAATACGGGTTTTTATCGATGATGGCGTTATTAACTTCCGCAATGTAGCCCATTACGTTTGCAGAATGGTCTACTTGATATTCGCGAAGCGAGCGCCGCTGAATGTAGAAACCTTCATATTTATACATTTTTTCCGAAAGGGAAGCGTAATCTGCTTTGTTCAATTGGGGAAGCACCACCGAAGGAAGTCGTGGTGAATACACTCGCGCTTTGCGCAATATTTCTTTAAACTCCTCCTTAGATATTTTCATCAACCCACAGAACTCTAAAGTATCCAAAGATTTTACATCTTTGGGAACAACCATAACATCATAGGATGGTTGGTTTGAAACTAAAAGTTTCATATTACGATCGAACATGTACCCGCGCTGTGGATAATCGTACATTACTTTAATAGCGCTGTTTTGCGTTAATGAATCTGATGATGCATCATAAACCTGCAAATAGAAAAGCCGAGCGGTAAAAAGCACACCGGTTAACAAAACCAATACGATAAGTACGATTTTTCTCATGTGGTTTTTCTATTAAAAAGGATCATTGTACCAACAATCACAATAATTGTAAATAGCCCAGAGAACAAGGTAGATTTCAATAGTAATACAGTGTGTTTGAAACTAAAAATTTCCAGCGAAAACATTATTAAATGATGCATAAAAACCAAGGAAGCAATGTAAGTAAGCCGTTCCATTGGATCTGCTTTTCTAATTTTTATGCTATTGTATTCATAACTTACGCCAAAAGAATATTTTAGCACAACAGGCCTAATATATGCTATAAATGCACAAGCCGCAGCGTGTACTCCGCCTGAATCTTCAAAAATATCGATTGAAAGTCCTAATAGGAAACTTAAAAAAATTAGTAGCCCCTTATTTCCGTCTAGCGGGAAAAGCACTATAAATAGTATATATAAATACGGATTAATATATCCGCCAAGATTAACATTGTTAAGCAAAAGCACCTGCAGAAACACCAGCGCTATAAAACGAACAATATTTATTAGTATATCACTGTTCGACATCTTCCACTCCTTTTTCTAATTCTATAATTTCTTTGGCTTCGGTATTTTCTATTAGGTACACGTTTTCAAGACTCGTCATATCGTTAAAGAGGTCAACGTTTACGTAATAATAATTATCGTCATTATCTAAGCGAAAATCTTTTACAGTGCCAATTAATATTCCTTCGGGAAAAATAGTAGAACGCCCGCCGGTAATAATCGTATCACCTTTTTTAAGAGGTGCAAGTCTTGGAATATCAATTAACTGAACAACGTTGGGGTCTTCGGTGTTCCATTTTAGCGAACCGAAATGCCCCGAGTTTTTATGCTTGGCATTAATTCTACTTTTAGTATTCAAAATAGATTGCACGGTTGCGTAATTTTCGGAAACATCGCTCACAATACCCACAATTCCTTTGGAAGAAATAACCCCCAAATCAATTTTTATACTATCCCTACGGCCTTTATCTAAAGTGAGTTGGTTTTTACTTTTAGTATAATTATTGTTGATTACTCGCGAAGTAAAATATTTATATTTACTGGGAAGAACCGTACTGTCAAGCTTTTCGAATACAACGACGTCTTTATATTGGTCAATCTTTTTCCGAAGTTTTAAATTTTCGTACAGCAATTGTTCGTTTTCTTCTGCAAGATTAAAATAATCGGTAATATTATTTCTGAAGGTATAAACGCCGCCAGAAATAAAATTAGCAGAGCTAACAAATTTATTGTTGTGGTAGTTATGAGTCTGAATTGTTAGTGCTACAGAAATAATAAAGAGCACAGCAAACAACAGGAAATTTTTATTCCGAATGAAGAAAAATATAATCTGCTGCATTGCTTTGTGGGGTTAAAATATTCTGTTTTCTGATGGGAGCAACGCCATAAATGGACAATTATTCTTATTATAATTTTTCAATAAAATTACTTCTATCGAAAAATTATTTAATCAACACACTTTTATATTTGTTTAAGTTTTTTAGACAAATACCTGTACCGCGAACAACTGCGCGTAACGGATCTTCAGCAATATACACTGGAAGATCGGTTTTTTGCGAAAGCCTTTTATCTAATCCGCGAAGCATTGAACCACCACCGGCAAGATAAATTCCGGTGTTGTAAATATCTGCGGCAAGTTCTGGCGGTGTTTGTGAAAGTGTTTCCATCACGGCATCTTCAATTCGAAGAATAGATTTATCGAGTGCTTTTGCTATTTCTCTGTACGAAGTTTGTACTTGCTTTGGTTTACCGGTAAGCAAATCACGCCCTTGTACGTCCATTTCATCTGGAGGAAGTTCAAGATCTTCGGTAGCTGCACCAATTTGAATTTTAATTTTTTCAGCAGTGCGCTCGCCCACATAAAGGTTATGTTGGGTACGCATATAATATACAATGTCGTTTGTAAAAACGTCACCGGCAATTTTTATCGATTTATCGCAAACAATGCCACCAAGTGCAATTACTGCTATTTCAGTAGTTCCACCTCCTATGTCCACAACCATATTTCCTTTTGGTTGCATAATATCAACACCAATCCCGATAGCGGCTGCCATTGGTTCGTGGATAAGGTAAACTTCCTTACCATTAACGCGTTCTGCACTTTCTTTTACCGCGCGCATTTCAACTTCAGTAATTCCACTTGGAATACAAATAACCATTCTTAACGAAGGTTTAAGCCATCTCTTTTTTAATGCAGGAATATCGCTGATAAACATGTTTATCATTTTTTCACTCGCGTCAAAATCTGCAATTACTCCATCTTTCAACGGTCTAATTGTTTTAATGTTTTCGTGGGTTTTACCTTGCATCATTGCAGCTTCTCGCCCCACGGCAATTATTTTACCGGTAGTGCGATCTCGCGCAACAATAGACGGAGCGTCCACAACAACTTTATCATTGTGGATTATAAGGGTATTTGCGGTACCCAAGTCAATAGCTATTTCTTCAGTCAGGAAATCAAAAAATCCCATATTTTATATCGTTGAAGTTGAAGGTTAACGTGATATGTTTGGTTTTAACAAATGTAATAAAATTTAATGCTTAAAATGGCGGGTTCCAGTAAATACCATTGCCATTTTATTTGCATTGCAATAATCGATGCTCAATTGATCTTTTATAGAACCTCCAGGCTGAATTACAGCGGTTATTCCAGCATTATCTGCAATTTCCACACAATCTGGAAACGGGAAAAAAGCATCACTTGCCATTACGGCACCTTCAAGATTAAAATTAAAGGCTTTAGCTTTATCTATTGCTTGTCGCAATGCGTCAACGCGGCTGGTTTGGCCGGTACCGCTGGCACAAAGTTGTTTTCCTTTTGCCAAAACAATTGTGTTTGATTTTGTGTGTTTGCAAATTTTAGACGCAAATAACAAATCTTCTAACTCTTGCGAATTGGGTTTATTGTTTGTTGCATTGCTTAAAATTGAAACAGTATCGGTAATGCTATCTTTTTGTTGAACCAAAACGCCATTCAAACAAGTTCTTACAGTATTTGAAGGTAATTCAGATTCTTTTTGAATTAATAAAATTCGGTTTTTCTTTCCTTTTAAAATTTCTTCTGCTTTCGATGAGAAAGAAGGGGCAATAACCACTTCGCAGAAAAGATCGTGAATTTCGTTTGCGGTAGCTTCGTCAATCTCTACATTGCTAATTAAAATTCCGCCAAATGCTGAAACAGAATCACCAGCTAATGCAGCTAAATATGCTTGTTGCACGGTGTCGCGTTGTGCAATTCCGCAGGCGTTGTTGTGTTTTAATATTGCGAAAGTTGGTGCTTCCCCTTTAAATTCGTTCATCAAATTTACGGCTGCGTCAACATCTAAAAGGTTGTTGTAGCTCAATTCTTTACCGTGAAGTTTGGTAAACATTTCGTCAAAATTTCCAAAGAAAAATCCTTTTTGGTGTGGGTTTTCGCCGTAGCGAAGTTCCTGTCCGTTGGTTTCACTTATTTTGAAAACTGGCAATTTTTCTTCCTTGTTGAAATAATTAAAAATCGCCGTGTCGTAATTTGAAGATACGTTGAATGATTTTGCTGCAAATCGCTTGCGATCTTTCAAAGAAACTTCACCGTTATTTGCTGAAATCAATTCTAAAAATTCCGCATAATCATCAACCGAAGAAACGCAAATGGTGTCTTTAAAATTCTTTGCCGCAGCGCGAATCAATGAAATTCCGCCGATGTCAATTTTTTCAATAATATCATCTTCCGAAGCACCCGAAGCAACTGTTTTTTCAAAAGGATACAAATCTACAATCACAGCGTCTAACTGCGGAATGTTGTATTGTGCCATTTCGGCAACATCGCCTTCGTGATCTTGACGATTTAAAATACCGCCAAAAACTTTTGGGTGAAGTGTTTTTACGCGACCACCTAAAATTGAAGGATAATCTGTTACATCTTCCACTGCAATCACGTCGATTCCAAGATCGTTTATGAATTTTTCAGTGCCTCCTGTGGAGTATATTTTTACATTTTGTTCGTGTAGTTTTTTAACGATTGGGGCAAGGCCTTCTTTGCTAAAAACGGAAATTAAAGCGGATGAGATTTTTTTGGAATTGTTCATTCTTGAAAATTAAGGTGCAAAAGTACATAATTGCGTAGTAAATTTGTAACATAAGCCAAGAGAAAACGTCTTACTTTTAATAAATTTATCAACCCTCTTTTGAAAGTGTAATTGAAATTGAAGCAGAAGGGTATTTTGAGGAGTACATAATCAAAAATCGTAATTCTACAATCGTAAATCTAAAATCATAGATGCTAATATACCTCCGCGTATTAAAGGAAAGTTTCAATTTTGCGCTCAACGCGCTTAAAAATAATAAGCTTCGAACATTTTTGTCGTTAGTTGGAGTTACTATTGGAATCTTTTCTATTATAGCGGTACTTGCAGCAGTAGATTCTTTAAAACGCGAAATTCAGGGAAGTATTAGCGGTTTAGATAATAGCACAATATTTTTGGGGAAATATTCTTTTGGCCCAACCGATATTCCTTCTTGGAAACGTGAGCAGTTTCCCGACGTAACTTACGATGAATACCAATATCTAAAAAAATCGGTGCCTAACTTATTGGCGGCGTCTTACACATTAAACGTTGGTAGCGAAAATATTAAGAGTGATGACAAATCTGTTGAAAATGTTGCAATTGGCGCAGTTACCGACGAATATTACGAAATTGAAGCGCTTAAAATAGCTGAAGGCAGGTTTTTTAATGAATCTGAATCTATCAGTGGTTCGCCAGTAATTGTTTTGGGCGATGAAATTGCGAATACGCTTTATGGCTCACCGCAAGTAGCAATTGGTAAAAAGTTGCGATTATACGGCAGAAAATTTACTGTAATTGGAGTGCTGAAAAAGGAGGGAAGCAATATTTTTGGCGGAAATAGTAAAGATACTTCAGTTTATCTTCCAGTTAATTTAGCACGAAGAGTTTTTGGCGATTCAAACAAAAATACATTTCCCTTTATCATTATAAAACCCGAAAAAGGAATAGACGAGGCCGAATTTATTGCGACCTTAAAACAAAAAATGCGTATTTCACGTGGAATGAAACCAGACGATATTGACACCTTTTTTGTGAATCAATTACAAGGTTTTGCAGATGTTATTGATAAAATAACAGGTACAATGAATATTATCGGACTCGTAATAAGCGGCTTTTCACTGCTTGTGGGCGGTTTCGGAATTGCAAACATTATGTTTGTGAGCGTAAAAGAACGAACCAATTTAATTGGGATTCAAAAATCGTTGGGTGCGAAGAATAAATTTATTCTTTTTCAATTCTTGTTTGAAGCTGTAATTCTTGCAATAATTGGCGGTTTAATCGGCTTGTTTTTAGTGTTTATCGTTTCAATTATAGCCTCCCAATTCACGGGCGATTTCGAGTTTGTACTTTCTCCGTGGAATATGTTTATTGGGACCGCAATTTCTGCAGCAATTGGTTTAATCGCTGGAATTATACCAGCCATTTCAGCTTCAAAATTAGATCCGGTGGAGGCAATTAGAACGGGAATGTAAAATAATTAAGAATTCTGAATTCAGAATTCTTAATTCAGAATTTTCGCAACTTCTTCGTTTACCCATTCCAAAAAGCGCTCATCTTCTTCAGAAAATGGATCTGCAACGTGCGAGTCAATATCTATTTGCCCAATGTTTTTTCCGTCTTTAAAAAGCGGAATTACAATTTCAGATTTCACTGTAATACTACACGCAATGTAGTTGTCTTGCGCAGCCACATCTGCCACAACAAAATTTTTGTTGCTTACCGCTACTTGACCGCAAATCCCTTTTCCGAAAGGAATTACTATGTGGTCTGTTGGTTCGCCTGCAAACGCTTTTAAGTGAAGTGTTTTTTCAGCTTCATTTGCAAAGTAGAACCCAACCCAATCGTAATAGGCAATGGAACTTTGCAAAAGCTCGCAGACAGCTGTTAAGCGTTGTTCGGCACTTTCGCTATTGTTGGATAAAATCGTGTTAAGTTGTGGTTTTAAATTTGAAAAAGACATAGGTTTATAAATCTAAATTAAGTTGGCAAAAGTATTTCAAAACGGTTACAAACGCCAAATACAAATACTGTATTTTTGTTAAATATGACAGTTTCATATTTATACTTTAAATATTTGCTGAGCATGTTTGAAGCATTATAAAAAAGAATCAAGTTTTTGAAAGAACTTTTTAAAAAATACTGGGTTGTAGTTCGTTTCATCCTACTTTTTATGGGCGCATATTTGCTGTTCAGTATTTTGTATTCCTTCTATTTAAAAGCATCTGCCGACGGCGCTTTTTTCCCAGATTATATTACAAATCTCGTTGCCCAACAGTGTAAGTCGGTGCTGGCAGCTTTTGGTTATGTTTCTAATTTATCACCAAGTATTCTGCAGCAAGGAATGTTATTGACCATAAATAATGATTACACAGTAAGCATTGTGGAAGGTTGTAATTCTATAAGTGTTATCATTTTGTTTATATCCTTTATTATCGCCTTTGCAGAGAATTTTAAAAAAACCTTTCTATTTCTTTTTGCGGGAGCTGTTCTAATTTACATCGTTAACTTGCTGCGTATTGTTATTTTAATTGTTGCGTTGTACAAATTCCCACAGTTCGAAAATATGCTGCATTCCGTTGTTTTTCCAGGGATTATCTATGGAATGGTTTTTATTTTATGGATGGTTTGGGTGCGGATGTTGAAACCAAATACCACAACATGAGCAAGATTTTAAAAATATTGGGCGTTATAGGACTCGCTGGTTTGCTGGTGTTTATTCGTGGATATGAAGACGTGTTATTTTACGATCCACTTTTACATTTCTTTGAAACGGACTACAAAAGTTTGCCATTACCAGAAATGGACATTTTTGCACTTCAAACTGGACTCGCACTACGTTTTTTGATGAATACAATTATTTCATTATTAATTATTTGGTTAATTTTTAAGGATATGGAAATTATAAAACTATCCCTTATTCTTTACGGTCTGCTCTTTGCGCTGCTTTTTTTAGTTTTCAGTTTTATCATTTTCACATCGGAAGATACCAGCGGGCACTTCGTATTATTCTATGTTCGGCGGTTCTTAATTCAGCCGTTGTTTTTACTTATTTTATTACCTGCTTTTTATTTTCAGAAGTACAAATCACTTTGATATTTTAATACCTTTGTAATCTAAATTTTAAGAAAAATGAAAAATATATCACTTATACTCTTTGCTGTTATTTCATTAACAATAGTTTCCTGCAAGGACAACGCAAAACAAAGCGAGCCCGAAGTAGTAACTGTAGATAACACTGAAATTGAAGCTTACGAAATAGCAGAAACAGAAGCAGAATTCAACGACCCAAAGGTTGAAGCTATTTTTGAACAATACTTGAACGTGGAAGCGGCTTTAGTAAATACGGATGCTGCTAAAACAGCTTCGGAATCTACAAAACTTGAAATACTGCTAAAAGAAATGAATGCCGAAGAAGCTACCCAAACAGCAGTTTCCGCAATGGCAAGTTCTGAAGATATAAAAGTGCAGCGTCAAAACTTTGAGGCTTTAAGCAGTGGTGTTGAAACTATGTTGAAAGGTTCACTGAAATCTGGAACACTTTACAAGCAATACTGCCCAATGGCTTTTAATAACAAAGGCGCATATTGGATAAGCAGCAGTAGAGATATTTTAAATCCTTATTTTGGCGATAAAATGCTGAAATGTGGTAGAGTAGATGCTGAACTAAAATAATTTTAACAAAGCCTTCCGATTTTAAGGAGGGCTTTTTTTTGTACTTTTGTATTATAATGAAAAAATCCATTTCCATATTCCTTTCTATACTGATGCTAGCCAGCAGTTCGGGGATTGCGTATGCCCAGCATTTCTGCAGTGGGATGGAAATGATGGCTGAAATTACTTTGGGCGAAAAACATCTTTCTTGTGGCATGGAATCAGACGGCCCAAATTCAGATTGTGGGTCCCAAACTGCGTTAGCCGATGCTCACGATTGTTGCAAAAATCACGTAACCAAAATACACACCGACGACAATTTTGCAAAAGCTTCTTTTGATTTAAAATTCAGTAAATCCTTTGTCGCAACTTTTGTCTCTGTATTTATATTACAGGAAGTTGAAATAGCTTCCATTGAAAAAACCTTCTTCGCGGATTACAGTCCGCCACCGCTCGAACAGAACTTAAATATTCTGTACGAGACCTTCTTGATTTGATTAATACCTGCGATTGCAGGTAACTAATGATTAAAACTCCATTCTTCTATGGAGCAAGTTTTCATATAAATCAAATCTAAAAAGATGAAACATAAAATTATATTAGCCTTATTCTTGAATCTGGTTTTTCTTCAATTTTCCTATTCGCAGGAAAAGGAGGAAGGGCCTATCAGAGAATACACATTGACCATTGAAAAAGAAACTGTAAACTTCACAGGAAAAGAAGTTGTGGGAATGACGGTTAACGGCAGTATTCCTGGGCCCACCCTTGAATTTACAGAAGGCGAACAAGCCGTAATTCACGTTATAAATAAAATGGACGTGGAAACTTCAGTCCATTGGCACGGAATAATTCTGCCAAATTTCCAAGATGGAGTACCCTATTTAACTACACCTCCCATACTTCCGGGCACAACATTTACCTATAAATTTCCTATAGAACAATCTGGTACGTATTGGTATCATTCGCATACAATGCTTCAAGAGCAGAGCGGCGTGTTTGGTTCTATTGTTATTCAGCCCAAAGAAAAGACCTTGGATTATAATAAAGAATTGGTGCTTATGCTTTCCGACTGGACCAATGAAAATCCTCACAACGTAATGCGTAATTTAAAACGTGGCAATGAATGGTATGGAATGAAAAAAGGCACATCTACCCCTTTAAATCAAGTAATTGGACGCGGTGCATTGGGTGCTCAAATCGATTTTTGGCGACAACGGATGGAAGGCGCAGACATTGCCGATATTTACTATCCCGCTTTTTTGATTAATGGAAAACAGATAGCAGAATATCCTGAATTTGAGCCGGGCGAAAAAGTTAGATTACGAATTATAGATGGATCTGCTTCTTCACAATTCTGGATGACTTTTGGTGGAGAAACCCCCTTGTTGGTTGCTGCCGATGGGCTTGATGTTGTGCCTGTAAAAAGAAACAAAACCTTTATCGCAATAGCTGAAACCTACGACTTTATTGTAACAATTCCAGCAAATGGAAAGCTTGAGTTTAGGGCAATGGCACAAGATGGTTCTGGTACAGCTTTCGCGTATTTTGGAAAAGGTGAAATTGTTTCAGCCCCGATAGTAGCAAAGCCAGATAAGATTGCAATGATGCAGGAAATGGCTAAAATGAAGATGAAAATGGGCGCCCACGCAATTAAATTTCAACCCAAAAAAGATGAGCGTTTTGAAATGAAAGAAGAATACCGAATGGTAATGGATGACATGAAAGATATGGATATGGACCATTCTAAAATGGATCATTCTAAGATGAAAATGCCGAAAGATTCAACAAAAGTTGATCATTCTAAAATGGATCATTCTAAGATGGAAATGCCGAAAGAATCAGAAAAAGAAGACCATTCCAAAATGAAAATGGATGAAGAGCCAATGAAAATGGAGGGGATGGATATGAATTCAGATTACAATTATGATTATCTGAAATCTCCTGAAAAGACTAATTATTCTGCAGACGTTCCCGTTACAGAAATTCTCTTGAATCTTACCGGAAATATGAGCCGCTATATTTGGAGTATGAATGGTGTGCCGCTTTCTGAAACGGATAATATTAAAATTAAAGGCAATGAGGTAACGCGAATTACTTTGAATAATCTCACAATGATGCATCACCCAATGCATTTGCACGGACATTTTTTTAGAGTTATTAATGAAAATGGCGAATATTCTCCCTTAAAACACACTGTAAACGTGCCTCCAATGGAGCAAATTACAATTGAATTTTACGGTGATACTTATGGCGATTGGTTTTTCCATTGTCACGTGCTTTACCACATGATGGGAGGAATGGCGCGCGTTTTTAGTTACGAAACTCCACGGGATGAACGTTTGCAAGAGTTTCCTGTTTCCAAAATTATAAACGAGGCCAACCATTTTTATACTTGGAGTACCGCAGATGTGGCTTCGCATATGGCTGAATTGAACCTGACCGCCTCAAATTTGAGAAATCAATTCAATGTAATGGCAGAATATGGCTGGAACGAGAATATTGAAGCTGAGGTTACTTATGAGCGGTATCTGCACGATTATTTGCGTGTTTTTGGAGGGGTAAATGTGGAAAATGGAACGGAAGATAGCCTGGACGAAATTGAAACCACTGCCATTCTTGGTATACGTTATTTAACTCCCTATTTGTTTAATTTGGATGTGCGCATAGACAATAAACTTCGTCCTCAAATTGGGCTGCAACGAGAAATAATGATCTTTCCCCGAACAGCTGCCTTTGGAATGATTGAATATCAAGCAGATTTTGGACTTGTTGATGATTTTCCAATGGGTATTGATTACGGTGACGAATTAACCTGGAACGCAGGTCTTGAATATTTTCTATCGAAGAATTTTTCTTTGATGGCTAGCTATGACAACCGCTTTGGTGCGGGTGGAGGATTATCAATTCGCTTTTAAATAAAAATAAAAATGAAACATACATATAAAATACACGGAATGACTTGCAATGGCTGCCGAGGTCATGTGGAAGAAACGCTGAACAAAATTGAAGGCGTTTCCAAAGCATCGGTTAACCTCGAAAAAGCCGAAGCCGTCATTGAAATGGAAAAGCATATTCCATTACAAGTTTTTGAAAAAGCTTTGGAAGACGATGGCGGAAGCTATAGTATTTCTCTTCCCGATGATGCAGAAGCATTGCAAAAGCATCAAGATAAAAAGGAAGAAAAAAAAGACAAGCAAAGTAGCTCCGGAACTTTCTACTGCCCAATGCACTGCGAAGGCGAAAAAACATACAACAAGCCTGGCGACTGCCCTGTTTGCGGAATGGATTTAGTAGAAGAAGTAAAAATTACAGCAAATACGGCAACAGAATATACGTGCCCAATGCATCCCGAGATAGTTCGCGACGAACCGGGTTCGTGCCCAATTTGTGGGATGGATTTAGTGCCAAAAGAAGTGGACGAATCTGCCGAAAACAAATCGTATAAAACCTTATTGAGAAAGTTTTGGATCGCGGTAGCTTTCACGGTTCCTATCTTTTTGATAGCAATGTCTGAAATGATTCCAAACAATCCATTGTACGATTTGATGCCAATGGGTAATTGGAATTGGTTACAATTCGGACTTTCAATTCCAGTGGTTTTTTATGCCACGTGGATGTTTTTTGAACGTGCGTATCGCTCCATAAAAACTTGGAATTTGAATATGTTTACCCTCATCGGGATTGGTGCAGGTGTTGCTTGGATTTTTAGTGTTTTCGGGATGCTATTTCCAGACTTTTTTCCCGCACAATTTAAAACAGAAATGGGCACCGTGCACGTTTATTTTGAAGCAGCGACGGTGATTCTTACCCTAGTTTTAATGGGACAAGTTTTGGAGGCTCGTGCACACAATCGCACTAATTCGGCAGTGAAAGAGTTGTTGAAATTAGCACCAAATAAAGCAGTTAGAATTGTTGATGGAAAAGAAGAAACAATTGCGATCGATAAAATTGTGGTCGGCGATAAACTTCGTGTAAAACCAGGCGAAAAAATCCCAGTGGATGGAAGCATTCTCGAAGGCGAAAGCTCCATTGACGAGGCAATGATTACCGGTGAGCCAGTTCCAGTTTCTAAAGGTGTGGGCGATAAAGTGAGTTCGGGAACCATTAATGGTAAACAGACTTTTGTAATGAAAGCCGAAAAAGTAGGAAGCGACACTTTGCTTTCACAAATCATTGAAATGGTAAATAAAGCCAGCCGAAGCCGTGCGCCAATTCAGAAGTTGGCAGATAAAATTTCGGGCTATTTTGTGCCAATAGTGGTTTTAATTTCGGTTATCACTTTTGTTGTTTGGGCTATTTACGGGCCTGAGCCAGCTTATGTTTATGCCCTAGTTAACGCAATTGCGGTTTTGATAATCGCTTGTCCGTGCGCGCTAGGTCTAGCAACACCAATGTCTGTTATGGTTGGAGTAGGGAAGGGCGCCCAAAACGGTGTGCTTATAAAGAATGCCGAAGCGCTCGAAATACTTAACAAAATTGACGTTTTGATTATTGACAAAACCGGAACAATTACAGAGGGAAAACCGTCAGTTGAAAAAGTGGGGACTTCTGGAGATATTTCAGAAGAAGAAGTGCTTAAATATATTGTTTCGCTGAATCAAAATAGTGAGCACCCATTGGCTGATGCTACTGTAAAATACGGAAAGGAAAAAAATTCCGAAGTTTTAAAAACTACAGATTTCGATTCGGTAACGGGAAAAGGTGTTACAGGAATTATCAACGGAAAAAAAGTAGCGCTCGGGAACGATAAAATGATGGAAGAAGCTGGCGCAGCTATTTCCGAAGAGCTTCAAAAGAAAATTACAGAAGAGCAGCAAAAAGGTAAAACTGTGCCGATGCTTTCTATTGACGGAAAAGTAGTGGGTTATGTTGTAATCGCTGATAAAATTAAAGAAACCAGTAAAAAAGCAATCGCCGAACTTCAGGAAAAAGGAATTCAGGTTATAATGCTAACTGGCGATAATCACGATACCGCAAAAGCAGTGGCTTCCGAATTAAATCTCACAGATTTTAAAGCTGAAATGCTTCCGCAGAACAAAATGGAAGTTGTTGAAAAATTGCAAGCCGAAGGCAAAAAAGTGGCAATGGCTGGCGACGGAATAAACGATGCTCCAGCTTTGGCAAAAAGCGATGTGGGAATTGCGATGGGAACCGGAACTGATGTAGCCATTGAAAGTGCCGGAATTACCTTAGTAAAAGGTGATTTGCACGGGATTGTAAAAGCTTTTCATTTAAGTGAAAAAGTAATGGGCAATATCAAGCAAAACTTATTTTTTGCTTTAATCTATAACACAATCGGGGTGCCAATTGCCGCGGGAGTGCTCTTTCCAGTTTTCGGAATATTATTATCACCAATGATTGCCGCGCTGGCAATGAGTTTCAGCTCGGTTTCTGTAATTACTAATGCGCTTCGTTTGCGCACAGCAAAAATTGATTAAATGAAAAATATACTATACATACTATTTATACTCCCACTTTTTGTTTTTTCACAGGAAAAAATAACGGGATCCATTACTGAAAATGTAAACAACGAAGAAGTTCCGCTTGGTGGTGCAAATGTTTACTGGTTAAATACATCGGTGGGATCGGTTACTGATTTTGACGGTAATTTTGAAATTTCGTATAAACCTGAATACAAAAAACTCGTCATTAGTTATGTGGGTTATAAAACAGATACTATATCGGTAAATTCACGAAAAAAGATTTCACATTCTTTAGTTTCTACGGCCAATCTTGATGAGGTTACGGTTACGGCTAGGCAGAAAGCAACTGCGCGTTCTTTTATTCAATCTGCAAATGTTTTGAATGTAAGTAGTGCAGAACTTTTAAAAGCAGCGTGTTGTAATCTGGCTGAAAGTTTCGAAACAAATCCGTCTATTGATGTAAATTTTGCCGACGCTATTTCGGGAACACGACAAATTAAAATGCTGGGTTTAACAAGCCCATACATTTTAATTACTACTGAAAATGTACCGAGTATTCGTGGAGCTTCACAAGCTTACGGTTTAAGTTTTATTCCTGGCACTTGGGTGGAAAGTATTCAAATTACCAAAGGTGCCGGAAGTGTTACGAACGGCTACGAAAGTATTGCGGGACAAATTAATGCCGAATTACAAAAACCTTCCACAGACGATAAACTTTTTGTTAATGCTTATGGCGCAGGAAACGGGCGTTTTGAGTTGAATACGCACCTTAATACAAAAGTGAGCGAGCGATGGAGCACTGGTTTATATATTCACGGAAATATGCGAGATACCGAATTTGATGGCAATGACGATTCCTTTCTCGACGCTCCATTGATGCGTCAAGTTAATGTAATGAACCGTTGGCAATACGTAGATCAAGAAAATGGTTATGTGGGCTTTTTTAATATTCGTTATTTGAATGATGAAAAACAGACGGGACAAATTCTTTATGATGAAGAAACAGATCGCGGTACCACAAACGCTTGGGGAAGTGAGATTAAAACAGAACGCATTGATCTTTCGGGTAAATTTGGTTTCGTAAATCCAGATATTCCGTGGCAAACTGGTGGTTTGCAACTTGCGTATAGCCATCACAATCAAGAGTCTTATTTTGGATTAAACGATTACAATATTCAGCACAATAGTTTGTACGCTAATTTTCTGTACAATTCTATAATAAGCGATTCGCGACATAAAATAAAAACAGGCGTTAGCGCAACTTACGATGGTTACGACGAATTAGTTTTAACTGAAAATTATAATAGAATTGAAAATTCTGTTGGTGCGTTTTTTGAGTACAATTTTGACAATTTGGGCGATTTAAACTTTACTGCCGGAATACGTGCCGATGTTCACAATAGATTGGGAGCATTCTTAACACCTCGTTTTCACTTGCGTTACACGCCTTGGGAAAAGTCGGCTTTTAGAGTTTCTGCGGGAAGAGGAAAGCGTAGTGCTAATATTTTTACCGAAAATCAAAACCTTTTTGCTACTTCGCGAAGCTTAAATATTTTGGGCAATGGTGGAGCTATTTACGGTTTGGATCCTGAAATTGCTTGGAATTATGGAGTTTCCTTTATGCAGGGTTTTAACCTTTTTGGACAACAAGGCGATATCACTTTCGATTTTTACAGAACAGATTTTGTAAACCAAATAGTTGTGGATTGGGAAAATCCTACAGAGATAAATTTTTATAATCTGGAAGGAGACAGTTATTCAAACAACTATCAAGTGGAGTTTAATTATAATCCGTTTAAACATTTCGATATGCGATTGGCTTATAAATATTACGATGTGGAGACCACTTATTTAAGCGGGAAGAAGCAAAACCCATTAACGCCAAACCATCGGTTTTTTGCAAATGCTTCGTTTCAAACACATCAAAAAACTAATGGGTCAAACTGGAAGTTTGATGCAACTTTCAACTATTTGGGTGAGCAGCGATTTGCTTCAAACGAAACTTATTTAAACACCATTGGGCTGTCCGAATTTTCGCCAAGTGTATCCACCGTGAATGCACAGGTAACTAAAGTTTTTTCGCCTAATTTTGAAGTCTATGTGGGCGGGGAAAACATAACGAATGTAAAACAGAATAATCCAATAGCAGGAAGCGATAATCCATTTGGATCAACTTTTGACACCACGTACGTTTATGGTCCAGTTTTTGGAAGTTCGTATTATGCGGGGATTCGCTATAGAATTAATTAATATGCTAGATTTCTGAAATAATGAAATTCATCTCAAATACATCAATAATAAAGTAATCGATAATCAGTAATAACAACAACTAATATTTTGAATATGAAAAAAGCAATTTTAATTTTCAGTTTAATGTTTATTGGTGCAACAGGTTTTGCCCAAGACAAAAATGCCAAAGCCACTATTGAGGTAGATGGCGTGTGTAATATGTGTAAAGACAGAATTGAGAAAGCGTCCATACAGGCGAAAGGCGTAAAGTCTGCAGTTTGGAATGTAGACACGCACGAGCTAAACCTTATATATAATGAGGGAAAAACCGATTTAGCTACAATTCAGCAAAGCATAGCCGATAGCGGCCACGACACTCAAGAAATTAAAGCCAAAGATGAGGTGTATAATCAAATAGATCCTTGTTGTAAGTATCGCGATCAGCAAGTGATTGACGATCATAAAAATGATTAGTTTTTCTTCAACAAAAAGCTATTGTTAAACTTTAGCCAAGGAGAGAATAATTTAACAGCGCCTCTTTTTACCTTTATATTGTTAATTAAAAAAAGTAACTGTTATGTCACAACAACAAGGTAACAAAAAGCCGCAACCTGCGAAAGCTACACCAGCTAAACAGGATAACAAAAAGGCTTCGCCAACTGCTCCTAAGAAGAAGTAGTCTGCGATTGGTTTATTTGCAAACCATAAGAAACCATCCCTCGAAAGACGGATGGTTTTTTCATGGTGGCAACTTCTAAAATTAATGTGTGGTTTCAACCCTATTTCATATTTTTACTTCACAAATTACAAATCAAAATAAATGAAACAAATATTAGGAATAGGTTCTCGAATAGATCATCCCAAATATGGAAAGGGAGTTGTTACCAATGTTACTTCAAAAATGTATTGGGTAACTTTTATAGCTGATGGTTTAGAAACAATTGCAACAGACGATGATTTTGAAATTATTGAAGCAGCCGAAGATGAAGTAGACACCGTAAGTTTTTACGATGTTGAAAAAAGCCTTCGCGACATTCTTAAAAAGTGGAATGGTTTCAGCGAAATAGTTCCGATAGCCGACAAGTGGAAGGGTGGAACAATTATTCTGAAACCAGCCGATTCAAATTTGAGTTCAAAAGAAATTCCGATTGATACTTTTTTCCACAAAATAGTTATGCTTCGCGATCGGCTTCGTGTAATGGAGCAAAAAATTAACGCGAGTAAAGAAATGGACGATCAGGACAAGATAGATCTTCAGCAATATATAACTAGGTGTTATGGTAGTTTAACAACGTTTAATGTGCTTTTTAAAAGTGTTTCGCAGCAGTTTAAAGGGGAGGGTTCTAGCAAGTAGAATTATTCTTTATATTCTGAATTAACTTGCTTTTTAAAACAGGATTTTATTGAATAATCTGAAGATAATTAACAGTTTTTAAAGAGGTTCTTGAAATATGTTAAAATGCTCCAAAACACCATGGTATGCGTTGTTGAGGCAATTTTGAGTACAGTGTTAGTAAATAATTTAAATTATTTTTGGGGTAGTTGTTTGTATTTGTTAATTTTTGAATTCGTTCACAGATGCAAGAAAACCAAGCCTTTGCGAAAATTTGGGATAGATTTTGGAGAAATACGAGTTTTTTAAAATAACTTTTTGATAAAATTTTCATAATCTACTTTGCATAAAAGTTGGAATTGTAAGATTTTATTGGCACTTTTGGTGGGCTAATTCAAACAAACAAAAAAATGAAAACAAAGTTTAGTGGAATTTTAACACTATTAGTAGTGTTGATTGTGCAGCTATCATTTGCACAGGAAAAAACAATTTCCGGAACGGTTACCGATGACACAGGTTTACCACTTCCAGGAGTTAACATAATTATACAGGGTACTAGTACCGGAACGCAGTCTGATTTTGATGGTAACTATACCATTGATGCTGCCGCTGGACAGACGCTTGTTTATAGCTATGTAGGTTTTGAAACCCAAGAGATTGCTATTGGGGCTTCAAATAAAATGAACGTTACTATGCAAGCTGGTTCTATGTTGGACGAGGTTGTAGTAACTGCGCTTGGTGTATCTCGTGAGAAACAATCATTGGGGTATTCAACGCAACAAGTTGAAGGAGAAGATATCGCTGCAGTTAAAGGGAACAACTTTACAAACGCCCTTTCTGGAAAAGTATCTGGTCTTCAAATTAGAAGAAACAACAACTTTGGTGGTTCTACCAACGTAGTTATTAGAGGTAATGCTTCTTTAACTGGTGATAACCAAGCGTTGTTTGTAATTGATGGAGTGCCAATTAGTAACAGAAACACCAACTCTGCTGGTCAGACTCAGGCTTCTGGTAACTATTATGATTATGGTAACGCTGCGGCGGACATTAACCCAGACGACATTGAGTCTATTAACGTACTTAAAGGTGCGGCGGCTTCTGCTCTTTATGGTTCACGTGCTGCTAACGGTGTAATTATCATTACAACTAAAAAAGGTACTAAATCTAAAGGCATGGGAGTTACTATTAACTCAAATGCTACTGTTGGTTTTATCGACAAAAGTACTTTTGCTGAATACCAAAACCAATACGGTCCTGGTTACGGCGATTACTTTACTTTTGAAGATATCAACGGTGACGGTACAGACGATCAAGTAGAAAACTATGTTGATGATGCATCTTACGGTCCTGCTTTTGATCCAAACTTGTTTATTTACCAATGGGATTCATTTGATCCTTCTTCACCTAACTACTTGAAGAAAACGGCATACACTGCTGCAGAGAATGGTCCATTAACTTTCTTTGAAACTCCGGTTACACTTACTAACTCTATTTCCATTTCAAATGGTATGGAGAATGGTTCTTACCGTATGTCTTATACTAAAATTGACCAATCAGGTTTAATGCCTAATAGTACTTTAGATAGACATAACTTTATCTTTAGTGGAACGTATGATGTTAGTGAAAAACTAAAAGCAAGCGGTTTTGTTAACTATATTAAGACTGATGCATTGGGTCGTAACTCTACTGGTTATAATGATAACGTAGTAGGTAACATGAAACAATGGTGGGCAGTTAGTACAGATTTACAAGCTCAAAAAGATATTTATTTCGCTACACGTAGAAACGTAAGCTGGAACCCAGGAAGTTCTGAGCCAGGTGCTGCTCCAATTTATTGGGATAACCCATACTGGACACGTTACGAAAACTACCAGAATGACAATAGAAGTCGTTTTATTGGTAACTTCGAACTTAACTACGAACTAGCTGATTGGGTTAATATTACTGGTAGAGTTTCTACTGATACATATAACGAAAGTCAAGAAGAGCGTAGAGCTGTTGGTTCTGTTGCAACTACATTTGGTGTTGCTCGTGGAAACGTTGATTCTGGTTACTTAAGAAGAGACATTACAGCTACTGAAACAAACTACGATTTAATGTTTAACTTCAATACAGACATTACTGAAAACTTAAGTTTTGCAGGTATTTTAGGATCAAACATTAGAAGAACTGAATTCAATTCTTTAACAACATCTACCGCTGGTGGATTGGTGATTCCAGGACTTTATTCATTACAGAATAGTGCTTCAGCACTTCCAAACCCAGCTGAACAAGCTGAACAAATTGGAGTTGATGGTGTTTACGCTAGTGCATCTTTCGGATTCGCTAACGTTGTATATTTAGATGGTACAATAAGAAGAGACCGTTTCTCTACTTTACCTAAGGAAAATAGTTCATTCTACTATCCATCTGTTTCAACAAGTTTTGTATTCAGTAAATTGTTAGATGTTAATGCTATTAGTTTTGGTAAACTTCGTGTAAACTACGCTGAAGTAGGTAACGGAGCTCCTTTTGATAGATTGAAAGATACTTATGTAATTAATGGTGATGTAGGAAATTCTATTCCTAACACAGCAAATAATGCTAATCTAGAGCCAGAGCGTACTAAAAGTTACGAAGCAGGTTTAGAAATGAGATTTGCAAATAACAGATTAGGTTTTGATGTATCTTACTACAAATCTAACTCTATTAACCAAATTGTTACTGTGCCAATTTCTGCATCTACTGGTTATACTGGTAAATTGCTTAACGCAGGAGAAATTCAAAACAAAGGTATTGAGGTTTCCTTAAATGCTATGCCAATTAAAAATGATAATTTTTCTTGGTCGATCAATGCAAACTGGACTGAAAACAAGAGTGAAGTAATTGCTTTGCCTGATGGAATTACAAACCTACAATTAGGTAGTTTCCAAGGTGGTGTTTCTATTAACGCAGAGTTAGGTCAGCCTTACGGTGTTATTTACGGTCAAGATTATGTATACTTAGATGGTCAAAGAGTTGTTGATCCAGAAAGTGGACGTTACCTTAAAACTCCTGCTTCAAACAACATTCTTGGAGATACTAACCCAGAATGGTTAGCAGGTATTACAAACACCTTTACTTACAAAGACCTTTCTTTTAGTTTCCTTATCGATATTCAAGAAGGCGGAAGCCTTTTCTCTCTTGACCAGTATTACGGTCAAGCGACTGGTATTTATGCAAACACAGCATTTACTAATGATTTAGGAAATCCTGTTAGAAATACTTTAGAGAATGGTGGTGGTTACATCAACGCAGGTGTTAACCCTGATGGTTCTACAAATACAACTAGAACTGATGCTAACGGATTTAGTGGTTTTGGATATGCTGCTTTACCAGCTGCAGAGTTTGTATACGATGCGAGTTACATAAAACTTCGTCAAGTATCACTTACTTACACTATGCCATCAAAATATCTTGATAACACATTTATGACTGGTTTGTCTTTTAGCGTTTCAGGTTCTAACCTTTGGATAATCGACAAAAACTTGCCATATGCTGATCCAGAAGCAGGTTTGAGCTCTGGTAACCTTCAAGGATATGTTACTGGTTCATTGCCAACTACCCAAGATTACGGGTTTAACATTAAAGCACAATTTTAATATATAGACAAATGAAAAAAATATTTTTAATTTTAACTGCGGCAGTTATGGCCGTGTCGTGTTCAGACAGTCTTGAGGACCTGAACCAAAATATAAAGGATCCTACTGCGGTTAGTGGTGAAAGTTTATTTGCCGCTGCTCAAAAGCAGTTGGCTGATCAAATTGTGACTCCCAACGTAAACAATAACAACTTAAGATTGTGGACGCAACAACTGCAGGAAACGACGTATACAGATGAAAGTCGATACGATCAAATTACCCGTGGTATTCCTGATATTCACTGGAGAGAAATGTACAGAGACGTTCTAAAAGATTTAGACGAATCTGCTAGAATTATTTCTGAGACTGACAACGATCTTACTAATGCACTTAAACCTAACAAACTTGCTATTATTGAAGTTCTTACGGTTTATGCTTACAGTAACTTGGTAGAAACTTACGGAGATGTTCCTTATAGCGAAGCTTTAGATATTGATAATCTTTTGCCAGTTTATGATGACGGTCTAACTGTTTACAAAGATTTAATTGCTCGTTTAAGTGCAGCCATCGGTGGAATGAATACTGGTGTTGCTAGCTTTAGTGGTGGTGAAGATCTTATGTACAGTGGTGATGTTGCACATTGGAAAAAATTTGCTAATTCTTTAAAATTAAGAATGGGTATTATGCTTTCTGATGTTGATAGTGGTTTAGCTGCTTCAACTGTAGCATCTGCTGTTACAGGTGGTGTATTTACAAGCAATGCAGATAACGGAAGTTATATGTATTCTCCATCTGCACCAAACAACAACCCAATGAATAATAACTTGGTTTTAAGTGGTCGTAATGACTATGTTGCTGCGGTTACTATTATCGATATAATGAATGGTTTGGAAGATCCAAGAAGACCTTCTTATTTTACAGATGTTGATGGTGAGTATATTGGTGGTCAAATAGGTGAGATTTCTGCTTACCCAAACTTCTCTCACGTTGCTGATCGTTTAGTAGATCCATCTGAGCCTGGTGTTCTTCTTTCATATGTTGAAGTTAGATTTTTATTGGCTGAAGGTGCTGCAAGAGGATTCGCTGTTGGCGGTGACGCTGCAACGCATTATACAGCTGCTATTACTGCTTCTTTCGACTTTTGGAATGCGGATGATGTAGCAGGTTACCTTGCAAATCCAGCAGTAGATTATACTAGCGCATTAGCTGCAAGTACATCTACTCCAGCTTGGAAACAAGTTATTGGTACACAAGCTTACTTAGGTCTTTACAACAGAACTTTTGCTAACTACCTTTCTATACGTCGTTTGGATTATCCAATTTTGGATGAGCCAACTGGTGCTGATTCTGGTTTCCCAGTTCGTTATTTATATCCTGTTGGAGAGCAAACTTTGAATCGTGCAAATTACGATGCTGCTTCAGCCGCTATTGGTGGTGACGCTGCCGAAACTCAGTTGTTTTGGGATAAGTTTTATACATTCGATTTTTAAGAAATAGCTAACAAAGCAATTTCAATTATATAAGAATCCTCGGCTTTTAGCCGGGGATTTTTTTTGCTTTAATTCCAGAAAATATTGAAACTATAAAAACGTTATATTTACGAAATACCCTGAACCTATGCTGTTTTTTTTCCTTTCTGAAGCCTATGCTCCTTGGCTTGCTCCCTATGTAACTGCAATAGTTTTGATTGGGTTTGTATACTTCTTTTTAACCCTTTTGGAATATTGGTATGCTTCAATTTATAGCAAACCTCCATTTAGACATTACTTTACTTATAAAAAGCTTTCGGATTCGCAATTAGTGATACTTAAAAATGAATTCGGTTTTTATAAAAAGCTTTCAGAAAAACATAAAAAACAATTTGAACACAGAGTTGCCCATTTTATTTCTGAAAAGGAATTTATAGACAGAGAAAATCTAGTTGTTACCGAACAAATGATCGTGTTGATTGCTGCTATAGGATGTATGCTCAGTTTCGGAAGAAAAAATTACTCGTACTCACTAATTAATTTTATACTTATATATCCTGAGGAGTTTTTCAGCACCATAAATAAAAACTACCACAAAGGTGAATTTAATCCAAAGGAAAAAGCCTTAGTGCTGTCGTGGAAGGATTTTGAAGAAGGTTTTAGAATAAGTAACGACAATCTGAATGTGGGAATCCATGAATTTATGCACGCAATGCAGCTTGAAGCCAGAAGAGGGCGAGATTTAGATTCAGTGCGATTCTCGAAACAGTTCAAAAATATTTTAAAGCAATTGTCGCTTAAAGAAGTGCAAGAGAAGTTGCATAGAACAGAATTTTTTCGTGCCTACGCATTCACCAATCAATATGAATTTATGGCTGTATTGGCTGAATATTTCTTTGAATCTCCCTAAGACTTTAAAAGCAATTTCCCTGTTATTTATAACCACACAAAAAAGTTGCTGAATTTCAATTTTGCAGATTTTTAAATCGAATTTGTTAATTAGGTATTATATATTGGAAGAATACTTTCAAAAGAATTTCACTGCAAACTGCAACTGAATACTGCTACTTTTTAATATTTTCAACTATAATCTTTGCGTGTACTCTTGAGTTTTCTATAAACCATTTGTGAGTTTCCATACCTCCACAGATAACCCCTGCCAAATAGAGCCCTTTTACGTTGCTTTGCATCGTTTCGGGATTGTATGTAGGCAATTGATTTTTATCGTTACTAAGCGTAACTCCTAGTTGTTTTAAAAACTCAAAATTTGGTTTGTAACCAGTAAGTGCAACTACAAAATCGTTTTCAAGAGTTTTCGTGCCTTCGGGAGTTTTAATAACTATAGATTTATCAGTTATTTCGGTTATTTCAGAATTAAAAAAAGCTTTAATACTTCCTTCTTTAATTCGGTTTTCAATATCAGGTTTTACCCAATATTTTACGCGATCGCCTAGTTCTGAACCTCGAACTACCATCGTTACTTCGCCACCTTTTCGCCATATTTCTAAAGCTGCATCTACAGACGAATTGCTTGCGCCAACAACTACTACTTTTTGCATAACAAAAGGATGTGCTTCTTTGTAGTAATGCATAACCTTCGGTAAATCTTCCCCCGGAACATTTAGCAGTTTTGGAATGTCGTAAAACCCAGTGCTTACAATTATATTTTTTGCTGAATAGGTGTTTTTATCTGAAGTAATTACGAAACCATTCTCAGTGTTTACAACCGAGAAAATTTCTTCGTATAAATTAATTTGAAGTTTATTTGAAGTAGCAACCCTTCGATAGTATTCCAGCGCTTCGTTGCGAGTAGGTTTGGGATTGTTACTTATAAAGGGAATATCGTCAATCTCTAATTTTTCCGAAGTAGAGAAAAAGGTCATATTTAATGGATAGTTGTAGATGGAATTGGTAAGTGCACCTTTTTCAATAACTACATAATCCAATCCATTCTTTTTGCATTCTAACGCACACGCAATGCCAATGGGTCCTGCGCCTATAATTAGAACGTCTTTGAGCTTTTTGTCAATTGACATTCAAGAATTATTTTAGAAGTTTTTTTAAATCTGAAATTGTTTGGGTAGGATTGTTCGCGCTAAAGACATAACTACCAGCTACCAAAACATCGGCACCCGCGTCAACAAGTTGTTTTGCGTTTTTATTGGTTACACCTCCATCTATTTCAATTTTAGTGGAAGCACCATTGGCTTCAATAATTTTTCGAAGTTGCTTTACTTTCTTGTAAGTGTTTTCAATAAAACTTTGTCCGCCAAAACCTGGGTTCACGCTCATGATACACACTAAATCAATATCGTTAATAGTGTCTTCTAAGAGCGAAACATTTGTATGTGGGTTTATGGCTACGCCAGCTTGCATGCCTTCAGCTTTTATGCCTTGAAGCGTACGGTGAAGATGTGGGCAAGCTTCAAAATGAACTGAAAGTATATTCGCTCCCAAATCTGCAAATGTTTTTATATACCTGTCCGGATCAATAATCATTAAGTGTATGTCCAAAGTTTTCTTGGCGTGCGCTGCAATGCTTTTTATTACGGGCATTCCAAAAGAAATATTCGGTACAAAAACACCATCCATTACATCGAGGTGAAACCAATCTGCTTCACTATTGTTTATCATTTCAATATCGCGCTGAAGGTTAGCGAAATCTGCGGCGAGGATTGATGGGGCTATAATTGTGTGGCTCATTTTTTAAATGTTTTTGCAAAAATATGAATTATTAAGGTGGAATGCAGGTAAATAAAATGAAAAACCCTAGGTAATCAGCCCAGGGTTCATTCATCAATCAAAAAACGAACAGATTTTATTCCCGAGGGAATTTTATACTGTCGTTAGCGTTTTAGGTAGCTCAAGCTATCCCAAATATGTCATTAATATTTTACTGCGTGAAGTGTGCTTCAATCTTCTAATAGCTTTTTCTTTAATCTGACGAACGCGTTCGCGAGTAAGATCGAAAGTTTCACCTATTTCTTCCAAAGTCATTGGGTGCTGATCGCCTAAACCAAAGTACAAACGAATAACATCTGCTTCACGTGGAGTTAGGGTTTCCAACGCGCGTTCAATTTCAGTTCTAAGTGATTCGTGCAACAAAGCGCGATCTGGATTCGGACTTTCGCCACTACGTAAAACGTCGTATAAGTTACTGTCTTCTCCTTCAACAAGTGGCGCATCCATGGATACATGACGGCCAGAGTTTTTCATCGACTCTTTTACATCGTTGATGGTCATATCTAGTTCCTTTGCAATTTCTTCAGCAGAAGGAGGGCGCTCGTTAGATTGCTCAAGATACGCGTACATTTTATTAATTTTGTTGATGCTACCAATCTTGTTCAATGGCAAACGAACAATACGAGACTGTTCTGCCAAAGCTTGCAAAATAGATTGACGAATCCACCAAACTGCGTACGATATAAATTTAAAACCACGAGTTTCATCAAAACGTTGCGCGGCTTTAATAAGGCCAAGGTTTCCTTCGTTTATAAGATCTGGAAGGGTTAGGCCTTGGTTTTGGTATTGCTTTGCCACCGACACTACGAAACGTAAGTTTGCTTTGGTTAATTTTTCCAAAGCAAGATGGTCACCCGCTTTAATGCGCTGTGCCAATTCTACTTCCTCGTCTGCGGTGATTAAGTCAACTTTACCAATTTCTTGAAGATACTTGTCTAATGAAGCAGTTTCCCTATTAGTAACCTGCTTTGTAATTTTAAGTTGTCTCATTTAAGGTATGTCCTGTAGATTAAGTTTTAAACTTGTGTATAAGGTTATACGTAACAAATACGGAAAAGGTTACAAAAGATTTAAATTTTTTAAAACCGTACTGTTTTATCCTACAAGAATACATATTTATTATTTCAAACTGTCGTTCTTTTTAATAGTTGTGGAATCTAATGTTTTATTTGTTTCTGAAATTAAACTATCTATTACCGCTTTGTCTTCGGTAACGATTTGTTTTCCGTCGCGGCTATTGTAATAGTAATATTTCTCTGAAACGCGAACTGTATTATCTGTAATTTTATTTTTTGAAGAAGTACTATTAGTATTGCTTTTAGCGTTTTCTGCTGAAATTATTTTCGACTGCTTTATAGAATCTTCTTTTGTTGTATTAAGTCTGGAAAGCTGTTCGTCATTTTTATTTGAAATTGAATCTACTTTTGAAACTTCAAAAGTAGATGTATTACTTTCTTTGTTGAGAATAGTGCTTGGTTTTGCGCTTAAATTAGTGTCGTTTTCATCAATCGTCGTTGCTGTGGTTGACAGCATTCCATTGCTAATTATTAGCAAAAATCCTAAAAGAGCGTATATTCCACCGCTCAAGAGCCAATAGAAAATGGCTTTTTTTCTTTTGCGATTTTCCTCGTCTAAGGAAGTGTTTATTTTTTCCCAAAGGCTGTCGTTTGGTACTTTTTCTCCTTCCTTCAGCTTATTTTCAAAAAGCGTTCCTATGTCTTTCTTATGTTTCATCTTTAATGAGCTATTGGATTAAGAGATTTATTATAGTCGGTAATTTTATCGCGTAATAGCATCTTTGCGCGGTGGTAGTTCGATTTTGATGTGCCTTCGGAAATATTCAATAATGAAGCAATTTCTTTATGCGAAAAACCATCCATTTGATACAGGTTAAAGACAAGCCTGTATTGGTCGGGCAGGGCTTGAATAAGTTTTAAAATTTCGTTTAATGAAATATCTAAATCTTCCTCAGTTTCAACCGTTTCCTCAAGTAAGTCGTTGTTTATTTCAATATTTACAGGCTTTTTGAATTTGTATTTATCAATTGCTTTATAAATGGTAATCCGCTTCATCCAACCTTCAAAAGAACCTTTGTTTTTATATGTTTTTATCTTTTGAAAAATGGCTATAAAAGCATCGTGTAAATTGTCTTCGGCATCAACCTCGTTTCTACAGTATTTCAGCGAAATAAAGAAAAGGGTATCCTTATACTTCCGGAATAGTTCGTTTTGAGCCATCCGGTCGTTTTTAATGCACAGTTTTATTAATTCTTCGGTTTTCAAATACACCAATATTAGGTAAAAGTGGTCAAATTATCTATTGATTATTCAGAGGTTATAACTATCAAATCGGAACATATCATGATTCCATTTGGCGTATTAAGCTGTGAAATGCCAAGAAGAGTATCACGTACAAAATCTGGCTTTGCCTTAAATTTTGCTCTTGCAGAACTTCCTCCTTCAATAATTTCAAGTGAACCGCCTAGGACCTCCCAACTAAATTCTGGATTTATATAGGTTGAAGTGAAGGATGCATAAAATGTATTTCCCGGTTTAACTTTTATTGGTCCTTCCAGGCAACATTCTGTAAATTTTGAATTCCCGTGATTCAATTCGCAAGAATTTTGAAGAATTTCTTCATTCGGAGAACTATCATCATCGTTTGAACAGGAGAAAAATAATAGTGTCGAAATCATTAAAATACTAAAGAAATTGATTTTCATAATTGTAGGTGTTAACAGTTAATAGCTTTTAAAATTATTGGTAAAAATGCAACCATCTCTCCTGTATTCACATTGTCAAATCTAATATAAATAACTTGAGGGTTTATGGAGTTTTCGTAAAGTAAATTTTCAATAGGGTTGGTGCCCGCCATCATATCTTCGTAGTTTTCATAATAGCTTGTTGCTACGGTTGCGGGATTAGAAATTCCAGTAAGTGGGAAAAAGCATTCAAAATAACTTTCTAAATCAAACACGGCTCTTCGGGAACCTGGCCGTGTTTCACATTCTTCAAATAGAAATTTTTTGCAAGGGGCGAGGCATTCTTTGGTGAGTAAAAAACGGTCATTACCATTGGTGATTTCCATTTGGGTTTCGTCAAAACTGACCACTTTCCAATCAAAATTCCAATGATCACTTACGTTTTCATCGCCAATTATAAATATGTTTAAATGTAAATCGTCTTCAATAAAATAGGTGACCCAAGTTCCACCGTATGAATTGTCTTTAAAATACAAACCTACATTTCCGGTATTGCTCACTTCAAAATAAGCTCCGTCGTAATCACTATTTGGTCCGTCCAAATGGTTTATCCTCCAAATGCATGTGAACTCGGTGAGAATATTATTGCAAGTAGTAATTGTGTCTGCTTCCAAACACATATCAATAGCTTCTTTTAATTCTTCATTATTATTTATTACGTATGGCTCTCCGTTATCTAAAATGCTGGTTATGGGGTAACTTAAACTGATGGATTTTCCTTCTTCCAAGGTGGCTAAAAACTCGCTGAATTCAATATCACTATTTATAACTTGGTATCCAAAAATATCCATGTTTTCATCGTAAATCACTAATGTGAAGGAGTAGTTGAAATCAATACAGGTTAGTTCGTTTTCAAAATCGTTTCCTGCGGCTTTTTCAATAAGCTCATAAAGTTCAGAATTCACCTGAATAACTTTTGAAGGATCTGCTTTGCTAATGGGTTCATCTTCACAAGAAAATAGAAACGGTACTAAAAGTAGCAGGCTGTAGCATAATATTTTCATGAGATTTATGATTAAGTTGTTTCCCTATAGTCTGTCGATTTTAAAAAGGTTGCGTTTAATATGAATTTATTATTAAAATATGAAAAACGCCCTCCTCCAAAATTTTGGAAGAAGGCGTTGTCAGGATTTATTCTTTTTAGGCAGCGTTATTTCCCACCATTTTTATATTCCTGTAATAATTCTACTGCTAATTTGTGAGGCCTTCCTGCTGCTTTTTCGTAATCTGAAGAGATATTATATACCCCATTTCTAATTCCTTCATAAATCCCAGAAATAACGCCACCAATAAATTCTCCTAATTCCTTTTTCCTTTCTTTGGTGTACTCTTGGACAGATATAGCATTAAAATCAAGTTGTGTATCATAAACTTGATTAATAAGTTCGGCTAATTTTTTTTGAGATATTGGTTCTCCCACCAAATTGTACATTTTGGTGTTATGTGAGTCTTCAAGTATCATTTTTTGGTACGCATTTGCCAATTCAGATCTACTTGTATATGCACATTTTCCATTAGCTGCGCAATTTCTTATCTCACCTTCTTTTATATAGTTGTCAATATATTCAAGGTCTGGCTCAACATATATTCCATTTCTCCCGATGACCCATTTCAAACCAGAATCTTGAATATCTTTTTCAGTTTTCCGATTACTTTGAACTACAGGACTGAAAGCCGAATTATTTTCGTCTCCAACTATGCTGGTGTACACTATTTTCGATACACCATTTTCCTTGGCTGCGTCAATCACGTTTCTATGTTGTTGAATTCTCTTTTGAGGTTCGTCCATACCCGAAACCAAAAGAACGGTATTGATACCCTGTAGTGCTTGTTCAAAATCTTGGCGATTGTTGTAATCTCCTTTTCGAATTTCTATTCCGAGATGTGTTGCTTTTTCAGGTGTACGTGCTATGCCAACAACATTTTCTTTTCCATTTTCTTGTATCAATTTCTTGACAATTGCCGACCCTAATTGTCCATTGACGGATGTTACTGCAATTTTCATATTTTTTATTGCTTTTATTCTACCACTTCAATTTGATTGATGAATTTAATTATATGTGGAATGACAAGATCAGTATTTTTATAAGAAATCTCGTGTCCTTTCTCTGGAATTGAAATTATTTCTACATTCTGAAAATTCTTTTTACTGAAATAAATATTGTCGTAGGGAACGATATTGTCATTTTCTCCGTGTATATGAATTATTGGAATAGTAAGTTTTTTCCAATCGTTTTCAATCAATGAAAGTTCTTTAGCGTGGATTTTTTTTTCATCTCCTGCTACACGATATGCAGTTGGTACTATCCATCTCGTTAATTTCCATTGGGTAAATCGAGATGCCCAAAAATCTTTTTCAATATTTGGGTCTATTGCGGGTGAAATCATTATAACAACTTTGACATTTGGATTTAAGACTGCAACTCTTGCTGCAATTGGACCCCCATAAGATGAACCAACTGCAATGATGTTGTCCAATCCTTTTTTAGTTAAAATGGAACTAAATATTCTTGCTTGTTCATCAATTGATGCTATCTCATTTCCAAAATTTGTATACCCATAACCAGGCCTGTCTATAGCATACATATTTGCAGTTGCTAAAAGAGTTTTATCTGTTAGATATCCTTCCCAAGTAGAAAGTGAACTTGGTGCTCCGTGAAAGAAAACCAAATTGATATTTTTACTATCAGACTTAATTTCTTGAATACGAATGTTTAAATCAAGGCTATCAACTTCAAAATAGTAAATTTCACTATTAATTTTTGAACTCTTAAATTTCTCTTGAATTTCTTCGTCAGTTTTCCGCCATTGCAAGACGCTACAGGAAGTATTGATAAGTAACGTAAATAGTAGGCTATAAAGCAGATAATTTTTTTTCATAATGTTGCCTAACCTGTTTATATATGGCTTGTTGCGTGGTTTAAGTACGTAATTTACAAATATATGCCAAATAGAAGATTTGAGAGCCCCGACGCTTCGGGGTTCGAAAATAGTTTAGAGTCAATCTACTAAAAACAAGTAGTATTATGCCACATTTTTTGTCATTATTGCTAATTCGGTCAGATATTTTTTGGTGTATTTTTCTCCAAAATTGTCAATCGTAATAGCAAAGGCGAAATGTAAAATAAGTGCTGTAAATATTCCGAAAAGTATAGACTTGGGGCTTAAAAACGACATTGCCAGAATAAGAGCAACAATCAAAATTCCATAAGTCAACTTGAGCCAAAAGAATGACTTCATTGCCTTTTCGGCAGCTATAGTCTCTGTTTTTGCGAAATCCGTTTTATTGTTCTCATAAACCGAAATCTTGCTATCAATTTTCTGCTGGTATTTTAGATATGTAGGAAGCATTACTGCCATTTCTAAAATGCCAATTACAATCATAGTTGTGGCAAAACTCTTGTGATTGGAAAATAATAAAAAAAGCAAACCAACTACTACCGAAACAACACCGATTATCCCTGCGAAAAAGTATAAGGTTTTTTCGCTGTTCAAAAAATCGGTAGTTAATTCCATAATTATAGGTTTACTTTTCAAAACTATGCTTTTACTATTTATTCTGCTTTCAGTTTGTAGTCCAGATATAAAGCTCTGTTCATTTCGTACATATCAACAAATCCACCAACCTCAATCATTTCTAATAATGTAAGGATTTATTTGTGCCATTATATGATAGTGTCAAGTTCTTAAAATTGATTCACCTTATTCGTTTGTTTGCTCAGTTGGAAACTTCGAAATGTCCATATAGAAAATCTCCCAAGTGTGACCATCAAAATCTTCAATAGTTCGCTGTTGCATAAAGCCATAGTCCTTCATTTCGTTGGGTTCAGTTCCACCTGCATTTAGTCCATTTTTTAAAATTCTGTTAACTTCATCAACATTGTTTACTGTTAAAGAAAAAAGTCCTGCTAATTTTGATTTTGTATCAGCAAGAGGTTTAGTGGCAAAAGTTGTAAACTTTTCGTGTGTCATTAACATCACAAAAATGTTCTCACTCCAAACCATACATTTCGAGATGTCGTCAGAAAATTGCGGATTATTTGTAAACCCCAATGCTGTATAAAAGCTCATTGATTTTTGCAGGTCTTTTACCGCTAAATTGATAAATACTTGTTTTGCCATTTTATTTAAAATTAGTTATCAAGTTATTACAAATTTTATTTTTTCAGTCAGTCGGGGAGTGTTGGTGTATAATTACCGCTAATGAATTTGGGTATGAAATCGTTGCGTGGTTATGCATCTAATTTAGCAAATAAAAACCGAATAGAGAATCCGTGAGTACCGACGCTTCGGGATTCGTGAGTAGGCGAGGGCTAGCAATAAATTATAGCATCTATGAAAAAGCAGCGAGTCTCGTATCTTTAAAGTTCACCAAAACAATAAGATATGAAATTAGAACCCACTGCCCAACCAAAGTTATACATTGGCATCGACATTCACAAGCGGAGCTGGAAAGTTCATTGCGCCACCGATCTGTTTGGAGGAAAGTCTTTCGCGATGCCCCCAATACCTGAAGTGCTGCAACAATATGTAGCCAAACATTTCCCAGAACACGAGGTTTTTACTGCCTATGAAGCTGGCTGTTGCGGCTATTACGCCCATCGCAGTTTTGAGCAATACGGCTGGACTTCCCTAGTGGTAAACCCTGCAGACATCCATCGCAAGGGAAAGGAACGTTTTACCAAGACAGATAAAATAGATGCCCAGCTGATAAGCAGAGAGCTTAAAGATGGCAGGCTTGAGGGCATCCACGTTCCAGATGTGGAGCGGGAGCAATTGCGCAGTCTTTTCAGAAGGAGAAACGACCTGGTTAAGGATTACAGGCGCGTAAAGAGTTTTATAAAAATGCAGCTGTTGTATTTTGGCATTGCTGTTCCCGAAGAATTTGACAACGACCACTGGAGCCACAAGTTCCGCTATTGGGTTGACGAGATAACTTTTGCATATCCTTCGGCACGTGAGACACTGGATAGCAGAATGCGAAGCTTCAGGTTCATAGATCAGGAACTGCGCGATGTCTCCACAAAGATGCGCGCCTATTGCCGCAAGCATTACAAGAAGGATTATTATCTTTTAAAAAGTATTCCGGGAATAGGCGGGATCGTGGCCTGCGGTATCATCTGCGAGCTTGGCGACCTGCGACGCTTTAACAGCATAAAACATCTGGCGGGCTATGTTGGTCTGGCACCGGGCATTCACCAAAGTGGGGGCAATCAGAAGAGCACGGGAATCACGATGCGCGCCCATAGATTAATGCGAAGTTACTTTATAGAAGCATCGTGGCAGGCCATTAGGACAGACCCTATAATGCAAACCTATTACCGCAAGCATTTAGGAAAAAACGTCAAGTCAATTATCATCAAGGTCGCTCGTAAATTATTGAGCAGGACCTTGGCAGTCATAAAAACAGAAACTCCTTATGCAATAGGGGTCATAGAATAATAAATAGATAACAAAGCTCACAAAGAAGTATTAAAAGCCTGTATCACAAAACACCGTAGGTGGCCGCTCCAGAGTTGGACCACACATTTATAGCAAGTGGCCAGGTTTATTATAACTAATAATCATACAGATGCTGGTGACCGCGCTTGACGATGGATCACATATAGGATGCGGAGCAAGTTATATGGTATTGAAATATTGATAATCCTTCGGAATTATCAACATTCCAACACCCCAAAATAATCATTATGAGTTAATTAGAAATTGAATATTATATTTGAAGAACGGGATTAGTGCTTTTCATAGGACACAGTGTTAGCAGCCGGCTTTATTCTATTAATTCGTAAAAATCTCTTTTTCCTATTTTTATTTTTGTACCTGATTTTATGGTTATTTCTGTATTTATATCTTTGTCTTTTTTCAAATTAACTTGCACAGCACCACTTTCAATTAATCTCCGGATGGCGGATTTTGATACCCCTTTTTTTAGTTGAACACATAAATCTATTAATTTAATTGTCTTTTTTTCTTGTTGGATATTATTAATCAATACTGGTTCAAATTCTTTTTCTTCAAATTTCTTGTTCTGAAATTGGTTTTTAAAATGTTCTTCTGCTTGTTTAGCTAGGCTGCTATTATGGTATTGAGTAATAATATTTTTAGCAATTATTTTTTTAATTTCCATTGGGTTTTCTCCATTGTTTAATCTGGTTTTAATTGCTTGCTTTTCGTTTAAAGAGAAATCGGTTGTTAAATGAAGGAATTCCTCAATCAAATTATCAGGAATAGACATCGTTTTTCCAAACATATCTTTTGCCTTATCTGTTAAACCTATTGTATTGTTTAACGACTTGCTCATTTTTTCTATTCCATCAAGTCCTTTTAATAATGGCATACACATTACAATTTGTGGATTCATCTCAAAAGTTTCTTGAAGTTTTCTCCCCATTGTACAGTTAAAAAGTTGGTCTGTGCCTCCCATTTCAATGTCTGCTTTAATTTCTACCGAGTCAAAACCTTGTAAAATAGGGTAGACCATTTCGTGCATTGCAATTGGTGTGTTTTCAGTAAATCGTTTATTAAAATCATTTCTATGCATAAGCTGAGCAACGGTCACTTTTGATAAAACTTGAATCACTTCTGTAAATGATAATTTGTCTAACCATTCAGAATTAAAAACTATTTTAACTTTATCAATGTCTATTATTTTAGATAATTGATTGATGTATGTTTCAGCATTATGTTTAACAGCTTCTACTGATAATGGTTTTCTGCTTTTGTTCTTTCCTGTAGGGTCGCCAATTCTTGCCGTAAAATCTCCAACTAAAATTATAACTTGATGCCCTAAATCTTGAAACTTTCTGAGTTTTTTTAGTACAACTGCGTGTCCTAAGTGTAAATCTGGTGCAGTTGGGTCAAAACCAAGTTTTATAATGAGCTTTCGATTCTCTTTTTTAGCTTGTTCTAGCTTTTCCTCCAAACCATTTTCAGGAAGAATGATTTCTACATTTTCTTTTAATCTATTTATTGTTTCCATATTTTTTTAAATAAAAAAAGCCCGAGCAAATGCTCGGGCTTTTTAGTTATGTTATAATTTATAATTATCAGTTATTATTTGAAGTATATACATAGACATTCCGAGCAGATATTATTTTGTTATAATAAGTGCTGAAATAAGGAAGGCGTAATATGTTATTCAATCTTTTCATTTTCTAATGCAAATGTAATTTTAAATTTTTAATCTACAATTTATTTTGTATCGTAATTTTTGTTTTAGCTTGCTGCTAACGGTTTTGTGTAAGGATAGTTGCGTGTTTAAGCAACTAACTTAATAAAAATGAACCGAACCATTGGAAATTCCGCAGGAATTTCCAAGTAGGTGAGAACAAGCCATTGCTTATACACATTGTTGTGCGCTGGCTTTTCATCGGTTTAATTGTGTTTCTACTATTTTTTCCACTTCGTTTTGCTTAAAGTCAAACCAGTTTTGTCTATAATCCGAGTTGTCAATTCTGTTTTTAAAGTTCTGAAATGGTTTTTTCCGTTCCAAAATATTTTCCAATTCTGATTGAAACTGTTTGTCCGCAATTTGGGTAATAAAACGTTTCATAATTTTAAGAGACTCAAAACTTTCTAAAACCTCTATTTTTATAAATTCCGCTTTGTTTTTCGTTACTTTTTTCAATTCCGATCCAAAAGATTCACGAAATTCATCTTCATCCATCATTTCCCCAAAATTAGGAATTGTTATTAATTCGTTCATTTTAGGATTGTAATAACAGTCGTTTCCGCAATCTAATTCCTGCGCAATTTCTTTAATTATATTTTGTCTTGAATTATCCATAAAAACAACCGTGTTTATCTTTTTTGATAATATCGATAATGTTATCTAAATGTGTTGATTTAGGAAATGGTTCATAAAGTTGCCATTTTCCACTTGCACGCATCCAATATAAATTCCATTCTTGCCTTGATTTATAAAATCTAATTTTTGCGAATTCGATATGTTGAATTTCTTTTGGATTGTTCCAAACAGGACGAATTTCATAAAGCACAACAACTTTTCCATCATAAGTGTAACCAAAGTCCAGTTTCGCACGAATATCTGGATCTTCTGGACGTAATGATTCCACGTAATTTTTTATAGTCGATTCGTTTATATCAATTGTAGTATTTTTCATTCATTCACAATTTTTTTTCAGCTGTTCGTTAAGGCACATAGTTTACAAAGTTAAAGTCACATGCTTTACACTAGATTCTGACTTAGTCTAATTGATACTTGTTTATCTCTTATGCTATTTTCATTAAAGTACCCTAAAAATAC
>NZ_JBYRHR010000007.1:0-142966 GCF_058068205.1 Aequorivita sp. IT1282 | reverse complement strand
TAAGCGGATGACAGTATATTTTATTACCCATTAAAAACTTCCCCTTATAGTCTGCGCTCCAAACTTCATTGCACTTCTTGGGATCGAAAATTGGATACACAGGCTTGACTCTTCTGCTTCGCTTTTGAGGTTTAACTAGACCATTTTTAGAAAGAATGTTGTGGACCGTGACCACACTTGGGATAAGTTCCTCTGGATACTGTTTAAACAACAATATGCGGATTTTCTTGGCACCCCAGAGCAGGTGTTTGTTCTTTAATTTTAAAATTGAATCCGCTACTTTTTGATCGGTTCTGTTGGGGTGATTAATCGGAGCTCTTTCTTGCTCAATTAAGCCCGATAGTCCCATTTTTTCATACCGAGAAATCAATTTGTATGCGGTAGGCCGTGATATATTAAATGACCTACAAAGTTCTGTGATGGTGTAATTTTGAGTTAACCATTCGTGAATAAATTCTACCTTTTGTTCCATTTTAGTTTTTGCTTTCCAGACCATGATAAATTACTTTTTCAAGCAATTTATGAATCTTAAAAGTGTAAACTATGTCCCTTTAACTTTGTAAAGGATGTCCCTTTACCGTACCCAAATGTGCTACAACGTTTAGTATAACCGCAGTTACGGGATTAAATTTAATGTTTTTCGGATAAGCACCGACGGTAGCAATTACGCGTGGATTCGGACGCAGTCGAATCCGCCGTAATTGCGGTTATACATTGTTGTGGGTAGTTTTTAAATCTCTTCAATCCGATTTTTCAAATCTAATTTCACATTAAATTTGTCAAACATATCATTCTCAATCCGAGTAATATATTCTTTAGTTCCTTTTTTAAAAACAATACAATTCCACCATCGAATTTCACTTTCCAATTCAGTTGGGATGAACGTTTGAGATTTCAACTTTTCGTCTATTGATTCCAAAATTTTTATAAATATTTGATGTTCATCAAAACCTTTCAGAGTTCCATTGTTTTCTAGCTCAAACAATATATCTCTTCGAAAGTCAAGATCAAAATCTTCGGTGTCTTCGTCGCCAAATATTTCAGTTTCTGCGATTTCATTCCAGTTTGTTAGCAAATTATGTGGAATAAATCGAGCCTCTTGATAAGCAATATTTGCGTTTTTACAGATTTTATTCATTACGGAGATATATTCCGCATCCTTAATTTCCTTTCCAAAAGTCTTTTTTAAATCTATATCCGGAGAATAAAATTCCATTTTCTATTAGCGTATTTTTTAAATTACCCACAACATGTAAATAAATACAATTGTTGTGTTTATTTCCATAATATATGCAATCCAAATATACCAAAAAATAAACCTCTTTTCGCTCTTCGCTAATTCCCGCATCCCTAAATTAAACCATTGCAAAACACGCCCCATTTAATTACCTTCCAATCTTCAAAAAACTATATTTATGAACAAGCTTTTTCTCTCGGCACTTTGTTTGGCTACGGCGGTGGCTTTCTCGCAACAACCCGCAACTTCTGCTGCTGCAATTACAACCGGCATTACACAAAAATCCCAACTTGCAGAAACGTCTTCAGTAAAAAAGGTACCCTTCAAAAGTATTGGACCTACTATTATGAGCGGTCGTGTGGTAGATTTTGCGGTAAATCCAAACAATCCTATAGAATTTTATGTGGGCTATGCCAGCGGCGGACTTTGGTATACCAATAATAACGGCACTTCCTTTTCACCGGTGATGGATAGCAGTCCAACCCAAAACGTTGGTTGCGTTGCTGTAGATTGGAAAAATGGTACTATTTGGGTAGGTACGGGTGAAGTAAATGCTTCTCGTTCTTCTTACGCAGGAATTGGTTTGCTGAAAAGCGATGATAAAGGTAAAACTTGGCAGAATATGGGGCTGACGGAAAGCCATCATATTAGCAGTATACTAATAAATCCTTCCAATCCAAATGAGGTGGTTGTTGGAGCAGTGGGTCATTTGTATTCAACGAATGAAGAACGTGGCGTTTTTAAAACTACTGATGGCGGTAAGAATTGGGAGAAAACTCTTTTTATAAATGATCAATCTGGTATAATTGAAATTTCAACAAACCCGAAAAATTTCAATACTATGTATGCCACCGCTTGGGATAAAGACCGAAAAGCCTGGAATTTTGATGGCAGTGGCGAGGGCAGCGGTGTTTATAAAAGTACCGATGCGGGCAGTTCGTGGTCGAAAGTTTCTACCGAAAATAGCGGTTTGCCAGTTGGCAAAGGAATGGGCCGAATGGGCACTGCGGTGGTAGATGACAATACCGTTTATTTGATTGTTGATAATCAATTTCACAGAGAAAAAGAGGCTAAAAAAGAAGAGACAGATATTCTTACAAAAGACGATTTCAAGAATATGGACACGGCAGCTTTTCTTGCATTGGATGATAAAAAGCTAAACCAGTTCCTTAAAATGAATGGTTTTCAAGAAAAATATCGCTCCGAAAACGTAAAACAAATGGTGCGCGTGGGTACTGTAAAACCCGAAGATTTGGCAAAATATCTTGAAGATGCTAACAGCGCACTTTTTGATACTCCTGTTATTGGTGCTGAGGTTTACAAAAGTACCGACGACGGAAAAACTTGGAAGAAAACTCACGAAGGTTTCATAGACGATTTGTATTATAGCTACGGATATTATTTCGGAAAAATTCACGTTGACCCCAGCGATGCTAACAAAATATATATTTACGGCGTGCCAATTTTAAAATCTGCCGATGGCGGAAAAACTTTCAAAAGCATAGATGCCGATAACGTGCACGCAGACCACCACGCACTGTGGATAAACCCTAAAATGTCTGGCCATTTAATTGACGGTAACGACGGCGGCGTAAACATAAGTTATGACGATGGTAAAACGTGGATAAAAAATAACGCTCCGGCTGTTGGTCAATTCTATTCGGTGAATGTGGATAATGAAAAAAATTATAACGTTTATGGCGGATTGCAGGACAATGGTGTTTGGGTTGGTCCGCATGATTATGAAGCAAATCCTGGCTGGCTTCAAAATGGTAAGTATCCGTACGAATTTCTTTTTGGGGGCGACGGGATGCAAGTAGAGATTGACAATAGAAACAGCAAAATAGTTTACACTGGGTTTCAATTTGGAAATTATTTCAGATTAAATAGAAATGGCGGCGATCCTGTTTACATCCAACCGAAACATGAATTGGGCGATAGCCCCTACCGTTTTAATTGGCAAACGCCCATTTTGTTGAGTAAGCATAATCAGGATATTCTCTATTTAGGTGGAAATAAATTAATGCGAAGCATGAACCAAGGCGATGATTGGACGGCAATTTCTGAAGATTTAACGAATGGCGGAAAACCCGGGAATGTTGCTTATGGTACTTTAACCAGCATTAGCGAATCTCCTTTTCAATTTGGACTTCTTTATACGGGTAGCGACGATGGATTGGTGCATGTTTCAAAAGATGGTGGCGGTAATTGGACAAATATTTCGAATACATTTCCGAAAGATTTGTGGGTGAGTCGCGTAATAGCTTCTTCACATAAAAAAGAACGTGTATTTGTAACCTTAAACGGGTATCGCTGGGATGATTTTAAACCCTATGTTTATGTAAGCGATAATTATGGTGCTACTTGGAAAGACATAAGCAGCAACCTACCAACTTCTTCAGTAAACGTAATAAAAGAAGATCCTGTGAATGAAGATTTGTTGTATTTGGGAACAGATAATGGCGCTTATATTTCCTTTAATCGCGGCGAAAGTTGGGATGTTTTTTCGAAAGAATTGCCCAATGTTGCGGTACACGATTTGGTTATTCAACCAGAAGCTAAGCACTTGGTTTTAGGGACTCACGGAAGATCCATTTATGTGGCAGATATTGCTTTGTTGCAAAAACTGAATATAAATACAATGAGCGAAATGGTTCTTGCCGAAATAGATTCTTTGAATTTTAGTCCACGTTGGGGCAGTAAATGGAGCACTTGGGGTGAAGTTTATGAGCCAAAAACCAATCTTCAGTTTTACAGTCCGCAATCTGGAAAAACAACTATTACAATTAAAACCGAAGATGGTAAAGAATTGCAACAACTTTCAACGGAAACCACAAAGGGAGTAAATGTGTTGGAGTATGATTTTTCTGTTTCCGAAAAAGGAAAAAGGGTGTTAGAAAAAGCGGAAATAAAAGTCAGAAAAGCTGAAAACGGAAAATATTATTTGCCGAAAGGGAAATATAAAGTCGAAATTTCTAATTTGGGAACAGTTTTTACCGCACTTATTATTGAATAAGCAATATTTACAGTGTCTGGAAAGCCGCTGAATTCTTCACTGGGCCATAGCGTATATGAGATTCTGTCTTATCCCTAAGAGTACTGTTAAAATTATGTTGAAATAGTAATTTTATTTCGTCCGAATATTTGGGAGATAACAATTATTGACTATTTTCGATACACTAATTTAAAAACAATTTAATGATGAAAAAACTACTTATTTTAGCAGTGGCGTTTGCTTTTGGAGCTAATGTTTCAAGTTACGCTCAAAATGCAGAATCGGCTCCCGTTGTTGGTGCCGGCACTCAAACAACTCCTGGTACGAACGCAATGTTCGATCCACTTTTCAACTACAATCTTTTCACAGAGATTGGGGCTAATGGAAATGCTGGTGTTGCATTTATAAATAACGAATTCTGGGTTTCAGCTTGGGCTTCAAATCAACTAAATTTATTAGCTAGTGATGGTACCTACATTACATCCTTTTCTATACCAGGAGTTTCAGGTGCTCGCTCTATTACTTGGGATGGAACAAATGCCTATATAGGTACTGCATCAACTCAAATTTTTCAAGTTGATCCAATAAGCAAAACGGTTGTTAGCACTATCACAATTTCTCCTTCAACTGGTGCAACAGCGCGTATGGTTGCTTTTGATCCTACGTTAGATGGTGGAAATGGTGGTTTTTGGACTGGAAACTTCTCTTCTGATATCGCTTCTTTTGATATGAGCGGAGCCGAACTTTCTGTTATTCCATTTGCAAATCACGGTGGAGCAATCTATGGTGGAGCTGTTGATTTAGTTTCTGCTGGAGGACCTTACCTTTGGATCGCAGATCAAAGTGCTGCTGGTGGTGCAACATTAATTCGTCAGTTATCTCTTCCTGATGGAGTAGCAACTGGTGTTGTTTATGACTATAACACAAGTGGTCAGCAACCAGGAGGTAATACATCTATTGCAGGTGGATTATTCATTTCAGATGATGTTGTTTCGGGAAAAACTACCGTTATAGGTATCGGTCAAGGAACTCCAGAAGATCAATTATTTGGATTTGAGCTAGCTGAAACTGCAGGCGTAAACGATAATCTTTCTTCAAACTTTAATATCTATCCAAACCCAGTTAGTGGCAATATTGTAAATATTCAGACAGGGATTGTAGGTGAAAAACAAGTTGCTGTTTTTGATGTTCTTGGGAAACAAGTTCTTAGAGCTACTATTTCTGGTAGTGAATTAAACGTTTCTGCTCTAAAAGCAGGTGTTTATATGGTAAGCGTAACTCAAAACAACATGAATGTTACCAAAAAATTAATCGTTCAGTAAGTAACTTTTAATATTGATAGAAGGCCGACTGTTTCAAACAGTTGGCCTTTTTTTTTGCATTATAATATTTAAACCCATTCTAAATAGATTTTAAACAATTAAGAATGTTTGGCAACAAGCGGTTTGAAGTGTATTTTTGTGCAACTATTCTCGAAATAAAACCATAATGGCAATATTATCTTCATCAATTGCGCGTAAAGTTGCTATGGCACTTTCCGGCTTATTTCTTGTGCTGTTTTTGGCACAACATTTTACCATCAACATCACTGCGGTTATCGATCCCGATACCTTCAACAGTTTGTCCCATTTTATGGGGCATAATTTTGTGGTGCAATTTATAGCCCAACCTATTTTAATTATTGGGGTTATTTTTCACTTTGTAATGGGGTTGGTACTTGAAATAAGAAACCGCAACTCAAGACAAATTAGTTACAAATCGTTTAAAGGAAACAAAAACTCTACTTGGGCTTCGCGAAATATGATTATTAGCGGTGCCGTAATTTTGGCGTTCTTAGGACTTCACTTTTACGATTTCTGGTTCCCGGAAATAATGCACAAATATATAGAAGGCAATCCGCAAGACGCCACTCGTTATTACCCAGAGTTGCTTCATAAATTTGAAAGCCCAGTGCGCACAGGTTTATACTGTTTCGCCTTTGTGCTTTTAATGCTTCACCTTTGGCACGGCTTTTCTTCGTCTTTCCAAAGTATGGGTTGGAATAACAAATATTCAAAAGGTTTGAGAGGGTTCACGCAGTTTTACGCAATATTTATTCCGCTAGGATTTATATTTATTGCGCTTTACCTTCACTTTAATCAATAAACACCACGAAACGCAACGCTATGTCAACATTAGATTCAAAAATCCCAAAAGGACCCTTAGCAGATAAGTGGACAAATTATAAAAACGATATTAACCTCGTTAACCCTGCCAATAAACGTAACATAGACATAATTATGGTAGGAACGGGTCTTGCTGGTGGAAGCGCCGCTGCAACCCTTGCCGAATTAGGTTATAACGTAAAAACATTTTGCTATCAAGATTCTCCGCGTCGTGCACACTCTATTGCTGCACAAGGAGGTATCAACGCAGCCAAAAACTATCAAGGTGATGGCGATTCAAACTACAGATTATTTTATGACACCGTAAAAGGTGGCGACTACCGTTCCCGCGAAGGAAACGTGTACCGTCTTGCTGAAGTGTCAGCAAATATTATTGACCAATGCGTAGCACAAGGTGTTCCCTTTGCTCGTGAATATGGTGGGTATTTAGACAACCGCTCTTTTGGGGGCGTTTTGGTTTCACGTACTTTTTATGCGAAAGGACAAACTGGCCAACAATTATTATTAGGAGCTTACTCTGCAATGAACCGCCAAATAAACCGCGGAAAAATTACTCCATACAACCGTCACGAAATGCTAGATTTAGTAATCGTTGATGGAAAAGCGAGAGGAATCATTGCCCGTAACTTGGTTACAGGTGAAATAGAAAGACATTCCGCACACGCTGTGGTTATTGCTTCAGGAGGTTACGGAAATGCTTTCTTCCTTTCTACAAATGCTATGGGAAGCAACGTTACAGCTTCTTGGAAAATACATAAAAGAGGGGCATACTTTGCAAACCCTTGTTATACACAGATTCACCCAACATGTATTCCGGTTTCAGGAGATCATCAAAGTAAACTAACGTTGATGTCTGAATCTTTAAGAAATGACGGTAGAATCTGGGTTCCGAAGAATATTGAAGATGCTAAGGCAATCCGTGAAGGAAAGAAAAAACCAAAAGACCTTTCTGAGGCAGATAGAGATTATTACCTAGAAAGAAGATATCCATCCTTCGGAAACTTAGTGCCACGAGATGTTGCATCGCGTGCCGCAAAAGAAAGGTGCGATGCTGGTTATGGTGTAAATAAAACTGGACAGGCTGTTTACCTAGATTTTGCTTCGGCAATTGAGCGCTACGGAAATGAACAGGCTGTTATGAATGGTATTCATAACCCATCCAAAGAAGAAGTTACAAAACTTGGCAAAGAGGTTATCGAAAACAAATATGGAAATCTCTTCCAGATGTACCAGAAAATCGTAGATGAAAATCCATACGAAACTCCAATGATGATTTACCCTGCGGTACATTACACTATGGGTGGCGTTTGGGTAGATTACAACTTACAATCTACAATTCCTGGGTGCTACGTTACTGGAGAAGCTAACTTCAGCGATCACGGTGCTAACCGTTTGGGAGCTTCAGCGCTTATGCAAGGTTTGGCAGATGGTTATTTTGTACTTCCTTATACTATTGGCGATTATTTAGCGCACGATATTAAAACCGGAAAAATACCAACAGATTCTAAAGAATTTGACGAAGCCGAGAACAAGGTTCGTGAGCTTTTGGAAAAATTGATAAATAATAAAGGAACACATTCGGTAGATCATTTCCATAAAAAACTTGGCCACATTATGTGGAACAAATGTGGAATGGCTCGTAATGCGGAAGATTTGAAATCGGCAATGACCGATATTAAAGCATTGCGCGAAGAATTTTGGAGAGATGTAAAGATTCCGGGCGATATGAACGAAATGAATGCGGAACTTGAAAAAGCTACTCGTGTTGCAGATTTCTTAGAATTAGGTGAATTATTCGCGAAAGACGCATTACATAGAAACGAATCTTGTGGTGGTCACTTCCGTGAAGAATATCAAACTGAAGAAGGAGAAGCATTACGTGACGACGAAAACTTTATGTACGTTGCCGCTTGGGAATATACTGGAGAACCAGGAAATTCTGTGCTTCACAAAGAAGAATTGGAGTACGAGAATATTGAAGTTAAATCGAGATCATATAAATAGACTTTGAAATGCCCATTAACAATTTTCTAATAAAACGAAGATGAATACTTTGGGCATTCCATCTTCCGCTTTATCAAATATATTATAAAGATGAAACTTACACTTAAAATTTGGCGTCAAAAAAACGCAACTACAAAGGGAGAATTAAAGACCTATCCCATTGATGGAATAGAAGGTGACATGTCTTTTTTAGAGATGCTCGACGTTCTTAACGAAGGCCTTATAAACAAAGGCGAAGAGCCAGTTGTTTTTGATCACGATTGCCGTGAGGGAATTTGTGGAAGTTGCTCATTGCAAATCAATGGAGAGCCGCACGGACCTGATAGATTAGTAACAACTTGCCAATTGCATATGCGTATGTTCAAGGATGGCGATACTATTGTAATTGAACCTTTCCGCGCAAAAGCATTTCCAGTAATAAAGGATTTGGTGGTAGACAGAAGTTCTTTTGATAGAATTCAGCAGGCTGGTGGTTTTATTTCAGTAAATACTTCTGGGAATACGATTGATGCCAATACGATACCTGTAAATAAACAAGACGCTGACGATTCATTTAACGCAGCTACTTGTATTGGTTGTGGCGCTTGTGTAGCGGCTTGTAAAAATGCTAGTGCAATGTTGTTTACTGCAGCAAAAGTTAGTCAGTTTGCCTTGCTTCCACAGGGAAAAATTGAAGCAACAGAGCGCGTTTTAAATATGGTAGCCCAAATGGATAAAGAAGGTTTTGGAAACTGTAGCAATACTGGCGCTTGTGAAATTGAATGTCCAAAAGGAATTTCACTTGAAAATATTGCAAGAATGAACCGTGAATATTTATTCGCGAGTGCAAAAGGATAAATACATAAGAAATCATTTATACTAAAAAAATCCTAAGTGTAATGCTTAGGATTTTTTTATTGGCTTATAGGAAGGTTTTAACGCGTTAAAGCAGATACTTCCACCTTACTCAAATTGTGAAGTAAGACCTTCAAAAACTTGTCTATATCGTACGGTTTTATAATAATATCATTCATTCCTGAAGCCACAATTTTATTTCTCATTTCTTCAATTTCAATAGCGGTAAGGGCAACAATTGGGGTAAACTTATCAAATAGTCGTATTCCTTTAGTGGTTTCAATTCCGTCTTTACCGGGCATATTTATGTCCATCAAAACTAGGTCAAAGTTTCCTTTTTTAACTTTAGCGATAGCTACATCTCCATTTTCGGCTATCTCGCAAATCATGCCGTGAGTTTCAACTATTCTTTTAGTAACTATTTGATTGATACGATTATCATCAACCACAAGTATTTTTTTGCCGGTTAAATCATTAGTATCATCCAAACTTTTCACCTCTCGTAATTGTTCTAAAACCCGAAAGCCTAAAGTAAAACTAAAAGTCGATCCCTTTCCGACTTCACTTTTCAGTTTAATGCTCGATTTTGAAGCTTCGAGTAGTTTTTTAACAATAGTCAGCCCCAGTCCAGTTCCTTGGATTTTATTCTGGTCGGAATTAACTTGTTGAAATTCTTCAAAAATGGCTCTTTGCTTTTCCTTTGGAATACCAATACCATTATCTTTTATACTAAAATGTATGGTAATTTCATTTTCAGAAACTGATTCTTCTTGAGCCGAAATATAAATATCGCCATTGGTTGTGAATTTTATGGCGTTACCCACTAAATTCATCAGAACTTGGGAAAGTCGTACGCGATCTCCATAAATAGTGGGCGGAATATTTTTTGAAATCTCTACGTGCAATTTATTTTTATTCTGCACCAGTGCGTATTGGAAAGAAGAAACAATAGATTGAACCAGATCTTTTAGGTTAAACGGCGCTTTCATTTCATCGAGTGTGTTAGACTCAAGTTTGCTTATTTGAAGCACATCGTTTATAAGTGCCAAAAGGTAATCTGCCGAAAATTTCAAATTCTTTAAATCTTCTTGATGATCTTTGAGCGATTCGTCTTCTAAAAGTACTGCACTTAAACCAATAACTCCGTAGAGCGGCGTTCGCAATTCGTGGCTAACAGTTGAAAAGAATTTGCTTTTTGCCAAAGCTAGTTTTTCCGATTTTTGTTTCGCTTTTAAGTACTGTTGGTTTTTTTCCTTTAGCGTAAGTGTTAGTCTTTTTCTTCCTTTGTGCGAAATGTATAGAATAATTAAAAACAGACCCATCACTATGGCGGTTCCTATAAAGAAGTATAGCAGAATATTGTTGAGTAATGCTTTTTCTGAAACTAATTTCTTTTCTTTCTCAGCTTGGTGTGCTTGCTTTTTATATTCGTTTACACTAAACTGGGCGGCAGCATTCTGGACAGCCATCAGTTTTTCCTTTTCAAACTGAATTTCGGTAAGACTATCAAATTTTTTACGCACTAAAAAAGCATCTTGGTAACTCCCAATATCATATAAGGCGATGCTGTATTCTTTGTATACTTCAATTAAATAGTCGTCTATATATTTTTGTTCCTGCGCAAATTCAATGGCTTCTTTAAAATTTACAATTGCTTCTTTAGGTTTGTTTAACGTCAGGTTTATTTTACCGTGCAGTAAATTCATTTCGGTTGTTAACTCATTATAGTTTACAGCGGCAAGCCCTAGTTTTGCTTTGGTAAAGTATCGTTGAGCTTTAATTTTGTTGCCTTTATTAAGATAAGATTCTGAAAGGTTGTAATACACTAAAGATGCCTCTATTGTGTCATTGTTTTTTAGTGAAATAGTAAGTGCTTTTTCAAAAAAGGGAAGGGCAGAATCGTATTTTTTTTCGGTTAAATAGATAGCTCCTGCAAAATTATAAGCACGGGCAATCTTTAAGTCGTCCTTAGATTTTTGCGCAAATTTTAAGTAATCCTGCGCATAAGAGTGAGCGTTCTTAAAATCTTTTAGATAGATAAAGGAAGCGCCTATTAGATATCTAGATTTATATGCGGCCTCCACATCGCCAATTTTTTCGGCTAACTTTATGTTATCAATAGATACAAGAATTACAGAATCATATTTTCCTTCAGAAAGCATATATTCTGTGCGATCTTGCATGCTTTTCAGCGAATCTTTGAGAATAGCATATTCACTCTTGTTTTGGTTTACAATAGTATATTGACTATTCTGTGCAAACCCAACGCAGGAAATAAATAATATAAAAAAGCGCAAATAACTCAAAATATGAAAGTGTTCAGAACAGGTTTTTAGAAAGTACTAAAATAGCACATTATAATGGAATTCAAAGATTAAACTAATCGGCTTCAATGGAAAAGTTATTGATACTTATTTATGAAAATAGTTATGTATTAGATAAAACTTTATCTTTAAATTCTAAAGAAAACACAATGAAATATTTTCTATTATTCTTCGGGATTTTTTCAATTTTTCCGTCCGTAGCACAGCAAATAAAGCCCAACGATCCGTTGGCACATACTTATTCAATAGTGGCGCGCGATGCAAATACAGGTGAAATGGCGGTTGCTGTCCAGAGCCATTGGTTTAGTGTAGGCACTGGAGTTTCTTGGGGCGAGGCTGGAGTTGGCGTTGTTGCAACACAATCATTTACCAATAAATCGTTCGGCATTCGTGGTTTGGAATTACTAAAACAAGGAAAATCACCAGAGGAAGCACTATCTATTTTGTTGAGTGATGATGAAGGTAGAGATTTCAGGCAAGTTGCAATATTAGATAATCAAGGAAGAGTGGCAACACATACGGGCCAAAGTTGTATAGATTTTGCGGGGCACACTAATGGTGAAAATTTTTCTGTACAAGCAAATATGATGCTTAACGATAAAGTTGTGCCGGCAATGGAAAAAGCTTGGAAGGAACACCACCAAATGCCTTTAGCCGAAAGAATGGTTGCCGTTTTGCAAGCAGCACAAAATGCGGGAGGCGATATTCGCGGCAAACAATCTGCAGCTCTATTGATAGTTGCTCCGGAAGCTACTAACGAGCCTTGGAATGATAGATTGTTAGATTTACGCGTGGATGATTCAGATAATCCAATAAAGGAGATTGATAGGCTTTTAAAAGTGTTTCGCGCTTATGAACATATGAATCAAGGCGATTTATATGTTGAAAAGAATGAAATGAAGGAAGCAATGGAGCAGTACAATGCAGCAATGAAAATGTTTCCCGAAAACTTAGAAATGCAATATTGGACGGCTATAACATTAGCAAACGATAAACAAATAGAGCGTGCTGCAGAAATGCTTCAGATGATATATAAGAAGGATGCAAACTGGAGAGAATTAACGCGAAGATTACCAAAAGTGGGCTTGCTAAATGTTTCAAAAGAAAATTTGAAACTGTTGCTCAGATAATATTTAACATCTGCCTTCGAATAAAAATAAGGTAGTTACGTTTTGTAATAAACTATGTTATTATTTATGCGAAAGCTATTTGTTATTATACTCTTCTTTTGTGGCGGACTTACTGGTATTGCACAAATAGGTGCGGTAATAGGAAAGAATAGCGATTACAAAAGGCATACAACATCTAAAAAAGCCAAGGCTGCATTTTCTACTGAAAGGCTTGCTTTTGCTATTACGAAAGATGCGAGGAGTGACGAAGATAAAGTGTCGGCAATTTACAAATGGATTACTGCAAATATTTCCTATGATAATGAATTGCGCTTAAGTGCTAAGCTTCAAAAAGAATTTTATACTTCTGAAGAAAATGTAATGCGGAAAGTTTTGGAGCGGAAAATGGCACTTTGCGGTGGTTTCGCATTTCTTTTTAAAAGTCTTTGCGAAGATGTTGGGGTTTCTGCAGCCGTGATTCACGGATTTACAAAAAACTATTCAGGGAAGATACAACAGGATAAAAAACCAAACCACACGTGGAATGCGGTAAAGCTGAATGGTAAATGGCAATTGCTAGATATTACTTGGGCCATAAGTTATGGCAGTAAAAACAACCCTGATGATTTTTGGTATTTAACCAAGCCTTCCAATTATATACTCTCTCACTATCCTGAGGAGCGTAAATGGACTTTATTAGAAATGCCTATTTCCTATTCAGATTTTCAGCATAATACTGTAAAATGAAAAAAACCTTCACAGCAATGTGAAGGTTTTTCGGTTTTATCAAACAAGATTGATACTATGCTTCTGCGTTTGGAACGATAGAAACGTAGCTTCTGTTGTCTTTCTTTTTGGTGAATTTCACTAGCCCATCTACTTGTGCGTGTAGGGTATGATCTTTACCACCATATACGTTCTCACCTGGGTGATGTGTATATCCTCTTTGTCTTACAATGATATTTCCAGCAATAGCAGCCTGACCTCCGAAAATCTTAACGCCTAAACGTTTTGATTCTGATTCGCGACCGTTTTTGGAACTACCAACTCCTTTTTTGTGAGCCATGGTTTATACTTTTTAATTAATGTTTTCTGTTTATTTGTTTTTCAACAATTCCTTAGCCTGCTTCACCCATTCGTCAGATTCAATCTTTTCGCGGGTAATACCGTCAATAGCTGAAAGCTCTTCACGGTCTGCAGCCTTAAGTTTACTAATTTGCTCGAAAGTATAAATACCAAGTTCGTTCAATTTTTCTTCGTAAACTGGACCAATTCCGTTGATCAATTTCAGATCGTCAGCGTCAGCTTTAAGCGCAGTACCAATACTGTGAAGTACCTTGTCGATGTTTATTTCAACTTGGGATTCTTCAGCACGGTGCTCAGCACGTGATACTAAGTTTTCGCTAACTTCAATTTCTTTTTTTGAAGTAACAGTTTTCTTGGCTGGTGCTTTAGTTTCGGCTTTTGCTTTTGGAGCAGCAGCTTTAGTTTCTTTTTTAGGTTCAGCCTTCTTAGCTTCTTCCTTTTTAGCAGGTGTAGCTCCTGAAGCTACAATGCTTTCGATTACAATTTCAGAAAGTGCCTGACGGTGTCCGTTTTTTACACGGTATCCTTTACGGCGTTTCTTTTTGAAAACTATAACCTTGTCACCTTTAAGGTGCTTTACGACTTTTGCTCCTATTTGAGCGCCGTTTATAGCCGGGGCGCCAATGGTAATATTGTCTCCGTCACCAATAAGAAGTACATTGTCAAAAGACACTGTTTTACCTTCTTCTACTGGCAAACGATTAACAAAAACCTTTTGGTCTTTCGCAACTTTTACTTGCTGCCCTGCTATCTCTACAATTGCGTACATAGCGAATCGTTTATAAAATTAGTTAAACTTAAATTTCCCTAACGTTTGCGGTGGCTTTAGCCGCCGAAGCAAACAAGGTTTGCGTAGGGGGCTGCAAATATAATTTTAAAAAAGGAAACGACAAAGTGTTTTTATTTAATCTTTTCAGAACCAATTGCCCAACTCTTAAAACAATGCTGTTTTTTTAGGATTACAACGATTTTATTTCATGATGTTTCTGTTCCCATCTTGCGTATTCCAAGAACTTTTAAGAAGTTGCATAAAAGCGAGCGTCAAGACCAAAGTTGTAGCGAACCCCATAATTAAAAGTGAAATAAGTAACATGAGTGTGCCTGCATCATATTCTAGATTCCACCTTTCCATAATAGCATTAGAGAATTCTGCGTCTATTTGATACATATAAACCGCCATAAAAATGGTGAAGATTATCGAGGCTATTCCTCCTGTTACTAAACCAACTTGAAATCCTTTTTCGTATTTGAAATTACTTTTCCCAGTGGCGTATTTTTTCATTGCCATATAAATTCCCAATCCGTAAATTAATCCGTTTACCGAACTCAATACAGGATATTGGTGTAGTCCTACTAATTTTAAAAGAAGAAAATATGCAATTAATGCTATTGCAATCCAAATACCGTAACGCGAATATACTTTGAACATAGTTGTTGATTTTACAGTCAAAAGTTACGAAAACTTGCCGAATCATTCAATATGCTTTGTTAAGATTTTTAAATTGAAGCTTAAACGGTTTATTCCCAAGTAATGGTTTCCATTAGTTTGCGTATATCCTCGCGAAGATAAACTACTGCGGGATAGATGGAATCGAAGTTGGGTTTAGCATCAAAGTAAAGAGCGCCGTTTAAAAAGTGGTTAATGCTATCGGTAACGTAAAATTCTGCTTGGGTTGCGGCGTTTCCGTTAATCATGTAGAACATTCCGTAAACCTTTTTATCAGGATTTATAAAAGGTTGTTCAGGAATGCTGTTTGCTTTTATAGTGTGGTCATAAGCCAATTTCTGCGCGTCTTGCAACAACGAATCTAAGTTGTTGTTTCGCACATCTTGATAGGTTAAGTATAAAGTAGCCTTCATATTTGGGTACGTTATATTTATGCCGCAATTGTTTTTTTGAACGAGTTTCGTGATTCTATTCGCTGAAAAGGAATAGGGGCAATCTGATGTAATCACGTTATATTCAGCTTTTGGATATTCCAAACGCAGCATAGCCGAAGGTTTTACCAAAACATCGTCTTGGCACGACGCAAGGATGAAAAAGCTGGAAAGTATAAGTAATGCGACGTTATATATTTTCAATAGTAAGTTTTATTTGTTTGATGCGCTTGCCTTCAAATGCTTCAATGGTAAACGCATAATGATGGAAAGATATTATTTCGTTTTTCTTCGGAAATCCTTTTGAAATTTCTAGAAGGAATCCCGCTAAGGTTTCAGCTTCGCCTTTTTCGTTCTCAAAGACTTCTGGGTCTTGGGGTTTTATTACTTTATAAAAATCTTTCAACGGTGTTTTTCCTTCAAAAATAAAGGTGTTGTCATCCAATTTTGAGAAAATTAAATCTTCGTCGTCAAACTCATCACTAATTTCACCAACAATTTCCTCGATTATATCTTCCAAAGAAATTAATCCACTTGTGCCGCCATATTCATCAACAACAATGGCGAGATGCATTTTCATTTCTTTAAATTCGTTCAGTAAATCGTCGAGCTTTTTATTTTCCGGAACAAAATAGACATCGCGTTTTAGTGTTTTCCAATCCAGAATTTTTCGGTCGGTATATGGAATTAGATCTTTCACATATAAAATTCCGGTAATATTATCCATGCTGTCTTTGTAAACAGGAATACGCGAATAACCGCGCTGGATAATTTCTGGCAGGATTTCTTTAAAAGATTGTTCTTCGTTAAGTGCAAAAATATCCATTCGGTTTTTCATTACCTGTTTGGTATCCGTATTTCCGAAGGTTACGATGCCTTGTAGAATTTTCTGCTCTTCGTAGGTAGTGTCTTTGTTTGAAAGCTCTAAAGCTTGCGAAAGATGATCTACACTAATATTAGATTTTTGTTTTCCGTAGCGGTCGTGTAAATATAATGTAGCAGATCGCATTGGCAAACTTATTGGAGATAGCAACGTATCTAAAACATTAAGTGGCTGTGCCATAAAAACGGCAAACGAGATCCGATTCCTGTTTGCGTATATTTTTGGTAGAATTTCTCCAAAAAGCAAAATTAGAAAAGTTACTAAAACAACTTTTAGAAGGAATACAACACTTACTTCAAAATAATATAAATTTAATGGGTAATCCCACCTGTCAAACCAGATAGTGCTCAAAGATTCAAAAAGCAGTACGATGGCGATGTTTAAAAAATTATTTGCCACCAAAATTGTAGCTAGTAGTTTTTTTGGTCTCGCTAATAATCGTTGTACAATCCCGAGTTTTTTTGTGATAGACTTTTCTTCATTAGTTTCAAAATCAGATGATGTTAATGAAAAGAAAGCCACTTCGGCACCCGAAATAAGGGCGGAACAGGCTAATAGAACAAACAGCATGACGGTGCTTGTTATTTGGGAAAAATCCAAAACGGTAAAGAAATATAATAAACCGGGGGGTTCAGTGTCCAAGTTATTGGTTTTAGTTAAATATTAAAAAGGAAGATCATCTCCTTCTTCAGAAGATTGATTGTTGCTTTGCGGTTGCGCTGCAGGCTGAGTTTTCTGGGAATTTTGTTCCGTATTGCTATTAGCTGCATTATTGCTTTCGCCTTTTGGAGATAAAAAGGTGAAGTCTGTACAGTGAATTTCGGTGCTGTATCTATCCAGCCCTTTGTCATCTTGCCATTTGCGCGTTTTTAGGCGGCCTTCAATATAAACCATGTCGCCTTTTTTCAAATATTTTTCACATATTTCTGCGGCTTTGTTACGAACTACAATATTGTGCCATTCGGTATTAGTAACGCGCTCGTTGGTTTGTTTGTTAGTATAGGTTTCGTTAGTAGCAATCGGGAAACGGCCTAAACTGTTTCCGCCTTCAAAATAATGCATTTTCACATCATCGCCTGTATGCCCAATCAACATTACTTTGTTCAGTGTTCCACTCATAACTATTGTTTTTTCAATTTGTGCAAAGGTAGATTTTGCGTTTTAAATATACGGAATTTTTAAATTTTTATATGAATTGAATTCATCCATTAGTTTTAAAGTGCAGAAAATCAATAATTCTCAAAAAACTCCGAAACAAAATCTGCAATTAAAACGGGAACTGCATAATTTCTTATTTCGGAAATTGGCACTGTGGTTTCAGCTTCTTCCGCATTTTCGCTGATGCGGAAAGTTTCTACAATCCAAAATTGCGTTTTTAATTGTTGATGCGAAAGTTTGTGTATAACCGGCTTTTCATTAAATAGTGAAATGGATTCAATATTTATATTTTCTGAAAGCTCATTAAACTGTGGAAGTTTTTTCAATGTTGAAAGATTTATTTCTTCTAAAGTTTCAATTAATGGAAATTCATAAAGCTTTTGCCAGATTCCTTTTCCCGTGCGTTGTTGTAGAATTGTACATTCCTTTTCTGAGAGAAATACCAAATAATTGAAATACCGGATTTTAACTGGTTTTGCCTTAATTTTTACAGGAAGCTCTTTTACTTTTTTCTGCTGAAATGCTATGCAGTTGTCATTAAAAATACAGCTTTCGCAATCGGGGTTTTGAGGCACACAGTGGCGAGCGCCAAACTCCATAATAGCTTGGTTAAACGTGCCGGGCTGATCTGTGTCAATAAGTTGTTGAGCAAGTTTTTTAAATTCCTTTTGTCCAGCGGTTGTATTAATAGGAGTAGCAATACCGAAATAACGTGAAAGCACACGATATACATTTCCGTCCACAACGGCTTCGGGCTGGTTGAACGAAATACTGGCGATGGCACTAGCCGTATAATCGCCAACACCCTTCAATTTCAATAAATCTTTGTAGTTGCTGGGGAAAACACCATTCAATTCTTCGGAAACTATTTTTGCAGTGGTGTGTAAGTTTCGCGCTCGCGAATAATAACCCAAACCTTGCCAAAGCTTTAAAACTTCGTCTTCTGCTGCGTTTGCTAAATCTTCTATTTTCGGATAAGCTTCCACAAACTTCAAAAAGTAGGGCAAACCTTGCAAAACACGAGTTTGTTGAAGCATGATTTCGGAGAGCCAAATGTGGTACGGGTTCAATGTCTTGCGCCACGGGAGTTCGCGTTTATTTTGTAAATACCACGCAATGAGCTTTTTGGAAAAAAATGGGGCTAATTTAGGCATTGGGTAAAATTAATCTATATCCCATTAAATTTTAAAGGATTAAGGTTTGAATTATTGATTTTAAAATATGTATATTTGCGGTCTTAAAAAAAATCTAGAAAAGAATAATTAATTAAAATTTACATGTAATGACGAAAGCAGATATCGTAGCCAAGATTTCAGAAAAGCTAGGAATGGAAAAGAATGAAGTGCAAGCTACTGTTGAAACCTTTATGGAAGAAGTAAAAAATTCTTTAGAAGGTGGAGACAATGTTTATTTAAGAGGTTTTGGAAGTTTTATTATCAAAACAAGAGCTGAAAAAACAGGACGTAACATTTCTAAGAATACAACGATTAAAATTCCTGCCCACAATATTCCGGCTTTTAAACCTGCAAAAGTATTTGTTGAAGGTGTAAAAACCAACGTGGACGTAAAATAATACTAACCCGTTCTGCATTAGTGGAACATTAAAAATGACTTTAGTATGCCAAGTGGTAAAAAAAGAAAAAGACATAAGGTAGCGACTCACAAGCGCAAGAAAAGACGTCGCGCTAACCGCCACAAAAAGAAAAAGTAGTTTCAAAACTACTTTTTCTGTTTTAAAAGTGTTTCGAAAATTGCACCTTTTTGGTGCAATTACCGAATAAAACAGACAAAAAATCGTTCTTTGAAAATGAGATTGCAGCAACCAGCTTTTGGTTTGGTGTAGTTTCGCCGGATTTTTACATAAAATCTGTGAAAAATATTGTTTAATATGTCCGCCTTGGCGGTCACCAAAATTAATGTAACGTGAACAACGAATTATTTATTAGGTCTGGTTCACAAGAAGTTGATTTTGCCCTATTAAAGGATGGAAAACTTATAGAACTTCACAAGGAAGAAGAAGGTAACAATTTTACTGTAGGCGACATATTTCTTGCCAAAATACGTAAAACAGTTCCTGGGCTTAATGCCGCTTTCGTGAATGTGGGCTACGAGAAAGATGGTTTTTTACACTATCACGATCTCGGCCCAAAAGTGCTATCGCAGCTTAAGTTTGTGAAAGCCGTGAGTTCTGGAAAACTAAAAGATTACTCTTTAAAAGAGTTTCCATTCGAAAAAGAGATTGATAAGCATGGCAACTTAAATGATGCCCTAAAAAGCAATCAATCCATCTTGGTTCAAATAGTAAAAGAACCCATATCCACTAAAGGACCACGTATTAGTTCTGAGCTTTCAATAGCTGGAAGATATATAGTTTTGGTTCCATTTTCAGACCGTGTTTCTGTTTCTCAAAAAATAGAAACTAACGATGAAAAAGACAGGTTGAAACGCTTAATTACGAGCATTAAACCAAAAGGATTTGGCGTAATTATACGCACCGTAGCCGAGGGCAAAAAAGTAGCAGAACTAGACAAAGATTTACAGAGCCTTATGGATCGCTGGACAGCGATGTGTAAGAAGCTACAAGGGGCGCACCACCCTTCAAAAGTGCTGAGCGAGCTAAACAGGGGAGCCTCTATCATCCGCGATATGTTTAACGATTCATTCTCTGCAATACATATTGACGATGAGACCCTATACTTGCAAATAAAAGATTATGTGCAGGAAATTGCACCAAAAAAAGACAATATCGTCAAGTTCTATGAATCCAATGTGCCGATGTTTGAAAAATTTGGCATCGACAGGCAGATTAAAACTTCCTTCGGAAAAACAGTATCAGGTAGCAAAGGAGCTTACTTGGTAATTGAACATACTGAAGCAATGCACGTAATAGACGTGAACAGCGGTAACCGAAGCAACAAGCAAAAAACACAAGAAGGCACAGCGCTGGAAGTGAATTTAATTGCAGCCACCGAGGTGGCACGACAGCTAAGGTTGCGCGATATGGGAGGAATTATTGTGGTAGATTTTATTGATTTGGCAAATGCCACACACCGCAAGCAACTCTACAACCACCTTCGTGACGAAATGAAGGACGATAGAGCAAAGCACAAAATTCTCCCACCAAGTAAATTTGGGTTAATACAAATAACCCGACAACGTGTAAGGCCAGAAATGAATATCAAGACCCGTGAAGAAGATCCCAGCAATGTGATCGACGGTGAAATTGAAGCGCCTATCATTGTTATAAATAGAATAAACGATGAGGTAAAAAGCCTTTTCAAAAAAGACTATAAAAAGTTAACGCTTAATACGCACCCTTTTATAGCCGCCTTTTTAACCAAAGGTTTCCCAAGTGTGCGCACCAAATGGTTTTTGGAGCACAAAAAATGGGTAAAAATTCAACCTCGCGATGCGTATACGTATCTCGAATATCACTTTGTCGATAAAGACGGCGAAATGATTAAATAATCAAAACCCCTTTTGAAGTTTTACTTCGGAAGGGGTTTTTTTGTGTTCCATTGTTACTGGGGTTACTTTGGATACTTTTGTTGGTATTGTGGAGCGTTGTAATATTTCTTTGCGAAATTTGTGAAATGATGTTGTTCTCTTTATGGTTAATTTTACCACAGAGTCCGCTGAAATGCTACAAATAACATAGAGAAAACTAGCTGTAATAATTGGAAACCCAAAAAACATATACCGTCGAAGAAGCCAAAAGGCGAGTGGAGCGCTACTGCGTATACCAAGAGCGATGCCATAAAGAAGTGAACCAAAAGCTTTATGAAATGCGGATGATTCCATTAGCAATAGATGAAATAATTGATCATCTGCTTAAACACAATTTTTTAAATGAAACCCGCTTTGCGCAAGCCTTTGCACGTGGAAAATTTAGAGTGAAAAAATGGGGCAGAAATAGAATTGTAAACGAATTAAAGCGACGCGATATTTCAAAATACAATATTCAGATTGCCTTAAAAGAAATACCCGATTCAGAATACTATAAAACCTTTGAAGCCTTGGCAGAAAAGCGACTGCGGCAATTGGTTTCTGAAACAAATCTACAGAAGAAACGAAAAAAACTGGCCGACTATCTTTTTTATCGCGGGTGGGAGAGCGAAATGATTTATGGGAAGGTTGGGGAGATTTCAAAATGATATTCTTTGCGCGGAGAAAGAAAACAACTCACACCAATTACCAGATTTTACTCAATTTCCAAACAAGCAACATCTTTATAATCTGGATTTACACAAAAGTCAAAGATTATGTTTTGATGATTTTCCATTATTCCAACAATGTTATTTGTTGTCATATTCCCAGTTCTTAGCCAAATGATTTTGGGTGGAGATCCTTTTATATTTGCAATATCGGCAAAGTCTGCATCGAATGTTATAATCGTAAAATCATTTGCTTTTGCGTAATGCCATATTTCGATGTCTGAAGCATTTTCCAACGCTAATGTTCTTACCTGTTTTGAATCAGGAAAAATGGATTGTATTTTATTTATAATTCGAAAAGATATATTTTGGTCAAATAAGAGCTTCATTATGCAACTCTAATTCTGTTTTCCCTATTTGCAGCAAACGATAAACAAGCATTTATTCCATCCTCGTCTAGCTCTGGGAAGTCAGCTAAAATTTCTTTTTTGGTCATGCCATTGGCAAGCCAATTCAGAACATCATATACTGAAATACGTGTGCCGGCTATTACAGGTTTTCCAAATCTTTTGTTTGGGTCAATTGTTATATATTTTTTATAATCAACCATTTTAATTTTTTATCTAAAATACAATTTTTTTTATTGAAGAAGCAAGAAAGTATTTTTCGGAAGTTTTGATAGATAAGAATAGAGGCTTAACTGATTGGTGGTACGAGTTACAAACTCTCGACAGCGGAGGTGACTTCAAAATCTTTTTTCTACGAAAATCTATATGTTGAATACCCAACCCCGAATGTTATCGTAATCAAAAATATATTGACAGCAGTTAATGATTGTACTGTTGGTATAGGTCTGAAGCTTTGGACAAACTGCGTTTTAACTCAGTTTAGGTTTTGTTGTGGAACGTTTTATTCTTTTCGTAAGTGTTGCAAGTCCTACGGAAATTGGAAAAGCAGTCCATCCAAAAAAAAGAATACTAAGAAATGACATCATCAAAGCTCCATAAATTCCATTTAAAGGGTTGAACGGGTCTCCAAAAATTTGCATTCCAAAATATTTCCATTTTATGAAATTGACAAATATTGCTTCATACCAGCAAAGCCAATGACTTAAAAAAGCAACAATAAGAGCAACTATTATGATTCTTCCAATGTTGTAATCCGCCTTGCGTTCTATGAAATATTTAGATAGAGCATAAGCGGTAATGAATCCTGCACTTCCAGCATAAAACCACAATAACTCCCAGCCCTCACCTGCTGTTTCAGTAGCAAATACTAATGCAGCAATGCTTGAAACTATGCCAAACATTAGGGCATATGTTAGTGAGAAACTAATTCTTTTAATAACTGACGTCATTTTTTTTAAGGAATGTAGTACAATGTTTATGTAAATGAGTTATGGCGTCATTCGTCACAAACCTTTCCAAATGGACAATGACCAAATCATTGCTTTTATACTGTGTTGCCTTTAGTTTTTTTACAGTTTGTTCAAAATAGCAAGCTCATTTGGTTCCAGTAACTTAATTGGTAAATAAAATCCTTGTTTTGATTTTGTTTTCAGCGCAAAATATGTTTTTCTTTTCTTAACCGTTTTCAAATCAGAATAATCTAATTCCGATTTACTTTTATCAGAATAAATAATTATTTTTTCATTTTCAATTTCATAATCAAGGTCAAAGTTTTTGAACCAAGCCTTTTGAGTCCAAATGATAATTAGCGGTTTGAGCAAATAATAAATTCCAAAAAATATCGTAAAACCTGAGTAACTGATTCCGAATTTCGTATTTCCGTTAAAGTATAAATTCAATCCCATTATAAAAATTATCGGTCCACCGATGATTCTCAAGATTGAGAAATAAATTCCGTATCCAAAATAATATTCATTTAGGAAAATCTTTATTCTGTCAGACTGCGATATTTTTTCTTTATTCACTATTTTTTCAAATTATTGTCAACATGTGTATAAACAACACAGGGATAACCAAATCTAACATTATATAATTCAATATTATTTTTGCAAATCCCCATCGTTATTTTCTTCAGTAACATCCTCAATTTTCTTCCCCTTCAAATATTCTGGTAATTCCATACCAGCCATATTAAACATTTCCTGAAGTGGCGGCACAGAACCGTACATTCCCGAAATAAAGTTGGAAGTTGCAGTTTTACCATCTTTTGAAGATCCATTTTCCCAAACCGTAACTTTATCTATTTTAATATTTTTAATAGCTTCAGCTTGAAGTTTTACTAATTCTGGTAATTTATCTGCTATTAATAAAAGGACTGCATCTTTGGAACTATTTCCGGCGGCCTTTACGATTCTATCAAAACCTTCGGCTTGTTTGGTTAGGATTTCAAAAATACCTTGCGCTTCGGCTTGAGCTTTAAATAATATAGCGTCGGCTTCCCCTTTCGCGAGGCGTCTTATTCTTTCGGCATCTGCTTCGGCGTCTATTTCTACTCTTCGCTTGTCAATTTCTGCAGGAACAATAATATCTGCCAGTTGGGTGCTTCGTTCTCTTTCGGCACGGGTAATTTCGGCTGCTTGTTCAGCAATATAAGATTCTTCCAGTGCTTTTGCAGATTGTACTTTTTCGGAAGCAATTGCAACTCTTTCTGCTTCAGCTTCACGCTGACGACGTAACGAATCTGAATTTGCAACATTAATCTTTGCAAGGTTTTCACCTTCCACCGCCTGTGCATTTGCAGCTGCTACTTGTGTACGTTGATCCTGTACTGCGTTCGCTTCTCCAATGGAACCATCTCTAACTTTTTCGGCTACAGACTTACGAGCAGCGTTTATTGCGTGGGCTGCAGCTTCTTTTCCTAAAGCTTCAATATAGCCAGATTCGTCAACAATATCTGTAATGTTTACGTTGATTAGTTTTAGACCTACTTTCTTCAATTCAGATTCAACGCTGTTTGAAATATTGGTCAAAAACTTATCTCTGTCGTTGTTTATTTCTTCAATATCCATGGAAGCAACAACCAAACGCAATTGCCCAAAAATAATCTCTTTTGCAAGTTCTTGAATTTGCTCTAAACCTTGTCCTAACAAACGTTCGGCAGCATTCATCATAACAGCCGGTTCTGTAGAAATACCAATGGTAAACCGGGAAGGTACGTTTACACGAATATTCTGTTTACTTAAGGCGTTAACCAAGTTTACTTCAATAGACATGGGTGTTAAATCAAGATATTCGTAATCTTGAATTACAGGCCAAATAAAAGCCGCACCACCGTGAATACATCGAGCTGAGTTTCCTGTGCCTACCTTTCCATAAACTACTAAAATACGGTCTGAAGGGCAACGTTTATATCTCCTTATAAAGGTTATAAGAATGATGAAAACAAATAAAATTGCGAATCCGATGGCCAATAATGGAGCAAAGGATTCTACTTGTAGTTGTAGAAATGTCATGATTTGGGGGTGTGTTTGGTAACGATTAAAATTCCGGTACCCGTTGTTTCGGTTACCGTTATTATGTCTCCTTGGTGAAGATCTGTGGTTTCGTCGGTAAGTGCTTCAAGTTCGCGCATTCCGCCTTGAACATTAATGTGTACTTTGCCAATTCTAGAGCGGTTGGCACCGATAGTGAGGTAAACTTCGCCCACTTGGTTAAGTGCGTTTTTAATTTTTAATGAGCCACTGCTGTTTAGTTTTCCTAAATAATAAAATAATGAAGCCATTATTGTCATCATCAGCAGCCCGCATGCCACGGAAATTAAAATGGTTAACCCCTTGGAAAGGCCTTCGCCCAGACAGGCAATACCCGTCCATCCAAATATGGTGAAAAAACCGATTAAATTTTTAATTGAAAGAAACTGAAAATCTATTCCTGTGTCGCCATCTATATCGCTATCTACATCGCCAGTATCGTCAAATTCGCCACCTATAAAGGTTAGAATCATAAGAATGATAAAAATTCCGGAAGCAATTAAGGCAATGGACCAGTAGACCTTTTCAAAAGGCTCAAAAGCTGCAAACCATTCGTTCATTGGTTGGGTTGTTAAATTGGTGTAATTTATCTGGGTAAGATAGGAACTTTATGAAAATGGTGCAATGAATCGAAACGAATAGTATCGTTTTTTGAAAAGTATTTAAAATAGAATTTAAAGGAGCTTTGAAAGATGGTTAGGTAATACTTCTAAACTAAAGCATTTTGTTAGTTCGAACAATTGCTTGTTCGTTTTTCCAATCAATCCATTCTTGACCTTTCAACTTTCGCATTAATTGGTCGTAATAACGCATAATTCCAATGTTATAAAGGGCTTTAGCCAAGTTTTTTGGGTTGCGGGCGATTGCTCTCAAACTCATGGAGAACCCAGGTGTAATATACCGCATATAGTGCCAGTAACCTTCGGGCATATACAAAACGTTACCGTGTTCTAAATTAGTGATGTAACCTTCCGCTTTTTTTAGCGCGGGCCATTTATCGTAATCTGGGTTGTGGAAATCTATATCCTCGCGGGTAATTAAGGAATGCGGAATTTTATACAGATAGTCGTTCTGCTTTTGATCAAATAGAATTACTTCTTTTTTTCCTTGAAAGTGAAAGTGAAAAATATTCGCCAAATCGATGTCGTAATGCATAAAAGTATACGAATCTTTTCCACCGAAGAAAAGCATTGGTAGGCCTTTCATTAATTTCAATCCGAAATCTGGATAGTTAAAGTCCTTTTGGAGTTGGGGTACTTCCTTTAAAATATTCCAAAGAAAAATGCGGTATTTAGTGGGCTCTTTTTTTAAAAGTTCTACATACTCGCGCATTTTCATTTTGGCGTGCGGTTCGTTGAAACCATCTTTATGGCTTACTGGGCGATTGTCGTAAAGTGGAACTGTTTTATCACCAGCAACCTCAGCCATGTAATCGAGATCCCATTTAGAGAATGCAGGCCAATCCTCAACAAACCGTTCTATTACAACTGGTTTTTGGGGCTTATAATAATTTTTTAGAAAATCTTCTTTGGTAATAGTTTTTACCCTGTCTATCTGCTTTAATTGCATAGTGTTTTCCTTCAAGGCAAAGCTACAAATCTCATGGCAGTGTTGAACGAAGTGTTAATATAACTTTAAGGATTTAAATCATCAATCCACTTTGAATTGTGTGGGTCTGTAGCGTCATAAAGTTCAATTTTCAACTTATTTGACAATTCTTTACCTACAATAAGAGCTGTGCTAGCTTTGCCAAGAATTGTGAGGTTAAAATGCCTGTTTCTGTCGTACCAAAGGTTTATTTCGAAATCGTTTTTACTGTTTTTGAAAACCGAAATGTATTCTAGATTTTTAAAATTTTTCCAACTACCAAGTTTCACTGGACCTACGCAAAAGAGTATTTTATACTTTTTTTCTTCAAAATTGAAATGGTAGTCACGTACAATTGAGAAGCCAACTCCTGCAGCAAATAAAAAAATTGCCATTTCTAATAAGCTTAGTGAGGTTTTGAGAGCCTTTTCAGTCGCACTATTAAAGGTTATAAAAAACATATATAAAAAGACGACCATCCCTGTGAAAAAAAGAGCAGCAATAATAGTCTGCCACCAAGGACGATTGCCTTGTGAAATTAAGATTTCGTTTTGCTTCATTCTTGAATAAATGTATAAAAAAATGACAATGCTTCCAAAAAAAAGCTTTTAAACTTATAGACTTAGTATTTAAGTGAAAAATTCTTATTTCCAGTATATGTATAATTTCAATTAACGTTATGTCCATATTTGCTAAATATGGACATAAGTCGTACTTTTATATTTATAAAGCGAAAAGTTATGAATGTTAGCCTAACAGAAAAACAACGAAAATATATTGACGATAAAGTAAAGTCGGGTGATTATATGAATGCGAGCGAAGTAGTTCGCGAGGCCTTACGTGCCCATGAGATTAATGATAGAAAGTTAGATAATTTGCGTGTGGAAATAGAAAAGGGCGTTGATAGTGGGGTAAGTAATAGGACTGTAAAAGATATAATAGACGCAAAGAGGGCGGAACATGGTATCTACTGAGCATACTGATGGGAATTATGAACTTTCAGAACTTGCCGATTCCGATCTTGAGAGTATTTTTAATTATTCTTTTTTGGAATCTGGATTTACACAAGCGGAGGAATATTTAGAAGGTATTCATCATCTTCTGGAGCAATTAACAATTTTTCCCGAAGAAGGTATCTTAAGAAAAGATATTACTGAAAATATCCGAAGCATACCATACCAATCTCATATCATTTTCTATTCAATATATGATAAAACAATTCTTATAGTCAGAGTTTTACATCAAAGCCAAAACGTCGAGGAATACTTCTAATAACAATTTGAAATAAAGAAAGACCGATAAAGTTTTCCACTTCCTACTAACAAGTGAAAATTGCTCAAAAAACCGAAAAATCCCAAACTCCATTATTAGGAATCTGGGATTTTATATTTTAAAGGTATTCAGAATTTAATCTGCCAACACCATTACTTTATTATGATTGCACTCAACGGTTCCTCCAGAAATATGAAGAATCCATTTGCCATCTTCTTGGGTGAATTTATTCTGAAATCCTTCTGCAATAGTAGGGTTTCCTTTAAATTTCACTTTTCCTTCCTGTAAAACAGAAACGATAGGCGCGTGGTTGTTCAGCATTTGGAATTCACCATCCACTCCTGGAACAGTTACACTTTCTACTTCACCAGCAACTAAAGATGCTTCGGGGGTTACTATTTCTAAGTACATATTTATAAGTTTTCAGTTCGCAGTTACAGTTGGCAGTTACTGCTAACTGCCACTGAATACTGCATACTTTTTTTAGACTTCAGCAAGCATTTTCTCACCAGCGGCAATTGCTTCCTCGATAGTTCCTTTTAAGTTGAAGGCTGCTTCTGGAAGGTGATCTAATTCGCCATCCATAATCATGTTGAAACCTTTAATAGTTTCTTTAATATCAACTAAAACTCCAGGAATACCTGTAAATTGCTCTGCTACGTGGAAAGGCTGAGAAAGGAAACGCTGTACACGACGCGCGCGACCTACAGCCATTTTATCTTCTTCAGAAAGTTCTTCCATACCAAGAATCGCGATAATATCTTGTAATTCTTTATAACGCTGTAAAAGCTCTTTTACTTTTTGAGCACAGCCGTAGTGTTCTTTTCCAAGAATAGACTCAGTAAGAATTCTAGAAGTAGAATCTAATGGATCTACTGCTGGATAAATACCTAGCTCAGCAATTTTACGTGAAAGTACAGTTGTAGCATCCAAGTGGGCAAACGTTGTTGCCGGTGCTGGATCTGTTAAATCATCTGCAGGTACATAAACCGCCTGTACAGAAGTAATAGAACCTCTTTTAGTTGAAGTAATACGCTCTTGCATTGCACCCATCTCTGTCGCCAAAGTTGGTTGGTAACCTACCGCTGAAGGCATACGCCCTAAAAGTGCAGAAACCTCAGAACCTGCTTGTGTAAAACGGAAAATGTTATCTACGAAGAAAAGTACATCTTTCCCTTGACCTTCGCCAGCTCCATCACGGAAGTACTCAGCAATAGTCAAGCCTGAAAGTGCAACACGTGCACGTGCTCCAGGTGGCTCATTCATTTGTCCGAATACGAAAGTAGCTTTAGATTCTTTCATTACAGTTTTGTCAACTTTTGAAAGATCCCATCCACCATTTTCCATAGAATGCATAAAGTCATCACCGTATTTTATAATGCCAGACTCAAGCATTTCGCGAAGCAAGTCATTACCCTCACGAGTACGTTCACCTACACCAGCGAATACTGAAAGACCACCGTGGCCTTTCGCGATATTGTTAATCAACTCCTGAATAAGTACCGTTTTACCTACACCAGCACCACCAAAAAGACCAATTTTACCACCTTTTGCATAAGGCTCAATAAGGTCGATTACTTTAATACCTGTGAAAAGAACTTCGGTAGAAGTTGAAAGATCTTCAAATTTTGGTGCATCACGGTGAATAGGAAGACCATTATCGCCAGCTTTTGGCAAGTTTCCGATACCGTCAATAGCATCGCCAATTACGTTGAAAAGTCGACCGTATATATCATCACCGATTGGCATTTGAATAGGTGCTCCAGTTGCAACTGCATCTACACCACGGCTTAAACCGTCAGTAGAATCCATTGATATGGTTCGTACCATGCTCTCGCCAATGTGCGATTGAACTTCAAGAACCAAAAGGTTTCCGTTGTTGTTTACCTCTAACGAGTCGTATATTTTTGGAAGTTCCGATCCGCTATCAAACGCAACGTCAACTACCGGGCCAATAATCTGTGCAACTTTTCCTATGCTTTGTGACATGAGTAACTGTTTATTTTATAGTTATCTAAGGGCGAATAAACCACCCCTGTTTTGAACGGTGCAAAGATAGTTTTTTCTGAATGAAAATTGCAACGTGAATGTTGAAAAAATTTACGGTTATATAGTAAAACACCTTAAAGGTTTCAAAAACCTCTGAAGTGTTGTGAAATCAAAGTTTCATGCCCTTAATTTAGAACCATAGGAAAACAGGAAACAGGATATTTTCAAAAAATGAATTATGGAAATCAAAAGAAAACGGCTTGAAACCACAAAGTAGTTCAAGCCGCAAATCATTTTATTAATTTTCTTGTTTCTCTTCCCTAAGAAATATTATTCAACAGTAACAGATTTCGCCAAATTACGTGGCTGATCTACATTTCTGCCTAACATTACTGCAATGTGATAGGAAAGCAATTGCAAAGGAATGGTTGTTAATAGAGGTGTTAAAGCTTCTGCTGTATGTGGCACTTCCATAACGTAGTCTGCCATTTCTTTTACCACAGTATCACCTTTAGTAACCACGGCGATAATTTTTCCTTTTCTAGCTTTTATTTCTTGAATGTTGCTTACAACCTTATCGTAATGATCGCTTTTTATAGCAATAACCACAACAGGCATTTGTTCATCTATCAAAGCAATTGGTCCGTGCTTCATTTCGGCAGCGGGATAACCTTCTGCGTGGATGTATGAAATCTCCTTTAGTTTTAAAGCACCTTCCAAAGCTACTGGAAAGTTGTAACCTCTTCCTAAGTAAAGGAAGTTTGTAGCATCTTTAAAAACAGCAGAGATTTCCTCTATTTTATCATCTGTTTTTAGAGCTTCTTCAACTTGGCTTGGAATCAATTCTAGCGCTCGTAAATAAAGCATAAAATCGCTTTGGCTAATAGTGCCTTTGGCTTTTGCCAAACGCAACGCCATCATTGTTAAAACTGTTATTTGTGTTGTGAACGCTTTAGTAGAAGCAACGCCAATTTCTGGCCCGGCGTGTGTATATGTACCTGTATGGGTTTCTCTTGAAATAGTAGAGCCAACAACGTTACAAACCCCATAAACGAAAGCGCCTTTTGACTTTGCAAGTTTTATTGCAGCAAGTGTATCTGCTGTTTCACCACTTTGAGAAATAGCGATAACCACATCTTTCTCTGAAATAATTGGATTGCGATAACGGAACTCAGAAGCGTATTCTACTTCTACCGGAATGCGTACTAAATCTTCAATAATATATTCGGCTACTAAGCCTGCATGCCACGAAGTTCCGCAAGCAACAATTATAATGCGGTCTGCATTTATAAATTTCTCTATATAATCTTCAAGTCCGCCAAGTCTTACTATTCCTTTATCGGCAAGTAATCTTCCTCGATAGGTATCTTTAATAACAGAAGGCTGTTCGTAAATTTCTTTAAGCATAAAATGCTCATAGCCTCCTTTTTCAATTTGCTCCAAATTAAGTTGAAGTTCTTGAATATACGGTGCAACAAGTATATCGTCTTTTATTTTGCGAATTTTCACATCGCGCCCAAGACGAATAATTGCCATTTCATCATCTTCCAAATAGATGGCATTGTTCGTAAATTCAATAAAGGGTGAAGCATCGCTGGCCACAAAAAATTCGTCATCGCCAATACCAATTGCCAATGGACTGCCCAGTTTTGCAACCACAATTTCGTTAGGCTTCTTTTTGTCAAAAAGTGCTATTGCATAAGCACCTACCACTTGGTTTAAAGCAATCTGCACGGCTTTTCCAAGTTTTACGTTTTCTTTAATTTGAATATACTCAATAAGGTTTACTAGAACCTCGGTATCTGTGTCAGATTTAAAAGTGTATCCTCTTTTTATCAATTCTTTTTTAAGTGAACCGTAATTTTCAATTATACCGTTATGTATTATAACTAGATCACCACTATTAGAATAGTGCGGGTGGCTGTTTACATCGTTTGGTATTCCGTGGGTAGCCCAACGAGTATGACCAATTCCCAAATTTCCTTTTCGGGTAATCTCTTTATTGGCTTTAGTCTCCAGGTTTGCAACTTTGCCTTTTGTTTTGCAAAGTTGAATATCAGTGCCGTCAAAAAGTGCAATTCCTGCACTGTCATATCCTCTGTATTCTAAGCGTTTTAATCCGTTAAGAATAATGGGGTATGCTTCTCTTTTGCCAATATAGCCTACAATTCCACACATAATCGACTTTTAATTTGGTTCGGTATAATAAATTTGAAGTTTTAATCTTTTCTCTAGATTAGACGACGCATTACCATGCAAGATAGTGCCTTCTGGAGAAATTACAGTACTTGTAGGAACTTGTTTAATACTAGGTTCCATAGGATTTTGTAATTTTTGAGTTGTAACGTTAAGTACGTTGTGAGAAACAACAATACCTAATGGTACATTTGTACTGTCCTTGTTTATCAAATTACTGATATGGTTAGTTATTCTCAATTTGTAATATTCGCCTTTACCATCGCTACCTCGTTGCAATTTGCCATAATGGGTTGTAAGAGCGTCCACGGGATCTAAACCGTTTGTAGTGTCTAAATTGTAATCTGCCAAAACATTACTGTTTTTAAGGTCGTAGATTATAATTCGTTCAGGCTCTGTTGCACCGCCAACCATTAAATCTTGATTTACGTAAAATATTAGATTGGCTTCATTTATAAGCCATTTTTTATCGCGAAGTGTTTCAAGATCATCTGCCACACCATTGTTGTCGTTATCCTTTCCGAATAATTCCACTACTGAAATAATACCATCACCACCACGCAGATAAAGATTTTCATCTCCGGTTTGAATATTTGGATTCTCGATTGCGGTTTGTATTTGTTGCGGTAACTGCTCGTTTGTAAATGTATTCACACTAACACCGCCGCTAAAATTTAATTTGAAAGTGCTGTTTTCTCGCACGTCAGGATCATCTTCGTTATTATAACTGTAATATATAGTTACAGAAGCTTTGGTAGCATCAAAAATGAAAAGACTTCCGTCGTCTGTTGTCGAACTTACATCGAAATAAAGTCCTCTTAAAAAGTTTTTGAAGTTATTGCTATTTCGCAATTCTGGAGTGCCTTCCATATCAATAATATTGGTTTGGAAGAATGTAGAATCCAGTTTTACGCGAAGTCCGGGAGGAAGTTTTACTTCTTCATCCTCTCCTGCGTTAAATACATAACCATTAGATGTTGGAATAAAATTGGTAACTGTGGCCAATTCTTCACCTAAAAATTGTTCGAAGGTTGGCCCTTGGTTGGTATAGTAATTTTGAAATTCCTGAAATCCAGTGTTAGGATCGTAGTCTCTCAAAAAATATTTTGATTGAAAAATTGATAGATTTATAGGCGCAGACCCATAAATTGAATCTAGTTCATAGGTCGATACACTGTCTGCAATCGTTTCGGTGCTGAAATAAGGTAAGTAAACAAATACGCTATCTACAATAGGACTGTCTCCAAATTTTGGGTCGCTACTTTCAAGCGTAAGTTGGGATAGTAAATTTACCGTTGATTTTCCATAAACAGGATCGTTATAAACGCCAAATTGATATACGGGAAGCCTGTTGCTTTGTAATGGACCTAATTTTCGGCTGTAAGATATAATGGTTTGCGAGTCGTCTAAAATACCGTTTGGAATTTCGGTACCTAGCACTTCGGAACCGATATTTGTAATTTCTTTTTCACAAGAAGAAAGCGCGATTACAATAAAGAAAATAGCACCAGCAATTGGCAACAAAGATTTAATTTTCATCTGCATAGAATGTTTTATAAATAGGAAAGAATTTTGCCTAACTTATTTGTTTAATTTGTTTTGTAAATAATGGGGAGAAACTTCATCTGTTTTTTAAGTTCTAGTAATCAAATGTTTTATAAACATTCCAACCAAATTGTTGATGAGATTATTCTAAAACTTCTGAGCTGTAAAAGTCTAAATATGCTTGTGAAAAATTTTCCATATTATGATATTTTAACACAGGTTTGTCTAAAGTGTTAATAAAATCTTCAAGCTCCTTCGGAATTACTTCAGAAGCAACTATAATTGCGTCTGAATTTTTAATAGCAATTTTCATAAGGTTTACATAACTTGGGTCTTCAAGTTCTATTATCGCCTCATCATCAATAGCATCATACCTTATTTTATCTATTGTGTTTTTAGCTAACGAGCCTTCAAAGCCAGTATTGTACACAGAGGTAACAATTTTACTGTTTTCGAATAATGGTTCGTTGCCGTAATAATTACGTAAGTACAAAGGTAAAAAAGCTGCAAGCCACCCGTGAACGTGAATAATATCTGGAGCCCAGTTTAATTTCTTAACCGTTTCAATTACACCTTTTGCGAAGAAAATAGCACGCTCGTCATTATCTTTATAGAAGTTGCCTTCTTCATCTGCATAAGTTGCTTTTCTTTTGAAATAATCTTCATTGTCAATAAAATAAACCTGAATGCGTTCTTTTGGGATTGAAGCCACTTTAATTATCAATGGCATATCTAGGTCGTTTATTACCAAATTCATTCCCGAAAGACGAATCACTTCGTGCAATTGGTGCCTTCTTTCGTTAATATTGCCATAGCGGGGCATAAATATTCTTATCTGGCCGCCATTGTTGTTGATCATTCTAGGAGCTTCAAACGACATTGAAGAAATCTCGGTCTCGGGAAGATAAGGTATTACTTCTGATGACACATACAAGACTCTTTTATCTTTCATCTATTAGATTTTTTAGAATTATTTGCAATTTGCTTCGAAGTATCGAGGCATTTAAAAACACGCAAAATTACGAAAATTTATGTAGATTGTCTTTAATATATTAATTTTGCCCGCTCTTAAAGCAATTTTATGGTAATACATACCCAGAAAGAATCCTTAGTACATGCCTTGTCTTCCGTGGCGAAAAATGACAAAATAGGTTTTGTGCCAACGATGGGTGCATTACATAAAGGGCACATGTCCTTAGTTATTAAAGCTTTGGAAGAAAATGATAAAGTGGTGGTAAGCATTTTTGTAAATCCAACTCAATTTAATAACAGCACAGATCTTCAAAAATATCCACGTACGCCCGATGACGATATTTTGCTATTAAAAAATTTAAAGAGACAAATAATCGTGTATTTGCCAGAGATTTCAGATTTGTATTGCGATTCTGTTGCAGCAAAGAAATATAATTTTGGCGCTTTGGAGAATGAAATGGAAGGCAAACACCGAAAAGGACATTTTGACGGAGTGGGAACCGTGGTGAGCAAACTTTTAAAGATTGTACAACCAAATGCGGCCTATTTTGGCGAAAAGGATTTTCAGCAATTACAGATAGTAAAAAAATTAGTCGCTATCGAAAAACTTCCTGTAAAAATCGTTGGATGCCCTATTTTAAGAGAGGACAACGGTCTTGCAATGAGTTCGCGAAATAAACGACTAAGCCCAAAACAGTTTGATGAAGCTGCAATTATTCATAAAACTTTAAAAGAAATTCGCGAAAAATTTGATTCAACATCTATTGCAGATTTGAATGCTTTGGTTGCGGAACGGTTTTTGCAAAATTCACATATAGAATTAGAATATTTTGAAATCGCCAACGAAGAAACGCTGAAAACCGCAAAGCGTAAAAGTAAAGCTTCAAAATACAGAGCTTTTATTGCAGCATTTTCAGGCGAAATTAGGCTGATTGATAATATGTCTTTAAATTAATACCTTTGCACCATGCAAATACACGTAGTAAAATCTAAAATCCATAGAGTAAAAGTTACAGGCGCCGATCTAAATTACATTGGCAGCATTACTATTGATGAAGATTTAATGGACGCCGCTAACATTATTGAAGGCGAAAAAGTTCAAATAGTAAATAATAATAACGGCGAAAGACTCGAAACTTACGCCATTCCCGGTCCTCGCAATAGTGGTGAAATAACACTTAATGGTGCCGCTGCAAGACGCGTGGCCCCAGGCGATGTGCTAATACTTATTACCTATGCAATTATGGAGGTGGAAGAGGCAAAAGCCTTTAAACCATCCTTAGTTTTCCCAGACGAGGAAACAAATTTACTTCGTTAAATTGAGTCGTTCCCTTTCAAAATTTTTACAGATTGCCGTTCCGTTAGGTTTGGGGATTTTCTTGATTTGGTATATTTATCAATCCTTCACCCCACAACAACTCGCCGAAACCAAAAAGTATTTTACAGATGCTAATTACGGCTTTGTATTGCTTTCGGTATTGCTTAGTATTTTAAGCCATCTTTCGCGAGCCTACAGGTGGGGGTTTATGTTGGAACCATTGGGCTATCACACTAAATTGGCTAACAATTTTATGGCCGTTTCTGTCGCCTACTTAATGAATATTTTTATTCCGAAAAGTGGCGAATTCTCCCGAGGTATTATTTTAGATAAATATGAAGGAGTGCCGTTCCAAAAAGGCTTCGGAACCATTATTTCTGAAAGAGTTGTAGATTTAATATTTCTGCTTTTCTTCACTGTTGTGGCCTTAGTAGTAAAGTTTGAAGTGTTGTACGATTATGTTGTTAGTAGTATTCCCTCTTCGCTATTATACGTTATTATCTTCGGAATTATTTTGGGCGTCATAAGCATTCCGCTTTATATTAAATTTTCAAAATCAAACATTAATAAGAAGTTGAAAAACTTCGTAATAGGCTTAAAAGAAGGTGTTTTCAGTATTTTGAAAATGCGCAAAAAAGGAGCTTTTATTTTTCACACATTTATTATTTGGGGCTTGTACCTACTTTCCTTTTATACTGCACTGCAAGCTTTGCCTGAAACTTCCAACATTCCTTTTAGCACTATAATTACTGCTTTTGTAGTGGGTAGTTTCACTTTTGCTTTTACTAATAGTGGCTTTGGAACCTATCCTGCTGCGGTTGCTGGTATTCTAACTATTTTCGGGATAGCCACAACTGTGGGCATTGCATTCGGTTGGATTGTTTGGGTTTCAAACATTGGCTCAATTGTTTTCTTTGGCGTGCTATCTTTGGTATTGCTTCCTATTTATAACAGGAAACGACTAAAATTGTAGCCCTTTATTTCGTAAATCTTGATTTCTTAAAATTTACAAATGATTAATTTGTTACCTTTCCAATTATTAAAAAATTAGGGTAATGAAAAATATTTTGATGTTCTCCATGTGCGTTTTACTGAGCAACGCATCCTTTTCGCAAATTATATACGAACAATTTAAATCTACTAAACTAGACCAGAACCGTAGATTGAAAATTCAGCTTCCCAGAAATTACGATAAAAACGTTGACAAGAAATACCCCATCGTTTTAGTGTTAGATGCTGATTATCTATTTGAGCCTGTGGCAGGAAACGTAGATTATTTTAGTTATTGGGAAGACATGCCAGAGTCTATTGTTGTTGGAATTATGCAGGACGATTCGCGTTATTTTGATTGCTCTTATGATGACAATACTTTCTTTCCAGATGATAAAGGCGCAAAATTCTTTGAATTTATTGGGCTGGAACTAATACCATATATTGATAAAAAATACCGCACGGCTAAATTTATTATTGGGGTTGGGCACGACTTTACAGCCAACTTTTTAAACTATTATCTTTTTAAAGATCCACCGTTACTTAATGGATATATCAATCTGAGTCCGGATATGGCCCCAATGATGGAGCAACGGCTGGTAGACAGAATACCTCAAATAAAGGAAAAAATATTTTACTATTTAGCTACTGGAACTGATGATATAAAAGGGTTGATGGAAGCAACTGAAGATTTAAACAAACAGTTAAGTGGCTTAGAAAGCAAAACGTTTAGCTATTATTATGACAACTTTGATGGTGCAACCCATTACTCTTTAGGAGGACGCGGTATTCCGAATGCTTTGGAAAAAATATTTTCGGTTTATAGACCCATTAGCAAAAAAGAATATTCTGAAGTTTTGCTACAATTGAAAACGCCTGTTAGTCAATATCTCTTTGATAAATATAAAGTTATTGAAGATCTTTTCGGGATTACAAATAACATTCGAGTAAACGATTATATAGCTGCAGCTACTGCTTCAGAAAAATTAAAGCAGTGGGAATCACTTCGAGAAATTGCCACATTGGCGAAAAAGCAATACACAGAAACTGTTCTTGGCGATTACTATTTGGGACGTTATTATGAAGAAACTGGCGAACCCAAAAAAGCAATGAAAATCTTTCAAGGAGCTTATGATAAAGAGGAAGTAGATTTTATTACAATAGACAAACTATTAGATAGAGCGGAAAAGATAAAGAGTGATTTTGGGTATTAAATTTCATACTACATCAAAAATTCAAACCACTTGGGTCGCTTAAGATTAACGATTTCTATATCGGGTTGATTTACGTACTTTAAAATAAAATTAAAGGGAGGAAATAATTTCTTTGTTTTCCTGTGTCCAAACTGAAAGTGCATCTGTACTGGCAGGTAAATCCAGTTTTGAAATAATATTGGTGCGATGTTTTTGTACAGTACGAAACGATATGCTAAGTAACTCTGCTATTTCTTTAGAAGATTTTTCTTGAGCCACCAAGCGTACAATGGTTCTTTCAGAAGGGGAAAGAAATTTTATTTTTTCGAGCTGAGGCGAAATTTCAGTGCTAAACACATTTTCAAATATATTACTAAAATAATACTCGCCTTTTGATACAGCCTGGATGCATTTGTTTATTTCTGAAAAGGGCTCATCTTTTAATAAATATCCTTGAATTTCCAATTTTTTTGCGCGCAGCACAAAAGCTTTTTCCTTATGCGAAGTGAGTAAAATAAATTTGGTTTTACAATTTTTTTCCTTGCATTTTTTTATTACTTCAAACCCTGAAAGTAAAGGCATTTCAATATCCAACATTGCAATATCAGGTTGTAGTTCGGTAATTAAATCTAATGCGTGGGCACCATTAGAGGCACCTTCCAAAACTGTATAACCAAAGCTTTTTAACTCGTCGCTCAAACCTTTTAAAAGCATGGGATGATCGTCTGCTACTAATATTTTTATTTTGCTGTTCATTTATTTTGAGAGCTTCTGTATTTATTTTCGCTCCTTTTCCCGGATTACTTTCAATTACGCTATTTCCGTTGTTGCGAATAAAACTTAAAATCGTAATTTTTTCCTTAGTATTTTTAAAGATACGGCTTTTGCTTAAGCATGTTTCTTAATATTTGAAAGGCGACTAAAATTTCACACATTTGCAACCACTAGTAAAATGGGCTATTAACAGGTTTTACTACGTACCCATACGTAAAAATTGACGAAAATTCTATAATAATAATTCGTATTATTATAGAAGGTTTCCCATTTCTTACTTTTAAATTTTCCTGCGTTTTGATGCGTTTAGTTTGCCTCACGCATCTTCTGTTTCAATTGTGGTATTAACTTTTAAAACCAATATTATGAAACAATTCTACTCTTTTTTAATACTAAGTATTTTTTCTAGTGCTGCCTTGATTGGGCAAGTTGCTGGAACTACTAGTTCTGTATCACAGAACTTTAGTTATCAAGAAAATATGAATAATGTACAATTAGACCCTACTCCTTTAGTTGGAGGTGCCTCTCAAGTGAGCTTCACAAAGAATTTCCAAAGCGACCGGGCTCCAAATATTGGGCTGGATGTGGCTGTTGGTTTGCTTGGAGCGAACGGAATTAGCATACCGGGTTGGTTACAGAATGCTGCGAATAGTGGCGGCGGAATTTTATGTTCAGGATTTACGCCAACCTTTTCTGTGGGTGCTTCTGTAGATGCAGGTGGATATTATCTAGTTCGCGAAGTTGGAAATTCAAATATTGAAATTGATTATCCTGTTGAAATTACAATCACTTATCCGGAACAGAATACTTTTGGGTGTGGTGATGACATCCGTATTAATACCGCATATACAATCTTGGAACCTTCTAAGCAAGATAAGTTAAAGGTGACCCCTCCATTTATAAATCAAGAGGTAGGTCCGCTGCTTCAAAACCTAGATTTTCACGCAAACGTAGGCGTTAATGCTTATTTCGGAATTGGTGTTAACCCTCCAGACCCACTTCCAAGTTATTGTAAAACATTATATACGTTTAATCAAGGGTTTGAATTTTCATTTGATGGTCCTGGAATCCCCAGTTTTCCTCCCGTGCTAAACATTTGTGAAAATGCGTTCGGACCGAATGCTAATGAAGCTCAATTATTTTCCTGCGGGGCTCTTTCACCTGCTACGCCATTACTAAATATTAGTCAGACACTAATCAATGCATATAATAGAGCCTATGGAACTAGCTATTCGGTAGCGACTTTCCCAAATCAAAATACGGTTACTGTTACTCTTCCAGATTTACCGCCAAATGGCCCAACATTACCTGAAATTGAAGGAACTTTTAAAAAAGTATCGAATTCAGAATTGGGCTTTTCAGCCAGTAATGGGGGCCGAACAATTTCTGTTTCGGGGAATAAAAGTGATTTGAGCGATCTGAAATACGATTTGGTTTCGTTTCTAGATTATGCAGGTTTTACTACTAGTTTCAGCTTAGGTGGTGGTTTAGGAAGTATGGATTTAGGCGATATTTCACCAAAATTTACTGTAGATCAGGAAATGCAATTTGATTTTACTCCTGTGGTGAATTTGCAAATTGATCTGGGCCAATCCATGATTTATACCGTTTATAATGAAAACAACACAGTATCTCATACCGGAACCAATCAACTTGTATCATTAATAGCTGGACAATACATTATTGCAGAATTTCCTTCAGATTTAAACCAACCACAAAATGCTTCTGGGACTACTTTTATGAATGGAGATTTTAAATCGCTCTCAAAGCAAAAATACTTTGAAAGTGTAGAAGTGAAATTTGCAGAAATTAATGTTCCAAATGTTATAAATGAAACACTTGTTGAGCTTACTACGAATCGTAATATGGTAGGAGAAAATACGATTATTGATCATACGATACACCTTGAACCGTCGAATGTATTTCAGTTGCCTAATTTTATTTTAGATCCTGAAAATCCAGTAGTTTCTATTAGTTCGGTAACTGTAGAAGATGTGGTGAATGCTGGTGGAGGTGAACGCTTGGTTGTTTACAAAATTGGTGTTCAGAATAATGGAGATGTTGTTTTAAACGATGTTCGGGTAGATTTTGACTTGGCTTCAACATTTGCTTCAACTGAATCATTTTCAGTAGAATGTATTACAAGTGATTCTTTTTTTACGAGCGCAACTTTTGACGGGGATCAACAAATTAATTTATTAGATGTATCGAATAGCATTGCTGTTAATGAAAATAAATTTATTGAAATATTAGTTAGAGTCAAACCTGAAACTTCAGCAATCCTAGGTGATGGATGTTTTGGTACCGTAACCTATGATGTTTCTTCAAAAGCATTTGCTATCAGTCCTATTGGCACAGTTGTAGAAAGTAATTTCAATCAGTGTACTTTATCGACCACGGCGCCAGATATTGTTGAAACTGTTGACCTTGGCGCAAGTGTAATTTCTTCCTTAGAAGATTTTGCAGTGTATAGTACAAAGTATTTAACTTTCAGTAAAACGCAACGCACCTCAAAAGGAAATGCTGGTGCCACTGAAAAAATTAAATTTGAAAATGTTTCAAAATACAATTCTGGGCCTGCAATTATTGTAGGAGATTTACATTCAGGAGAAAAGATAGAAGTGAAAGGAGAATCTGATGTAATTGTAGATTATGTACAAACTAGTTCTTATATCGATATTTCAGGGAATAAAGCAGAATTTGAAGCATTAGGTCAAATAAGTGAATATTCTTCTTGTGCAACGTTGCCGCAAATTCCTGCACTCTCATTCCCTATAAATACTAGTAAAATAAAGATAAAAGTAGCAAGAAATGAAACCCTCATGCTTCCGCCGGGTACGTACAAGGAAGTAAAATTAGAGGAGAATGCTGTTCTTATACTTCAATCGGGAGATTACTATATTAAAGATTGGAAATTTTCTAAGGATCATGCTACTGTTCAGTTTGATGCTACACAAGGGCCTGTAAACCTATTTCTCCACAAATGGGATGCGAATAAAAAAGATCTATCCTTTGTTGCAATAAACGGAACTTCAACACGCGATATATTTTACTTTGTAGATGGTCATGGCTCCACACATTTTAAGGAATCTTTAGTTCAAGGAACGATTATAGCACCAGAGGGTAAAGTGGAATTTGATGACAGTTTACTGGAAGGTAGTTGCTATGCGGAAACAATTAAATTTAAAGACAATTCAGGATACACTGGCCATCGATTCCTTGAACCGCTTGTAATAAGTGTTTCGTGTCAGGACGTGGTTAATTATAGAACTCCAGAAGTAATAGCAGTTAGTAATTCTGAAAAATCTATAGATAACAAAACCCAGTCTTGGGATGATATGGTTGATATTTCAGTTTATCCTAATCCAATGTCGTATGAATCAACAATAACGGTAAGTCTGGACGAGTCTATCCATGGAAAATTAATTGTACAGGATATTAGTGGAAGAATAGTTACCATTCTAACCGACTCATTGATAGAGGCGGGTAAACATTCATTCACATTTAAAGCTGAAAATTTAAATTCCGGCTTATATTTTATTCAGTTTATTTCTGAAAAAGGAGTCGTTACTAAAAAACTCCTCAAGCAATAAAAAGTGTTCAGTACATTTAAAAAGCTATACCGGATTGTTTCTGGTATAGCTTTTTTTATTACACTTTCTTAAAAACTGTAGCTCTTCAACTCATTGTGTTAACCTTCTAAAAGTAGGGGATAATCGTTTGTTGCTAGTCTTTTTTTGTTCCATCTTTTATAGACAAATGTGCCTTTATGGTTGTTCCTTTTCCCGGTTTACTTTCAATTAAGAAACTGCCATTTAAAATACGGATTCTCTCCGACAAGGTTTTAAGTCCCAGACTTTTTTGTTTGAATGAATCGGAAGTATTAAACCCTTTTCCGTTATCGCTTATAAAAATTAAAATCGAATTTTTCTGCTTTTGTATCATTAAAGAAACGGCTTTTGCCTCAGCGTGTTTTATAATATTTGTAAGGCATTCTTGAATAAATCTATAAATATTCAAGGCTGCTTCTTCATTAAAATATGTGTCTATATTTTCAATTTCTATTGTGAAAAAAATATTAGTTTCTTCATCGAGATCATAAAGTAATTGTCCAATACATTCCGAAAGCCCCAATTGTTTCAAAACTGAAGGATACAACCCCCGTGAAATTTCCCGTACTTCTTCAAGCGCATTATGGGTTAAATTGGTTATTTCATCTTGCTCGAGGTTCTGGGCTTTCTTTTTAATAAGAGTGAGTTGTTGTCCCACACTATCGTGTAATTCACGAGCAATACGCGTGCGTTCATTTTCTTGAGATTGCATAAGATCGTGCGAAAATTTTTCTTGAAGTTTTCGTCGTATTCGCGTTTGATTCAACATCCAAAACATAAATAAAATACACGCCAATGATAGTAAAAGATAAAACCACCCTGTTTTATAAAAGAATTTCTTGGAGTCTATATTCAAAAAGAGTGATTCTGCGATTTTCTTTCCTGAAAAATCCAAAGCTTCTATTTCCAATAAATAGTTCCCTGCAGCAAGATTGGGAAACCGAATAGATTGTTGTTTGTTTAAATTTATCCATTCTTCATTATTAAGCCTGTATTTATAAGTGTTTTCAGGAGACGAAACTGCATTGGTAACTGAAAAATCTAATTCTAAAGCCCTGTTCTCTGATGAAAGAACAATTGTTTTGTTAGTTTCAAAAGCATTTCTGTTTAAAATTTCTTCAACTTTATTTTTCTCGGAGTCATATTTTTTAACCTTCAGTAGGACTAATTTCGAAATGCTCTCCTGAGGTCTTAAATCATGTGGATTAAAATAATTTAAGCCGTTCAATGTTCCAACCAAAAAGCCTTCTTCGGTATTAAGTGCACTATATCTATTGGCTTCATTATCACTCAATCCATCTTGAGTAGAGTAACGCGTTGTTGAACAGTCTAATTTATTAAAGGCCACAAGCCCATTAAATGTATTTATCCACCACAGCGTATCTTCATAAAGTATGGTTGCAATTCCAGCTTTTAATTCATCTTTATAAATTGTTTTAAATTTTTCTGTTTTTGGGTCAAAAGAAACCACATTCCCAGAGCGTGTGCCTAATACGAATCCATTTTCATCAGTATAATCTACCATTAAAATAAAAGGATCTTCAAGACCTTGTAACGTACCGTAAAATTTATGCTTCTTCGTTTCCAGATTATAGGTTAGAAGAGCTTTATCTGTTCCTGCAACTATAAGCGGATCTTTGCTTTTAAAAGCCAAATCGTATATGTACAAAGAATCTGTCAACAACAGACTTTTATGTTGCTTGAGACGCGTATTGAAGGACATCAAATAATATTCATTTGTGCCGTAAACAATCGTAGAATCGTTGGGTTTTTCCATACAAATAACTGGAAAATGACGCCATTCGTGTACGGTATGCGAGGTCGTATCAACCTTTATAATATTTCCAAAATCATTGGACCAAAGCCCATCTTCCCCTGCTATTATATTTCTCGAAGAAATTGGCAATACGTTATTTTGCCCATCAGTAAGAATATACGGCTCAATTTTTTGGGTCTTCGTATTTAGTTTGTACCATCCATCTTTTTCTGTCGCTACCAGATATTCTTCTGCCTTTAATTTATAGAGGCTACGGATTCCTTTATTTAATAGGAACGTTTTTATTTTCTGCGACGGAAATTTAAATTGATGCAGCTGTCTTTTTCCATTTGCGACCCAAATTTCATTTTTAAGATTATTTGAAATTACTTGAACACCCGTTCCGGAATCAAAATCTATTTCAGTAAAAAGTGACTCTAAGTTGCCTTTTTTAAATTCATGAAAATTTATTTGATTGTTTTTAACCGTAACTATTGAATTGTTGTTAAAACCATCATTTACGGTAGATAAATTATCGCTTGCTAAAAAATTCGCTTTGCCATTTACAGGAAGAATAGCTATGTTTTTTTCATCAACAAAATATAACTGCGGATTATTAAAGTTGAAAAAATAGACGGTATCGTTGTGTTTAAAAACCTCATCGATCCACGTTTTTTTTAGATTTGTATTTGAGTTTTTAAAAGATATATCCGTAAAATTCCTTAGTTTATTACCTTTCCAATCGAATGCGGTAGGTAAAAAATTATCATCGCTAATTATACAGAAATCATCAAACGGAATAAAACGAGTTGAAAGATCTACGAAAAATTTAGTTGTTTCTGGCTTAAAGGAAAAGACAGGAATAACTTTAGAGCTACTCTCAATTATGCACAAGGTAATGCTACCTTCTTTTTGGAATAATATATAATCTTTGCCTTTATATTTAAAAATTGATGAGGTCGCTTCAATAGGGTTTCCGAAGTTTGGAAAATTGCATTTCTGAAAACGATTGGTGTAAGGATCAAACAACAGCACCAAAGCTCCTTGATCAAGTGATACTGTTACATAGAATTTGCCATCATCCCGTTTATAAATTTGATTTACTTTAAGAATCCTATTCTTGTATTGAGGTAAAGAGATATTGTGAAATGTATTCCCGTTAAAGCGTTGTAAAACAAGTTTTTTATCGCTAATTATTATTTTTCTGACAGAAAGATTTTCTCCACCAAGCCATAAAAAACCATCATTATCGAATGCCATGGCCGAAATAACATCAATATCAAGACCTTCTTGTTTTGTATATGTTTTTTGAAGTATTCGTCCGGTTTGAGCGAAATTGGCCGTCCATAGTAGCAGAAAAAAATAAAAGAATATTTTTGTCATTCTATTTTTGGAAGAATATTTGTTTAGTTGTTTTGAAAGGTACTTATTTTTTTAAATATTTAGGTATGCGATTATATTTCAAAGACTTGAAATGTTTTTGTGAAAATGTTAAAAGCTGAAAAGTTAGGTTTTTTGAGTATTACCGCTAAAGTTCTTTAATAGTCAACCTGTTTAAATACGCCCAAGCCGCAAGTGAATTGGACGATATGTTTTCAATTGCCAGTTTCGTGATTATATTGCTTCTATGTTTTTCTACCGTGCGAACCGATATAAATAATTTATCGGCAATTTCACTACTGCTCAATTGTTCGGAGACTAGTTTTAAAATCTTTTTTTCGGAAGTAGTTAGAAGCGTCAACTTTTTTAAATCTTCCGAAATACTGGCAAGCGAAGAAGCTTCGAAAGAACGACTAAAGTAAATATCATTATTCAAAACACCCTGAATGCATTCTTCAACTTCCGAAAATGAATCTTCTTTTAATAGGTATCCATTTATCTGAAGCGCCCGTGCTTGCGAGATGTATTCGGTTTCCTTGTGAAAAGAAAGCACGATAAACTTAGTGTCTACTTCTTTTTGTTTTGCCATTTTTATCACGTCGAAACCTGTTAAAATTGGCATGTCAATATCCAGCAGTGCGATGGTTGGATTATGGACTAAAATCTTTTCCAAAGCTTGCATACCATCTGTGGCTTGGGCTACAACATTATACTCGTTATCATTAAGCTCGTCGAATAATCCTTTCAAAATCATGGGATGATCGTCTGCAATTACAATGGAGATTTTACTTTTGTCTAACATTTAAATAGGGATAGTAAGGGTTACTTTAGTGCCTTTATTTATTTGGCTTTTAATGTCAATTTTTGAATTTAAAATTTTTGCGCGTTCCATCAAGGTTTTCATTCCCAGACTTGCGACTGTCTTAGCCTTCTCCGAAATTTCAAAACCCTTTCCGTTGTCTGCTATAATTGCTTCAATAGTGTTTTTCTTTTTTTCAATCGTCACAGAACCTGCTTTAGCTTCGGCGTGTTTTACCATATTATTTAGCACTTCTTGAATTATTCTATACAAATGCAAGGAGGCTTCTTTGCTCAATAAATCGTCTATATTTTCAATGTGATGGGTGAAAAAAATATTTGTATTTGTATCTACTTCGTCAATCATATTTTTGATTGCGGCTGTTGGCCCTAACCGTTCTAAGGTTGCTGGATGGAGTCCTCTAGAAATTGTTCGCAGCTCATCGAGCGTATTGCTTGCTAGTGTTTCCATCTCAGGATTCCCAATATTTTTTGTTTTTTTAGTAAGAAGCATCAGTTTTTGCCCCACGCTATCGTGAAGTTCTCGTGCCACTCTAGTGCGTTCTTCCTCTTGAGCTTTAATGAGATTATGGGTATAAGTTTCATTTCTTTTGCGTTCTATTTTGCTTCTATAATATTGAATAGTAAAAATACTTATAGCGGTAAATGCTAATAAGGAAACCCAAAAAACCCAGGTTTTCCAAAAGGGGAGTTCTATTTTAAAAGAATATTCATAGGGATGTATTTGCCAAAGACCATTACCGTTATCAGCTGTAAACTCGAAAGTATAATCTCCAGGTGGTAAGTAAGAGAATACAGCTTTTGAATCGGTTGTGGGTTCAGACCAATGGTTATCATCTCGAAGGCCTTTCATTCGGTATTTAAACTTAACATTTTCGGGATTAGTAAACGTTATAGCTTCCATCGAAAAACTTAAATAGTTTTTTTGATATGGAAGGATTATGCCGTCTGGAGTCCTGTAAATGCCATCGTCTAAAGGTTCCGAAAATAAATAAACATCTGAAAGATCTAGTTTCGGCGGTTCGGTATTGGGTATGAATGCATTTTCATTGAAGGCAATAATTCCGTTTAACGAGGTAGATAATACTGTTTTGTTTTTTGTTATTAAAAGTGAATTAAAGTCGATGTCATTTCCCAAAAAATGGGGGGCAGTGCCATAATATTTTGCAACTATAGAGTCCTTTTTTAGTAAAATATCAAGATTTACTTTTATCAATAAATCTCTTCCAGCTAGCCATAAATCGTTGCCATCTACTTTTAAGGCTCTAAAATGATTTATTGAGCCAAAACGACTCATATTAAAAGTCTGAATTTTAAAATGGTCGTTCTCTAGTTTTATATGATATAACTTTTTATCACCTCCAGCAATTACTTCGTTGGCGTTGATAACATCTAAACTTCTAAAATCGTGGTGCAAATTAGTTTCTAGGCCAGGAATAGTGTCTATTATATCATTCTTCATTTGAAACAAACCGCCTACTTTACAAAGTATATAACGGTTTCCAATAGACTCTATGGCAATGGATCTTTTTGAATTTATATAATAGGTGGAGTCTTTAGCAAGAACCTTAATTCTATCGGTCTCGAATAGAAATGTTTTATTCTTGTTATTGAAAATTAAACTGTAGTCGCCTTCATCAATAAGTTTGGCTGAGGTGCTATTTATAGCGAGTTCAAAAACCGCTGTGCCAGTATTATAAAGAAGATTATTATCTGCTGTAATAAACAGATTTTTAATAGGATTGCCTTTAGTAATTTGACGGATATTCTTGTTGTCGTCTAGCTCAACTACTCCATCATTCGTTGCTAATATTAATTTCCCATTCCATTCCACAATATCATTCACCGATGCTAACCCTTGTGTTTCGTCATAAATTTTGAATGAAGTATCTCTAAATCGAATAATTCCTTCGCCATAAGAAGTCATCCAGTGGTTGCCTTCCGTATCTTTTATGATTTGGTAAATATAATTTGTAGGGAGTCCCTGTGCTTCGTTTATTATTTCTAAATGGCCTGTTTGCTTATTAAAAATTCCAAATCCATTACCCTCAAGGCTTAAATATAGCTCGGTGTCATTTTCCTCGAAAATTCCGTAGATTCGATTCTTATCAAAATCTTCAGGTTTAAATTTATATAAGGTGAGTTTGCCATTAGCTATTTTATAGAGTTCGCCATATCCACCCACCCAAATGTTCTTTTCATAATCCACCAAAGTGGAATAACAAATATTATTTATACCATCTTTTTGGTTATAAATATTTTCAATTTTAAGGGGGTCTAAAGTCAATTTATAAATACCCTCATTCGTAGAAGCCAAGTACATTGTATTATCATCATACCAAGCAGCACTTTGAAGCCCCGAAAGTTGGTATTTAGTAGCATCTTTAAACAAGTTCTCCAACTTGCCATTTTTATAAACTGCTATGCCATTTATAAAAATAACATATATCAGGCCATCAGCGCCTTCCAATATAGAAGTTACGCCTCCCATACTATTATAATCTTCACCCTTTGGGTTCGTGATTTTACCGCTGTCAATTATGCTTACGCCATTATCGAGAGTTCCCACCCAAATGCGTCTCTTAGAATCTTCTAAAATGCTGAATACTATATTTGAAGCCAGCCCGTCTTCAGTAGTGTAATTGGTAAAAGTTTTACCGTTAAAACAACTGAGTCCGCCAGTAGTGCTCACCCAAATTCTGTTTTGGCTATCTTGAAGTATTGCAAATGTTTCATTGCTAACAAGCCCTTCCTCTGTTTTGTATCCTTTAAATTGGTATCGCTGGGCGGTTGCAACCATTGAACATATGCCAAAGAAAAAAAATGTGAGGAATATGTATTTCATTTAGCGAAGGTTGATAGCGTAAATATATTTATTTTAGCGGAAATATTATGGCTAAAACTAAAACAACATTTTTCTGTCAAAACTGTGGTGCTCAATATGCTAAATGGCAAGGGCAGTGCAACGCGTGCAAAGAATGGAACACTATTGCAGAAGAAATTATCCAAAAAGCCGAAAAGGTAAGTTGGAAATCTCCAGATTCATCCGGAGCCGAGCGTAATAGACACGCCAAGCCTCTTCGTATTTCTGAAATTTCAACACTAGCAGAAGCGCGACTGAACACAAAAAACAACGAATTAAACCGAGTACTCGGCGGTGGATTGGTGCCCGGGTCTTTAACGCTTTTGGGTGGCGAACCTGGCATTGGTAAAAGTACGTTGATGCTTCAGATTGCATTACAGCTACCCTATAAAACACTTTATGTTTCAGGTGAAGAAAGTGCTCAACAAATAAAAATGCGAGCGGAACGTATTCAACCTATTTCTGAAAATTGCTACATTCTCACTGAAACTAAAACTCAAAACATCTTTAGAAATATAGCCGAAATTGAGCCAGATATTGTAGTAATCGATTCTATTCAAACGTTACACACAGACGCTATTGAAAGCTCCGCCGGAAGTATTTCTCAAATTCGGGAGACAACTGCTGAGCTTATAAAATTTGCAAAAGAAACTGCAACTCCCGTAATTTTAATTGGTCATATTACTAAAGATGGAAATATCGCTGGACCAAAAATTTTGGAACACATGGTAGATACGGTTTTGCAGTTTGAAGGCGACCGAAACCATATTTATAGGATTCTGCGCGCTAATAAAAACCGTTTCGGAAGCACAAATGAACTCGGTATTTATGAAATGCAGGGCAGTGGTCTTCGGGAAGTTTCAAACCCTTCAGAAATACTAATCTCGAAAAATGACGAAGATTTAAGCGGCACCGCAGTTTCCGCAACTCTCGAAGGAATGCGACCTTTAATGATTGAAATTCAAGCTTTGGTGAGCAGCGCTGTTTACGGCACACCGCAAAGAAGCGCAACAGGTTACAATGCGAAACGCCTAAATATGATACTTGCCGTTTTAGAAAAACGCGCAGGTTTCAAACTTGGTTCAAAAGATGTTTTTTTAAACGTGACCGGCGGAATCACCGTTGACGATCCCGCGATTGATTTGGCCGTTGTTGCCGCAGTACTTTCTTCAAATATCGATATTGCTATAGATAAACGTCTTTGCTTTGCTGCTGAGGTTGGTTTAGCGGGCGAAGTTCGTCCCGTGACTCGCGTAGAGCAACGCATTTTGGAAGCCGAAAAATTAGGTTTTACTTCCATCGTTATTTCAAAATACTGCAAAATTCCGAAGAACAACTTTCATATAAACATTATAAAAGTGGCGAAGGTTCACGATGTGGTGCATCATCTTTTTGGTTGATTGTGGTATAATTTCTGTTACTTTAACATCGCTATGAATCAGAGGTTTTTTTCCGCATTAATTCTTTTGGGAATACTTATTTCGAGCTGCAAAGAAGAAATTCAAAAAGCGGCAGATGTATTTGTAAAACCAACCGCGCGCGAAGTTTACGAACGCAATTTTTCAAAAAACGATTCGCTATTGCTTCGTTGGAATATTGCATTTGAAAGCGCAAAACGCGATAGCATACAAATTACCCTTCCGTATTCTGAAAGCGGCGTTTTTTCCGGAGATAATTTTAATGTTTACAGTTATAATATTCAATTAAAAGAGGGAGAACGCATCGTAGTTGAGATTGAAAAAACTCCCGATTCAGCTTCGATCTTTATCGATCTTTTTCAAGCGAAGACCGATTCACTTAAAATATTTAAACATCTAAAAAGTGCCGAAGATAAACAGTCAAAACTTTCACAAGAAATTGAAATTTCTGGTTATTACAAAGTAATTGTACAACCACAAATGCAATTGCAGTTTCCCTTTATTTTGAAAATTTATACTGAACCGCTTTACGAATTTCCCGTAAGTGGTGCGGATAATAAAAATATTCAGAGTTTTTGGGCAGACCCGCGCGGTGACGGAAGCCGTTCGCACGAAGGAATAGATATTTTTGCTGCTCGCGGAACGCCGGTTGTGGCGGTAACAGATGGAAGGATTACTTCTGTTGGCGATGGCGGTCTTGGCGGAAAACAGGTTTGGTTGCGAGATGGCCTTTTCGGAAAAACTATTTATTACGCACATTTAGACAGCATAGCGGTTTCTGAAGGGAAAAGAGTAAAAGTTGGCGATACGCTTGGTTTTGTTGGTAACACTGGCAATGCAATAACCACCGATCCGCATCTTCATTTTGGAATTTACAAATCGCAAGGCGCGGTGAATCCTCTTTCGTTTATTAAAAAAACCGAAATTCAAGTCAGTGAAATATCTTCAACTATCACAAAAGCAGTCACTTTAAAAAATAGATCTGAAATTCACAAAGGCCCTGCTGCGGTTTATAAAGAATTTTTAAGTTTGAAAAAGAACGATACACTTCTTGTTTTGGGCAAAAATCAAAAGTGGTTTCACATTCAAACTTCAAGCGGTTTAAAGGGTTATATAAACGAAACGGTTATAAAACCACTATCTCCAAATTAACTTTTATTTAGCCTAAAGAGAAGTGCATAGTATTATCTTTAGAATTCAATTCTGAAAAAACAAACTATGTCCATTTTTTCCAAAATAAAACAGACCCTTCATTTAATGAAAGAGATTGATCTGGATGCGCTCGGCAAACTTTCTCAAAAAGTAGATCTTTCTGAAATTATGAAAACCGTTGGTGAACTCGATGATCGGCAATTAGCTGGTTTAATGAAAATGTTGAAACACAAAGGTGGAAAAAAGGGACAGCACAAACTGCCGCCCATTGACGGCGATTTTTACGATTTAGCTTTAAAGCTTACTCCCGAACAACGCGAATTACAGATAAAAGTTCGCAATTTCATGGAAGACGAAATAAAGCCGATAGCCAATGAATATTGGAATAAAGCCGAATTTCCGTTTCAGATTATTCCAAAAATGGCAGAGTTGAATATTTGCGGCCTCACTTATAAAGGCTACGGCACGCCAGATGAAAGTTACGTAATGGAAGGAATAATAGCAATGGAACTTGCGCGTGTGGATGTGTCCATTTCTACATTTTTTGGAGTGCATAGCGGCTTGGCAATGGGCTCAATTTATATCTGCGGAAGTGAGGAGCAAAAACAGGAATGGCTCCCTAAAATGGCTCGAATGGAGCTTATTGGCGCCTTTGGTTTAACTGAGCCGGAAGTAGGTTCTGCAGTTGCAGGCGGTTTGGGAACTACTTGCAGACAAGAAGGCGATGAGTGGATTTTAAACGGACAAAAGAAATGGATTGGGAACGCCACATTTGCCGATGTAATAATTATTTGGGCGCGCGATGAGGCTTCCGACCAAGTGAAAGGTTTTTTAGTGCGAAAAGGAAACCCAGGATTTGTAGCCGAAAAGATGGAGAATAAAATGGCGCTTCGCACAGTGCAGAATGCGATTATAACTTTAACCGACTGTCGCATTCCCGAAAGCGACCGACTTCAAAAATGCGATTCGTTTAAAGACACGGCAAAAGTGCTAAGAATGACCCGCGCCGGTGTGGCTTGGCAAGCTGTTGGTTGCGCCCGCGGTGCTTACGAAGCTGCGCTGAAATACACCAAAAAACGCGAACAATTTGGGAAACCTATTGCGTCGTTTCAGTTAGTTCAAAATCATTTGGTGGAAATGGTTGCAAACCTAACCGCTATGCAAACTATGTGTTTCCGACTTTCGGAATTGCAGGATGAAGGATTGTTGACCGATGAACATGCATCACTCGCAAAGGTTTTTTGTAGTATGCGAACCCGAGACGTAGTAAGTAAAGCCCGCGAAGTTATGGGCGGTAACGGAATTTTGCTAGAATATGACGTGGCTCGTTTTGTGGCAGATGCCGAAGCAATTTACAGTTATGAAGGCACCAAAGAAATTAATTCTTTAATTGTTGGTCGAGCAATTACGGGGTATAGTGCGTTTGTATAACCCCTCCGCCTTCGGCACCTCCCTTTGAAAATAGGGGGAGGCACTGTTCCCCTCCTTTTTAAGGAGGGGTGTCCGCTTGCGCACGGGGTTGGTTATGGCGCTGGATTCGGAATTTGGTTATGAACGGCATCAATCTCCTTTAAAATTTCTTTTGAAAGTGAAATGTTGATGCTTTCAATATTCTCTGAAAGTTGAGTGATTGAAGTAGCGCCAATAATTGGGGCGGTAACAAATTTCTTCTGAAGTATAAAAGCCAACGCCATTTGCGCAAAACTTAGATTGTGCTTTTTGGCAATTTCGTAATATTTTGCCGTTGCTTCAAAAGCGGTTTTACTGCTGTAACGACTGTATTGCTTAAACTGATTGATTCGTGAATTTTCATCTGCTTTTCCGTTTAAATATTTCCCGGTAAGGGTACCAAATCCTAAAGGCGAATAGGGCAAATAGCCAATATTTTCACGCTGAAGAATTTCACTCAAACCAATTTCGTCTTTCCGATTCACCAAATTATACGGGTTTTGAACAGAAATCATTTTCAAGTTTCCTTTTCGAGATTCTTCCAAAAAGCGCATCACGCCAAAAGGCGTTTCGTTTGAAAGTCCCGCATGGCGAATTTTCCCTGCTTTTACGAATTCCTCTAAAGTTTGAAGCACTTCAGCAAAATTATCGTTCCAAGATTCGTCTTCTTTGTGCGTGTAATCCAATTGCCCAAAATAATTGGTATTGCGTTCTGGCCAATGAAGTTGGAATAAATCTATATAGTCCGTTTGCAGGCGCTTCAAACTTTTATCGATAGCGTCTTCCAAAGATTTTTTGCTGAAATCTAAAGGTTGGCGAATATGGTCCATCGATCGGCTGGGCCCCGCAATTTTTGAAGTAATAATTAAATCTTCGCGATTTTTCTTTTTAGCCAACCAACTGCCAATATACGTTTCCGTTCTGCCTTGTGTGTTTGGATTTGCTGGCACGGGATACATTTCGGCACAGTCAATAAAATTTATTCCTTTTTCAATTGCAAAATCGAGCTGTTCGTGGGCTTCCAATTCAGTATTCTGCTGTCCCCAAGTCATAGTGCCGAGGCAGAGTTTGCTTATTTTTAAATCTGTATTGGGCAGGGTTGTGTATTTCATACTATTTCCCGCGTATGCGGGAATCTTTTTATTATTTGTTGGACCTGCAAGGTTTCAAAAACCTTGTAGGATATTTTGATGAACATGCAGTAAAATTAGGATACCCATTGAAATAAAATCTTTTCAAATTTCCATTCACCATTCAATTTTTTAAACTGCCAAACATAACCGCCACCGCTTAAATATGCAACTTTGCTATTCGTTATTGGCTGCCAATTAGTAGAAATTCCTATTGTAGCAGTATCTTCATCAATTTCAATTTCCCCGAAGGTTAGGTATAGAAAATCCGTAGTTTTATCTGCGATGATCTGTAACTCGGGTTTAGATTTCATACAAAATGAAATTCCTTTGATTTCTGAAGGTATTTCTGAATGAGAAAGCGGAAAAGTTCTTTTCGCTTCTTCGCCCTCAAAAGCACCGTAGTAAAAATCTGAAATATAAATTTTCTGCTTATCTCTTATTAAATCATTGTCTGGAACGTCTTTTTCTTGAACAACGGCGCGTTTCAATATTTTATAAATCAATTCTTTTTTGTCAGTGTCCATCCTATAATTTTCATTTTTTGGACAATCGAAATATTTAGCATCGGTATAAGATGCACATCCAACGAAAGAAATAATAGCAAGAAGCGAGAATAAATTTTTCATTGTGTTATAGGTTATTTTTTTCAGAAAGGTCTATCAAATTCTGACCTAAGATTCCCGCCTACGCGGGAATTCAAGTTCCACCAAAAGCGGACAATGATCGCTATGCATTGCATCCGGCAAAATAACGGCACGTTTAAGATTATCTAATAGCGGTTGCGAAACCAAATTATAATCTATTCGCCAGCCTTTATTATTGTTTCTGGCATTTGCGCGATAACTCCACCACGTATAATTATCGGGCTCTTTATTGAAATGTCTAAAACTGTCTATAAAGCCACTTTTCATAAATCCGTCGAGCCATTTTCTTTCCACTGGCAAAAAGCCAGAAACATTTTTATTTCTAACTGGATCGTGAATATCAATCGCTTCGTGGCAAATATTATAATCGCCGCAGATAACTAGATTTGGAATCTCTTTTTTTAAGTTGTCAATATATTTCTGAAAATCGTCCATAAACGTGAACTTGTGTTCCAAACGGGCAATATTTGTTCCGCTGGGTAAATACAAGCTCATCACAGAAACATCATCAAAATCTACGCGAAGGTTTCTTCCTTCGGCATCCATATATTCTATTCCGGTACCGTATTCTATGTGATTCGGTTTAATTTTCGAAAAAATTGCAACACCGCTATATCCTTTTTTTACGGCGCTATACCAATAGTGATACGGATAACCAGCTTTTTCAATTGCTTCAACTTCCACTTGATCAAAATTCGCTTTTGTTTCCTGAATGCAGATTACGTCTGGGTTTGCAGCTTGTAGCCATTCAATAAATCCTTTGCGCATAGCAGCGCGAATTCCGTTTACGTTGTATGATATTATTTTCAAACTTAAATCCTTTTTCTTTGCGGAACATTGTGCCTTCTTCCTGTTCTTTGTGGTAAAAATATTCCACTGAGTTGTACTACGAGCGACAATGTTTCACAGAGATGTTATGAATTGCTAAAGTAAATAAGATTGTATTTTTACCCTAAATATTTCTTAAAAGGTTATCATAAAATATCCGACGAAATAAAAACCCAAGTGTTTAGTTTTATAGTTGATGAAGTTATACCTGTTTCTTTTCCTATTTATAATTGCGGCCTCTGGCTATGGGCAGGATATTTCTTCAAATTATAAAGAGAAGAAGGTTGCTTTGAGGGATACCGTGGTTTTAGACAGCGCGGGTATTAACCCAAAGAGGTTCGTAATTCTAGATAAAGATGGAAATTCTCCGAATCCATTCAGCTATCGAATAGATTTCAAAAAGGGGATTATTATTTTTTCAGAAGAATTGCAGCAACAGCAGGATTCGCTTAGCATTCAATATTTACAGTATCCCGATTTTTTAACACGAGATTACTACACCCTCGACCCAAAAATTATTGTTGAAAATACAGGGCAAATGGACAAGTTATATTCGCTGGACGAAAGCACGAATACAAATGTTTTCACGCCTTTTGATGGTTTAAATACTTCGGGAAGTATTACGCGCGGCATCACTATTGGGAATAATCAAAACGCGGTGGTAAACAGTGAACTCGATTTACAAATTACGGGGAAACTGAGCGATAAAGTTTCCATTCGTGCTTCCATTCAAGATGCCAATATTCCAACGCAGGAAGGTGGCTATTCGCAAAGTTTAAATGAATTCGACCAGATTTTTATTGAACTTTATGGTGAAAATTGGAACATACGCGCTGGCGATATCGATCTTCAAAACAACAATAGTTATTTTGGAAGATTTACCAAAAAAGTACAGGGAATATCGCTTGGCGGAACTAATAACAATGAAGACGGTTCAAAAATTTCGGCCTATGCTTCGGGTGCTTTGGTGCGCGGCGTTTTTTCAAAAAGTGAATTTATTGGGCAGGAAGGAAACCAAGGTCCGTATAAATTAGTTGGTCCTAACGGCGAACTTTATATTTTGGTGGTTTCGGGCAGCGAGCGGGTTTATGTAAATGGATTGCTTTTAAACCGCGGCGAAAACGAAGATTATGTAATAGATTACAATGCTGGCGAAATAAAATTTAACCCAACATATCCTATCACTAGCAACATGCGTATTTCGGTAGAATATCAATATACCGATAGAAGTTACACGCGTTTTATTGGTTTCGGCGGCGGTAATTATTCTAGTGAAAACTTAGACTTGGGCGTGTATGTATATTCAGAAAACGATGCGAAAAATCAGCCGTTGCAACAAAATCTTTCCGAAGAACAAGTAGCAATCCTCATGGCTGCGGGCGACGATCGTGATTTGATGAATGCGCCATCAGCCGCTCCCGACACGTATGCTGAAAACAAAATTCTTTACAAAAAGGAAATTATCAATGGGCAGGAGGCTTTTGTTTTTTCAAGTAACCCAGACGACGAACTTTTTACCGTGCGTTTTTCTCTTGTAGGAGCAAATAATGGCGATTATGTAATTAGCGATACCAACGCCATTAGCCGTATTTTTGAATATGTGCCGCCAGTAAACGGCGTGCCCCAAGGAAATTATGCTCCTGTTATTAGGTTGAATGCTCCAATAAAACTGCAGGTTGGTGGTTTAAACGGAAGGTTTCATCCATCGGAAAAAACAATTGTAGATTTTGAAGTTGCAGGTAGTAAAAACGACTTAAACCTTTTCAGCGATATTGACGATAATAACAACGATGGTTTTGCGGGAAGGTTGGCTTTTAAGCAACGCGTTTTAACAACCGTAGATACTTTAAAAGTAGAAGCTTTTGGAACTTTAGATTTTGTTCAACGAGATTTCCGGACTATCGAAAGACTTTATAATATTGAATTCAATCGCGATTGGAACCTTATTAATCCTGTGGGGAATCAAAGTTTGATTACTTCGGGGGTTGAGTTTTCTCATCTTAAAAATGGAGGTGGCCGTTATGAATTTCAAAATTTAAATTATTCCGAAAATTTCAACGGAACACGGCATGTAATTACTTCAGATTTAAAGCTGAAAAAACTGCGATTTCTTACCTACGGAAGTTATTTAGATAGCAAAGCCGATTCTATTTCTTCTAAATTTCTTAGGTTCAATAACAGAACTACTTATTCTTTCGAAAAAGCTTGGGTTGGTGGAAAAATTGCCTTGGAAGACAATCAAATTAAAGACGTGGTTCGCGATAGTATTTCGCCCATTAGCCAGAAATTTAGTTCGTACGAAGTATTTTCTGGAATTGGTGACAGCACCAAAGTTTTTGTGGAAGCCGGTTATCAATTTCGTGTAAACGATAGTGTTCGCAATAATTTGCTTCAAAAAGTGAATTCATCGAAGACATACTATTTAAAATCGAGACTTATAAATACTGAAAACACGCAGCTTTCGGCTTTTGCGAATTATAGAACATTGAATTACGAACCAAAATCGGGTCCCGCTTTCAACCCAAATGATTCAATTTTAATTATCGACAAGCGCGAAACGGAACGCTCATTGAATTCGAGATTCCTTTATAATCAGGCTTTATTTGATGGTGGAGTTCGCTTAAATACAGCCTTAGAATCTAACAACGGAGTTATTGCGCAGCAAGAATTTACGTATGTAAAAACGGAGCCAGGGCAGGGTGTTTATGTGTGGATTGATTATAATAATAACGGAATTCAAGAATTGGAAGAATTTGAAGTGGCACAATTTCAAGACCAAGCAGAATATATACGGATATTGCTACCCAATCAAGTTTTTTTAAAAATTAGGCAGAATAAATTTAGTCAGATTCTTACTTTGAACCCACAAAACTGGTCTAATAAAGAAGGTTTCAAAAAGCTGCTGTCACATTTTTACAATCAAACTTCTTACGTTTTAGATAGAAAAGTAAAGCGAAAAAAGGATGGTTTCAACATAAATCCGTTTGAAGATGGCGGCGATGATCAATTGGGATTGGTACTGAATTTTAGAAACGCTTTGTTCTTCAATCGCGGGAAGCAACGTTACACAACCAGCTATACATTTATTTCAACCTCGTCAGATAATTTGCTCGCCGTAGGTTTGCAACGCAATAATTTAGAAAGTCATCAATTTAATTTCAATCATAAATTTTATGAAAGCTGGTTGCTTAATTTAAAGGGCGCAACGGGCAGCAATGAAAGCCTTTCGGAGAATTTTGCTAGCAGAAACTATCTTCTTAATTCGAATGAATTCAACCCGAAAATTTCTTACTTGCTTAGTCAGCAGACACGTTTCGATGTGTTTTATGAATTTGCAAATCAAGACAATAAGTTGGGGAATATGGAGTCGCTAAACCAGCAAACGCTTGGTTTTTCTTTCGCATACACCAACGCCGAAAAGATTTCAATGAACGGTGAGTTTAATTACATCGACAACAATTTTGAAGGAAATCCTTTTTCTCCCGTTGCTTATCAAATGTTGGAAGGCTTACAACCGGGAACAAATTTTACGTGGCGAATGCTTTTTCAGAAGCGGATTACGAAATATTTAGATGCTAATTTCTCCTATTTTGGAAGAAAAAGTGAAACCACCAAAACAGTGCATACGGGCAGTGTACAGTTGCGAGCGTATTTTTAAGGTGAGCGCCACGCGGAATGCTGCGAGATATTTCAATTCTCATTGCTGAATTGATGTTTCCTTTTTTGTATCTTCATAAATCATTTAAAAAAAGGAAAAAATGTTTTTAAAAATAGTAATCGCAGTCTTTTCAGCATTAGTTCTTTCCTGTGGCACCACAGAAAAGAAAACACAAAGCACTAACACTTCTGAAACTTCCACAACTACAGAAACCACAATAAATACTGAAACAATGGATCCTCAAAAATTGATGGCTGAAGGCTATTTGCTGGGTACGATAGTATATTCAGATAAAGAAGGCGACTGTCCTTATACCATCCAAATGCCTGGCGATAAAATGGAATTTTACTATTTAGATCCTATGAATCTGGAAGAAACTTACAAAAAAGATGGTCTAAAAGTATGGATAAAATTCAACGGATTACGAAGAATGAACCGTTGTGATAGAGCCACCCCGGCTGAGATTATTGACATAAAAAAAGGAGCGTAAATTAATACGCTCCTTTTTGGAAATATAGAATTAATCACTTGAAAAATTATTCGGAAAGCCAGTGTTTATATGAAATGGTTTCCTTCATTTTTTCTGAAATTTCTGAAATCTGAATACGTTCCTGCTCCATAGTGTCGCGGTATCGTATTGTAACTGAATTGTCTTCAATAGTTTGATGATCTACGGTAATACAGAACGGTGTTCCAACGGCATCTTGACGACGGTAGCGTCTTCCAACGGCATCCTTTTCATCATAAATTACATTGTAATCCCATTGCAGAGCGTCAATAATTTTCTGTGCAATTTCGGGTAAACCGTCTCTCTTTATTAACGGAAGAACAGCGGCTTTTATAGGCGCTAAAATTGCTGGTAATTTTAGAACAGTTCTTACACTACCGTCTTCTAAAGTTTCGTCCTGAAGCGAATTACTCATTACGGCAAGAAACATTCTGTCTAAACCAATTGAGGTTTCCACAACATACGGAACATAGCTTTCGTTCAATTCTGGGTCGAAAAATTGTAGCTTTTTGCCAGAGAATTTTTCGTGTGCTTTTAAATCGAAATCGGTTCTGGAATGTATACCTTCCAATTCTTTAAAGCCGAAGGGAAAGTTGAATTCAATATCTGTTGCGGCATTTGCGTAATGCGCCATTTTTTCGTGATCGTGGAAACGGTAGTTTTCTTCTCCCATTCCCAAGGAAAGGTGCCATTTTAAACGAGTTTCTTTCCAGTATTCGTAGTATTTAAGCTCTTCGCCTGGGCGTACAAAGAATTGCATTTCCATCTGCTCAAATTCTCGCATTCGGAAAATGAATTGTCTCGCAACAATTTCATTACGGAAAGCTTTTCCTGTTTGCGCTATTCCGAAAGGGATTTTCATCCTTCCGCTTTTCTGAACGTTTAAGAAGTTTACAAATATACCCTGCGCAGTTTCTGGGCGAAGGTAAAGGTCCATTGCGCTTTCGGCAGAAGCACCCAGTTTAGTTCCAAACATTAAATTGAACTGACGAACATCTGTCCAATTTTTAGAACCAGTGTCTGGATCGGCAATGCCAAGCTCTTCAATTAACGCTTTTACGTCTGCCAAGTCTTCTTTTTCGAGCGAGCGAGCCATACGTTCTAAAATGGTGCGTTGTTCTTCTAAATATCTTACAACGCGTGGATTTGTTGTTACAAATTCCGCTTCATCAAAACTATCGCCGAAACGCTTTTTAGCTTTTTCAATTTCCTTTTGGGCTTTTTGATAGATTTTTTCGGCATAATCTTCAACCAAAACATCTGCGCGGTAACGTTTTTTGGAATCTTTGTTGTCTATCAACGGATCGTTGAAAGCATCAACGTGGCCGGAAGCCTTCCAAATTGTTGGGTGCATTAAAATTGCAGAATCGATACCTACAATGTTTTGATGCATATACACCATGCTTCGCCACCAGTATTCGCGAATGTTTTTCTTTAATTCTACTCCGTTTTGAGCATAGTCGTATACTGCGCTAAGTCCGTCATAAATTTCGCTCGATGCGAAAATATAACCGTACTCCTTTGCGTGAGAGACTACTTTCTTAAATTGATCGTCGTTGTTTGCCATAGCGCAAAAATAAAAAAACCGCCGTGATAACTCACAGCGGTTTCATTTATTTTAAACTAACCTTCTCTTTATTTTCTAAGAAGTTTATTTCAGCTCCATTGTTGTGGTACCTATTAGGTTTGCACCGTCATAAAGATTAATTGTATAACGACCTTCAATTAGGTTTGATTCAGAAGAATTAACTAAAATACAAACATCTAATTCTTCATTTTCGTAGAAAACGTTTGTGGATGCACTGTAGTTAATGTTTTTGGCTTCAAATTGCTTAACAGCATCATCGCCCATCATTTTGTTTCTTGGGTTGATTACTTGAATGTAAAGCGTTCTATCTCCTTTTTGAGCAATAGCATTTGGAGCTAAAGTAAAGCATGCTCTAATTTTGTCTGCACGACTTGCTCTTTTTGTGTCAACTACTTTACCGCTGTTTCTGATAATTACCGCTTCACCCCGTAAATCTGTCGCTTTAACGACAGAACCTTTTTTAATGGTTTCGTTCATTACCACATTTTCTTGGCTCACAGAATCTACAACCATACGTGTATTTTGAAGTTCATTCGAAGTGCTATCTCGTTCCACAACCAGTTTTCTATTAACCGCAATTAAACTGTCAGCACGTTTAAAAAGCATGATGCGTTCTTGCTTTAATCGGCCTAATTCTGCTTTGTATCTGGTTATAAGAGATACGTTTGCTTGTGAGTCTTTTACTGAATCTAAAAGAACTGTAATTCTCTCGCGAGCAGCTAATAAGTCTTTGTCTTTCAGTTCGTTGTCTTTTATTACTTCATCATAATTCGCAATTAATCCTTCCAGTTCTTGTTCGATGTCTGCTTTTTGCATCTCAAGATTTGAAACCGTATTTTTACTATCATTAAATAGGGTAACCGTGTATACGGCTAGGGCGATAAGTAAAACAGAAAGTACTCCTATGAGTATCTTAAATTTACCACTATTGTTTTCGTTTGTTGTCATAATTAACTAGTTAAGTTTAGTCCGTAAATGTAGGTAGGTAATTCTTTAACAAACGTTTATAAAATGGTAAAAATTCTTAAATTATGTTAAATCTACTTTTTCCGAAGGTTTGCACAGGGTGTAAACAGCTGTTATTAAAGGGCGAAGAGGTGATTTGTATAAAATGCATTCACTCACTGCCATTGGCGAATATTCATAAATCAGGGAGTAATTTACTAATAAATAGATTTTACGGCAGGTTTTTAGTGAAAAACGCCACGGCAATTGTTCATTTTCAAAAGAGAGGTTTGACCCAAGAATTATTACATAATTTAAAATACCGAGGTAAGAAGGAGGTGAGTAGTTTTTTCGGAAAATGGCTGGGTGCTGAACTAGCAGAAATAGATTCGTATAAAGAAATCGAGGTGGTAATTCCTGTGCCGCTTCATAAACAAAAGATGAAAAGACGCGGATACAACCAGGTGGAAGGCTTTGGAAAAGAAATTGCCAAAGCTCTTAATGTTCCCTATCGCGATGATGTTTTAATAAAAGTATCAAAATCTGGGTCGCAAGTTTTTAAAACCCGAGTTTTACGCTTTGAAGCCGAAGAAATGTTTACAATTCAAAATTTGGAAGCAATAACTAACAAACATGTTTTGTTGGTTGACGATATTATAACCACGGGGGCAACCCTAGAAAAATGCGCCATCCAATTATTAAAAGCAGAAAAGGTAACCATCAGTATAGCCACAATTGCGATAGCTTAAAAGTTATTTGTTAATTGTAGCTACTTATTGTTTAATTTTGAAGTCATAACCCTGCGTCAAGTAATTTTAAAGAATTCTAAGTGAAACACCGCCTACTTTATATTCCCATCGCCTTTTTATTTATACTCTCTTTTGTAGACTGTGCAAAAAAGGGATCGCCATCGGGTGGCCCACGCGATACCATTCCGCCGGTTATTGTTAGGAGCATCCCTGAAAACTACACTACCAATTTTTCGGGTGACGAAATTGAAATCAGATTTAACGAATACATAAAACTAAAGGAAATAACTAAAGAGCTCATCATTTCACCACCAATGAAATTTGCGCCACTTATAACACCTTTAAGTACTTCTAAAAGTTTGAAGATAAAAATTCTCGATACTTTAAAGCCAAATACTACCTATTCCTTCAACTTCGGAAACAGTATTGTGGATAATAACGAAGAAAATAAGTATGATTATTTTAAATATATTTTCTCCACAGGAAGTTATATAGATAGTTTAAAACTCTCAGGAAAGATTAAAGATGCAAAGCTAATTGCGCCAGAATTCCCTACTACAGTAATGCTTTATGAGGTAAATGAAACCTTTTCAGATTCACTTATTTATTCTGAAAAACCAACCTACATTACCGTAACTAAAGACTCAACAGGAATATTTGAATTAAGCAATTTAAAGGAAGGCAAGTATCTGCTTTTAGCATTAAAAGAAAAAAGTAACGATTACACTTTTCAGCCAAAAAACGATAAGATTGGTTTTGTGAAAGAGCTAATTACACTGCCCACAGATTCTACATACGCATTGACGCTATTTAAGGAAACCCCCGATTATAAGTTTATTCGTCCAACCCAAGTTGGTAAAAACCATATAGTTTTTGGTTACGAAGGTCGTGCCGATAGTCTAGCGATTGATGTGCTTTCTGAAGTGCCGGAAGATTATACTTCTGCAGTTTTTAAAGATGAAAAAAAGGACTCGCTTCATTATTGGTTTAAGCCCGCAATAGAAGTAGATTCTTTGGTTTTTAAAGTTGCGAACAAAAATAGTGTCGATACAACTACAGTGCGAATGCGAGCTCTTTTTAAGGATTCGTTGAATATTTCAGCATTGAAAACAGGAACGCTAAAACTGAAGGATACGTTTAAATTGCGCGCCAATACTCCGATTATTTCTTTTGATGCATCAAAATTTGAAGTAATGACGAAAGATTCAACAGTAGTTGAATCAACGGTACGATTGAACACAGAATACAACTGGGCTGAAATATTTTTTCCGAAAAAGGAAGAGCAAAGTTATTCCATTAAAGTATTGCCAGGAGCATTGACCGATTTTTTTGAAAAAACTAACGACTCTATTCTATTTAATGTAAACACGCGCCTAGCGTCAGATTACGGCACTTTAAGCCTTAAAATCGAAAATATTGATCGGTTGCCAATAATTGTACAATTGTTAGATAGTAAGTATAATATGGTGGCAGAAGAATACCTTTTCGAAAACAAAAATGTGTTTTTCGATGCGCTATCGCCAGACAAATATTTTCTGCGGATTATTTACGACGATAACAAAAATAAAAGGTGGGATTCTGGTAATTTCCTAACCCGTATGGAACCCGAAAAAATAATTTATTATCCCAAACAAATTGAAGTGCGCGCTAATTGGGGCTTAAACGAGACGTTTATTTTAAAGTAAATTGATCGCGATCATTCAAAAATTGAAGGTGTTTTCTGTTAGTTGAAATATACTTTTTTTCTAAACTCACAGTTTCAATAAATTCTCCAAAAGCTGAGGAAGAAATTTGTATTCCCAATACATCATAAACTGCGGAGTGGCCAATGTATTCGTGATCATTGCCGTCATAGCCTACACGGTTTACACCAATGCAATATGCCATATTTTCAATTGCTCGAGCGCGAAGTAGCGTGTCCCAAGCAACGGTGCGTACCTTTGGCCAATTAGCAACATAAATTAAAACGTCATAATCTTCTGTGTTTCTCGCCCAAACAGGAAAACGAAGATCGTAACAAACCAATGGGCAGATTTTCCAACCGTGGTAGTTTACTATTATGCGTTCTGTTCCGTTAGTATAAGTTTCATTTTCTCGGGCTAGAGTGAAGGTGTGTTTTTTGTCATATTTTTCGTGTGTTCCATCTGGAAAAACAAAAAACAAGCGATTGTAAAAATTGTTTTCTTCAGTAATAATAACACTACCCGTAATGGCGGTATTGTAATTTTTCGCTTCCTGAATCATCCATTGCAGCGTTTCACCATCATTGGGCTCGGCAAGTTTTTTGGCATTCATTGTAAAACCCGTAGTAAACATTTCTGGGAGAATAATTAAGTCTGTTTCACCTTCAATATTCTTTATTTTCTCTGAAAACATGTCGCGATTAGCCGCTGCATTTTCCCAATGAAGCTCACTTTGAATGATTGTTATTTTGAGATTTTTTTTCAAAATTTGATAGTGTTTGATAGTGTTTGATAGTTTTTCCCTAATTGAATAAGCTTAATGAAAAATTAGTTTTTACTTTCCAAGAGGTTTATTATTTCACGATTTCCCTGCATCTTGGCGTGGTCTATAGCATTGAGTCCTTTATCGTCTTTAGTAAATTTTTCCGCACCATTTTTCATAAGCATATTTGTTATTTCTTTTCTTCCAAAAGTGGCGGCAAAAATAAGTGCTGTCGCGCCATTAAAATTCGCAATATTTGGGTTTGCACCGTTTTCCAATAATAGTTTTGCGAGTGTGTCAAATCCTTTAAAACAGACACCCATTAAAGCCGTATTGCCTGATGCGTCCTGTTCGTCAAGATTCTGTGAATACTTCAAAAGCACTTCTGAAATTTCATAAAGGCCATAATAAGTTGCAAGCAGTAAAGGTGTAGATCCACGTGGATCTTTTACAGAAATTAATTCTGGCGATTGCTTCAAAATTTTTTCAACATCACCTAAATTTTCCTGCCTGATGGCATTAAAAAGTTGTTCTTTCATTTGTTATAAAAGTAAAAAAACAGAGTCACATAATTAGCAACTCTGTTTTATTTATAAAATATTTGACATTTCTCTTATTTTAAATCGAAACGATCTAAATTCATCACTTTGTGCCAAGCGGCAATAAAATCGTTTACAAATTTCTCTTTAGAATCTTCGCACGCATAAACTTCAGCCGTTGCACGTAATTCTGAATTAGAACCAAAAATTAAATCTGCTCTCGTGCCGGTCCATTTAAAAGTATTTGATGAGCGATGGCGCCCTTCAAAAACACGATCGTCATTGCCAATGGCTTTCCAAGTAGTCCCTAAGTCGAGAAGGTTTACAAAGAAATCATTCGTTAATGTTTCGGACTTATCGGTAAACACACCGTGGTCTGTACCGTCGTAATTAGTTTTTAAAACACGCATTCCTCCAATTAAAACAGTCATTTCTGGAATGGTGAGCGTTAAAAGTTGCGATTTATCAACTAAAAGTTCTTCAAAAGAAGCGTGCTGATTTGGGTTCAAATAATTTCTAAAACCATCTGCAGAAGGTTCAAGATGTTTAAATGAATCAACATCTGTTTGTTCCTGCGAAGCGTCGCCTCTTCCTGGTGTAAATGGAACATTTACATTATGGCCAGCATTTTTAGCGGCTTTTTCAATTGCTGCACTTCCGCCCAAAACAATTAAATCTGCCATTGAAACTCTTTTATCGCCATTTTGATTATTGTTGAAATCGTTTTTAATTTCTTGCATTTTTCCCAAAACTATTGAAAGTTGGGAAGGATTATTAACTTTCCAGTTTTTTTGTGGCTCTAATCTAATTCGAGCACCATTGGCTCCTCCACGCATATCAGACCCACGATACGTTGAAGCCGAAGCCCAAGCGGTAGAAACCAATTGAGAAACAGTTAAACCAGAATCGAAGATGCTAGTCTTTAATGAAGCAATATCGTTTTCGTCAATTAAGGCGTGATTAACTGCGGGAATTGGATCTTGCCACAGCAATTCCTCCTTCGGAACTTCGGGACCTAAATAACGTGAAACTGGCCCCATGTCGCGGTGGGTTAATTTATACCAAGACTTTGCGAAAGCATCTTCAAACTCTTCAGGATTTTCACGAAAGTGCTTTGAGATTTTTAAATATTTAGGATCCATTTTTAATGCAATGTCTGCGGTAGACATCATTAAATCCTGCGTTTTTGAAGCATCGTGAGCCATTGGCGCTTTGTGCGCATTAGAAGCCGCCGTTGGTTTCCATTGGTGTGCGCCAGCCGGACTTTTGGTTAATTCCCAATCATAATCTAGCAATACCCTAAAATAATCATGGTCCCATTTATTTGGCGTGGGCGTCCAAGCACCTTCCAAACCACTGGTTATGGTATCGTCACCAAATCCAGATTTATAACTATTTATCCACCCTTTACTTTGGTGTTGAATGCCTGCTCCCGCAGGTTCAGAATCTACATATTTTTCAGCATCGCCAGCGCCGTGGGCTTTTCCGAAGGTATGTCCGCCAGCAATTAAAGCTACTGTTTCATAATCGTCCATTGCCATTCGGCCGAAGGTTTCTCGAATATCATGTGCAGAACCTAACGGATCTGGCTCACCATTGGGACCTTCTGGATTTACATAAATCAAACCCATATGGGCTGCTGCTAAAGGTTTTTCAAGATGCCCCCCTTCATATCTTTTGTCGTTGCCGAGCCACTGTGTTTCTGAACCCCAATAAACATCCTGTTCTGGCTCCCAAACGTCTTCGCGACCTCCAGCAAAACCAAAGGTTTTGAAACCCATTGATTCCAAAGCACAGTTTCCTGTAAGAAGTAATAAATCTGCCCAAGAAATTTGCTTGCCATATTTTTGTTTGATTGGCCACAGTAATAAACGTGCTTTATCTAAGTTTCCGTTATCTGGCCAACTATTTAAAGGTGCAAAGCGTTGGTTTGCCGTATTACCACCACCGCGACCATCGGTAACACGGTATGTTCCCGCGCTATGCCAAGCCATTCTAATGAATAAACCTCCGTAATGGCCATAATCTGCAGGCCACCAGTCTTGTGAATCGGTCATTAAATTTATGAGGTCTTTCTTTAAAGCACCGTAATCTAGTTTTTTGAATTCTTTTTTATAGTCGAAATCACTTTCCATCGGATTCGACTTTGCGCTTTGTTGACGAAGCACATTCAATCGTAAACTATTCGGCCACCAGTCGCCATTAGTTGTACCACCACCAGCAACTTGCTGTTGGGTATTGCCGAAATATGGACATTGATCTGCTGCGCCATCATCATTTATTTCCCAAGCATCGCCTGTATTTCCACTTGGGTTTCCGCTTTTGTGGTAGTTTTTGTCTTTGTTATTTTCCATAATTGAAAGGGTTTTTGTGAGCTTTACGAAAATAACGATTAAAAGTGCTAATGCTTTAAAAAGCAATCGGTTGTTTTAATGTTTTGATTGCTAAAACTTATTGTGACGTAAAGACGGAATAAAATTAAGTAATTAGAATTGTTTAAGAATTTCAGCTGCTTGTGCTAAAGTTTTATCTGTTTTGGCGAAGCAAACACGTATTTGCTTAAAGTCTTTTTTCCCTTCGTTGAAAACTGAAGTAGGAATTGTGGCTATCTTAAATTCCTTCGTAAGCCTTTCCGCGAAAGCGATATCACTTTCATTTGAAATTTCTGAAAAATCGAGCATTTGAAAATAAGTACCCTTTGACGGAATTATTTTGAAGTTTGAACCTTCCATTAAATGCAAAAAGAAATCGCGCTTTTGCTGGTAAAAATTTGAAAGTTTTAAATAGTGTTCAGGATCTTTCAGATAAGTAGCAAATGCTTTTTGAAAAGGATGGTTCACACAGAAAACTACAAATTGATGTACTTTTTGAAACTCTTTCATCAAACTTTCGGGCGCAACACAATACCCCATTTTCCAGCCCGTGTTATGAAATGTTTTTCCGAAGGAAGCAGTAACAAAACTTCGCGATGCCAAAGCTTCAAACTTTGAAGCGCTTTGATGCATATTGCCATCAAAAATAATGTGTTCATAAACTTCGTCACTTAAAATCAATAAGTCGTTATTCTCTGCCAAATTTTGCAAGTGAAGCATATCTTCTTCAGAAAGAAGCATTCCACTTGGGTTGTGCGGACTATTGATGATTATCATCTTCGTTTTGGAAGTGATTTTATCTGCAACTTCCTGCCAATCGACAGCGTAAAATGGAGGTTTTAGTTGAATGGGGATAACCTTTCCACCGAACAATTCCACCGTTGGCACATAACAATCGTATGCCGGAGTGAAAATAATTACTTCATCTCCTTTACTTATTGTAGCTGCAATTATGGTGAAAATAGCTTGCGTTGCCCCAGCAGTAATAGTGATTTCAGTTTCGGGATTGTAAAAATGATTATGCAGGTTTTCAATCTTTTTTGAGATTTCCATGCGCAGCTCAAAATCGCCTTGCATCGGGGCGTATTGACTAAATCCGTCGCGCATTGCTTGATCTACCAATGCATTTAAAGCCGGATCGCTGGGGAAATTCGGAAATCCCTGCGCTAGGTTTAAAGCATTGTGTTCTGTTGCCATTTTGCTCATTACTGAAAAAATGGAAGTTGGAATGTTTGGAAGTTTTGAGTTTTTAGTCATTTTTTAAGGTATTTGAAAAGTCTATTTCAAGTGCGACTGCCTAAGTTACTATATTTTTCACTCGTCCAAAAATGATATGTATCGAAGCTCATTTTTAAACATAAAAAAACCCTCACATCGCTACAAGGGTTTCAATTTTAAAAGTAAGAGATTCCAGCCAGAGTCTATCTTGAGCGATAGCCGAAAGGCGGGAATTATTAGTATCTGTAGTACTCTGGCTTGAATGGCCCTTCTACAGTTACACCAATGTATTCGGCTTGTTCGGTAGAAAGTTCTGTAAGTTCAACACCAATTTTGGCAAGGTGAAGTTTCGCTACTTTTTCATCCAAATGCTTTGGAAGCATATATACTTCATTTTCGTAGTTTTCGCCATTTTTCCAAAGCTCAATCTGTGCTAGAGTTTGATTGGTGAAACTATTACTCATTACAAAACTTGGGTGACCAGTTGCGCAACCTAGGTTTACCAAACGACCTTCAGCTAAAAGAATGATATCTTTTCCGTTGATAGTATATTTATCAACCTGTGGCTTAATTTCTACGTGTGACTTTCCGTGGTTATTTTTCAACCAAGAAACAGCAATTTCGTTATCAAAATGCCCAATGTTACAAACGATTGTTTTGTCTTTCATCGCTTCAAAATGTTCTGGACGAACGATGTCTTTGTTTCCAGTTGTAGTAATTACGATGTCTGCATTTCCAACAACAGTCTCTAATTTTTTCACTTCAAAACCGTCCATTGCAGCTTGTAGCGCACAAATAGGGTCAATTTCTGTAACGGTAACGATACTTCCGGCTCCTTTAAAAGAAGCGGCAGTTCCTTTACCAACATCGCCATAACCACAAACAACAACGCGTTTTCCGGCCATCATTATGTCAGTTGCGCGACGCACTGCATCCACAGCACTTTCGCGACATCCGTATTTATTATCGAATTTACTTTTAGTAACGCTATCGTTAATATTGATAGCAGGCATTGGCAAAGTTCCTTTTTTTACACGCTCGTAAAGACGGTGAACACCAGTAGTAGTTTCTTCAGAAATACCTTTTACTGCTTCAGCAAGTGCTGGATATTTATCTAAAACCATATTAGTAAGATCGCCACCATCATCAAGAATCATGTTCAACGGTTTGCGGTCTTCGCCAAAGAAAAGTGTTTGTTCAATACACCATTCAAATTCCTCTTCGGTCATTCCTTTCCAAGCATAAACTGCTACTCCAGCAGCAGCCATTGCAGCGGCAGCGTGATCTTGAGTAGAGAAAATATTACAAGAACTCCAAGTAACTTCAGCACCTAAGGCAATTAAAGTTTCAATTAAAACTGCGGTTTGAATGGTCATGTGAAGACAACCAGCAACGCGCGCACCTTTTAAAGGCTGCTCTTTTCCGTATTCTTCACGAAGAGACATAAGCCCTGGCATTTCTGCTTCAGCAAGCTCAATTTCTTTTCTTCCCCAGTCTGCTAGGGAAATATCTTTTACTTTAAACGCCGTGTAAGGCACAGTTTTCGTTGACATATTTGTTATATTTATACCCTCGAATGCGGGTATTTGTTAAGAATAATTTCTGTTTTTCAGTCCGCAAAAGTACAAATTATCTCTTAAAAATCTATGCCACTTTACAAAACTATAACAGTTAATCCCACAACTAAAGTCTTCATTTGGAAGATTGAAGAGTCGTTTGAATCGCTCGCTGAAGAAATTAGTTTAACCGAAAACTGTTCTAATAGAGTGTTGAATATGAAAAGCGATCTGCATCAGCGTGGCTTTATGAGTATTCGGCATTTAATGGCTTTAGAGGGTTTTACCGATCACGATTTATATTACGACGAAAACGGAAAGCCACATTTAACGGGCGATAAGCATATTTCAATTACACATTCCTTCAATTTTTCTGCAATAATTATTAGCGATAAAGAAGTGGGAATTGATATTGAAATGCAACGCAACAAAATTCTACGTATCGCTCATAAATTTACTCCAATTGAAGAATACCGAACCATTGCAAACGAAGATGCAATGATGAGAAAACTTACCATTGTTTGGTGCGCGAAAGAATCTCTCTATAAAAGTTTTGCCGAAAAAGGCGTTAGCTTTTTGCAAAATATTTATGTGGAAGAATTTGCACTTGAAGACTACAAAACTACTGCTACGGTAACTTTCGAAGACAAAACCGAAATTTATAATGTAGATTATTTGGAGTTTGAAGGTTTCACTTGTGCATACGCCCTAAAATCCTGAAAACAGTAGATGGAAGAGTCGTTCTATAATTCTTTACTGAAATCTATTGCCGAAAAGAAAAAGCAACTTGCTATTTTAATAGATCCAGATAAGTTTACTATTTCTGAAACAAAATCATTTCTAAGTAAAATTCCGAAGGAAACTACACATCTTTTTATAGGAGGAAGCAGTGTCGCAAATGGCGAAACTGAGGCGACAGTAAAAGCTGTAAAAGCAGAGACAAAACTTCCAATTTTTCTTTTTCCGGGCGACTATTCGCATATTACCCATTTGGCAGATGCGCTATTGTTTCTAACCTTACTTTCGGGAAGAAATGCTGAATATTTAATAGGGCAGCAAATAAAATCTATTTCGAAAATTAAAAAATCGGCGTTGGAAATTATCTCCACTGGCTATATTTTGATTGATGGCGGAAATAATTCATCCGTTTCAAAAGTGACTCAAACGGAACCACTTCCGCAAGATAATATTGAAACAATAGTAAATACAGCACTTGCGGGACAATTTATGGGCGCCAAATTAATTTATTTGGAAGCGGGTAGCGGAGCCAAGTTTCCTGTAAACCCAGAAATTATTTCCGAAGTTAAAAAGGCTATTCAGATTCCGCTAATTGTTGGTGGCGGTATAAAAACTGAATTGCAGAAAAAGGCAGCTTATAACGCAGGGGCAGATATGATTGTAATGGGAACGGCGTACGAATTTTAAAAGATTTTAAATCTCTGTGTTCTTTGCACCTCTGCGGTAAAATTGCCAAGCAAAGTCGTAAAGGACGCAAAGGAACTTGTAACTTTGAAGAAAAATAAAGAAATGAATATTTCAGTAGAATTAACGCTTTCGCCACTACAGGACGACTTCGAACCTGCAATTATCGACTTCATAAAAAGTTTGCGAAATTCAGGACTCACAGTTTTGGAAAATCCGTTGAGTACACAAGTTTACGGCGATTATGATGCTGTAATGAGCCTGCTTCAAAAGGAAATGAAAATTGCATTGGAAGCCGTGGAAAGAGGTTTGCTTTATATAAAAATAGTAAAATCAGACCGTAGCGACTATGAACCTCATTTTTGATTGGTTTTTTGCCCAATACGCTGAGGTTCCAACACATTTAATTGTTTTGGAATTGATTGGCGTTTTCTTTGGGTTTTTAAGTGTTTGGTATAGCAAGCAGGATAATATTCTCGTGTATCCCACGGGAATTATTAGTACGGCAATTTTCGTTTATATCTTAGCAATTTATGGGCTTTTGGGCGATATGATGATAAATGCCTACTATTTTGCAATGAGCATTTACGGTTGGTATATTTGGACAAGAAAAGTGGATGAAACCCATTATACTCCAATTACCAAAACCACAAAAAAAGAGCAAAAAACTTCTATATATATTTTTGTAGGATCACTGATTTTAGTTTTTGCACTTTATGAATTTTTCGAAAAATGGAATAGTTGGACCGCTTACGTTGACACAATTACAACTGCCATTTTCTTTGTAGGAATGTGGCTTATGGCGAAAAAGAAAGTTGAAAACTGGATTTATTGGATTATTGGCGATATTATTTCGGTGCCGCTCTATCTTTATAAAGGACTCGTGTTTACTTCGTTTCAATACCTTTTATTCACTATTATTGCCATTTATGGATACCGCGCTTGGAAGAGAAACTTGAACATACCCGAAACCAGTCTGCTGAATTGATAAAAGTAGTTTTATACGGCCCCGAATCTACGGGAAAAACTACGCTTGCAAAACAATTGGCGGAGCATTACGATACGCTTTGGGTGCCTGAATTTATGCGGGAATACCTTCAGGAAAAGTGGGATTCTGAAAAAAAATTGATTTCAAAAGAAGATTTAATTCCTGTCGCAAAAGGGCAGCTAAAACTTGAAAATGAAGCCTTGCAACTTGCTGAAAATCTTCTGATTTGCGACACAAACCTGCTTGAATTAAAAGTGTATTCTGAATACTATTACAACGGATTTTGCGCGTCGGAAATTAAAAATGAAGCAACCAAAAGTAATAATAGCATCTACCTTTTAACATATATTGATACGCCTTGGGAAGCAGATATTTTGCGGGATCGACCAAACAATCGCGAAGAAATGTTTCGTATTTTCGAGGCCGAATTAAAAACGCAAGGTTTCCCTTATAAAATATTAAAAGGAAACAAAGAAGAGAGATTTAATAGCGCAGTTGAAATTATTGACCAATTGCTAAAATCAAAATCTCTGTGAACCTCTGCGGTTCTCTGCGCTACTCTGTGAAACAACTATAACACAGAGTTACACCGAGAAAAGTCAAAGAGCGTCACAGAGAAATAATTACAAAAAATGTTTACTGAAAAAGACATAAATCAAATAAAAGCCCACGGACTTTCCGAGGCAAAGGTTAAAGAACAGTTGCAAATATTTAAGAATGGAATTCCGTTTGCAAACGTCGTTGCTCCCGCTTCTGCAAATAATGGAATTGAAATCTTATCTACAGCACAGCAAGCAGATTTTGTTTCACTCTTTGATAGTAAAAAAGATGAGTTGGAGCTTCTTAAATTTGTTCCCGCTTCAGGCGCAGCAACGCGTATGTTTAAATTTTTGCATCAGTTTTTAGATAATTTCAATCCCGAAAATGATGTTTTTGAAACATTTCTTCTAAAGGAGGAAAATAGTAATCTAAAAAGATTTTTGGGCAGCATTGACAATTTTGCTTTTTCTACTTTGGTGAAAGAAAAATTGAATGAAAAGTATTCTAATTTTGAAGATTTCAATAAAGGGAAACAGTACTTTTTATTCGTTCAAGAAATGCTGGCAGAGACAGGTTTAAATTTCGGCAATACGCCGAAAGGACTTGTTCCTTTTCATAAATACGACGCCAATTATGTTACTGCCTTTGGCGAACAACTGTACGAAGCGGCTTTCTACGCAACCTCAAATGGGACTGCAAATTTGCATTTTACCGTTTCTGCAGAACATGAAGAAAAATTCAAAAAACGCTACCTTGAAATACAGGAAATAGTGGCGAACAAAACTGGAGTGACGTATAATATTTCGTATTCATTTCAAAAAAATGAAACAGATACAGTAGCTGCAACACCCGATAACAATTTGTTTTTAGATGAAAACGGCAATTTGCTTTTCCGTCCTTCGGGTCACGGCGCATTGTTGGAAAACTTAAATGATGTGGATGTAGATATTGTTTTCATAAAAAATATAGACAATGTAGTTTCTCAAAACTTTGTAGAAACAATCGCTTTTCAGAAAAAAGTACTTGCCGGCAAATTGATTTCCTTTCAGCAGCAAATTTTCGAGTTTGTTGAAAAACTTCATTCAAATAATTATTCCGAAGAAATTCTAAAATCTGCTTCTAAATTTATTTCCGAAGAATTAAAAATTAAGGATACACCTATAAATATAGAGGCGCTTTTAAATGTTTTGGAACGGCCAATTCGCATTTGCGGTGTGGTTGAAAACACGGGTGCTCCCGGCGGCGGACCATTTCTTATAAAAGACAAGAATGGAAACCTGTCCTATCAGATTGTGGAAATGTCGCAGATAGACATCCATAATCCGAAACAAAAGCAATTTGTTGATAAAGCAACTCACTTTAACCCTGTAGATTTAGTTTGTGGGGTTCGCAATTATAAAGGTGAAAAATATGATTTGACGAAATTTTCAAATCCAGACACAGGATTTATTTCTGAAAAATCATTTTTTGGACAACGCATAAAAGCATTAGAACTTCCCGGACTTTGGAATGGGGCTATGGCAAATTGGAATACTGTTTTTGTTGAAGTGCCGCTCATTACTTTCAATCCTGTAAAAACCGTAAACGACCTTTTAAACGAAGCACACCAGCCAAAGTGAACAAAGACCAATTAATATCTGAACTCTCTTTTAAAGCCATCCGCAGTAGCGGGCCGGGCGGACAGCACGTAAATAAAACGGCTTCGAAAGTTGAGGTATCCTTCAACGTTGATTCTTCACAAGCGCTATCGGAAAGAGAAAAGGAGCGACTTCATCTTAAATTATCTTCACGAATTACTTCCGAAGGAATTATAATGCTGCAATGCGGCGAAACCAGAAGCCAGCATCGTAACAAGGCAATTGTTATTGAAAGGTTGGTGAATATCCTTGAACACAATTTGAAAGTTGCAAAACCTCGCAAGAAAACAAAACCTTCGAGAGGGGCAATTGAAAGGCGAATAAAATCAAAAAAGGAGAACGCCTTTAAAAAAGCCAATCGCAAACCACCCAAACTTGAGTAACGATTATACAATAGTTGTGTAAAATTTACACAGTTGTTCTACTTTTTATACACTTTCCACGTTTTTCAGAATAAATAAATATTTTCTAAACTACTGTATTATAGGTTCTTACAGCTATGTTCTGTTGCTATATTTCTATGGCACTACTTTTTCTATATACAAGTCAACAAACAAACTTAGAAACGAATAAATAATAAGTAAAATTTAAAACAGACATTATGAAAAAGTTAATTTTAAGTACAGCAATTTTATTAGGAGGTCTAACTGCAGCAACTGCGCAAACAGACAAGGAACCAACCGCAATGAACGAGCAAAAACAAACCGCTGTTGAAGCGCAAGTGGAAAGCAGATTGGATGTTGCTCAGGATACGGATGCAGTAATTGTTGCTAAAGCAGCACAAGATTATAAGGAAGTACAAGCTTCTAAATTACCGCAAACGGTTCAAGCTGCCGTAGCTAAAGATTTTAGCGAGGCTACTATTTCTAAGGCTTATGTAAATGCCAAAGGAGAATATAAAATCGAACTTGCAACTGCCGATGCAAAAAGCGCAACTGTTTATGCAAACGCAAAAGGTGAGTGGATTAAAAATGAATTAAAGAAGCAGTAAGCTGCGGGTATTTTAGATTCAATACTTCAGAAAAGGCGTCCAATTTTGGACGCCTTTTTTTTGTGAAAAATTTAGAGGTTAGCCGCTCATTTACTGATTATTTTTACCATCTTGAAAAACCTAATGACGCAGCAAATACATATAGTTGAAGACGACGTAGCTTTTGGAAAAATGCTAACTACTTTTTTGGAAAAAAGGGGCTTTCAAATTACCGTTTCCCTAACCGGTGAAAATGCCCGAAAAATGTTGAATGAAAATAATTTCGACATTTTAATTACTGATTTACAACTTCCCGACGACTCTGGTTTGGAGCTTTTAGAATACTCCCAAAATATATCTCCCAAAACAAAAGTAATTTTAATGACTGGTTATGCCGAAGTAGATACAGCGGTAAAAGCCATAAAAAAGGGAGCTTTAGATTATATTTCGAAACCTTTTCGTCCAGAGGAATTGTTGATGATTATTGAAGAAGATTCTAAGAATAAAACAAGCTCAGAAAATGTTTCTTCGCAAACACAAGTATCGAAAAGCACGGAAGAAAATGAAACCAGCGAGCAGACAAATCATATAGAAAAACCTCAATTTGTTGTTGGAATTAGTGAATCTTCGAAAAAATTCAATGAATATTTGAAAATCTTGGGCCCAACGGACATGAGCGTTTTAATTCAAGGTGAGAGCGGTACCGGAAAGGAAGTTGCCGCAAAAGCCATCCACAATTATAGCAAGCGAAATGACTGCAATTTTATCGCCGTAGATTGTGGTGCAATCCCAAAAGAAATTGCGGCAAGCGAATTTTTTGGTCACGTAAAAGGGAGTTTTACAGGTGCCGTAAACGACAAAAAAGGTCATTTTGAAGCTGCAGATGGCGGGACGCTTTTTTTGGATGAAGTAGGAAATCTTTCCTATGAAAACCAGATTCAATTATTACGTGCTTTGCAGGAAAGACGCATTAAACCCGTGGGTAGCAATACTGAAATTGAAGTGGATGTACGTATTCTATCAGCTACAAATGAAGATTTGTTAAAAGCCGTTGCCGAAGGTAAATTTCGTGAAGATTTATACCATCGGTTAAATGAATTTTCAATTCACATTCCTTCGCTGCATGAGCGAAAAGAGGATCTATTTTTATTTATAGAATACTTTTTGGCGCAGGCAAATGTTTCTTTGGACAAAGAGGTAAAAGGATTTTCAAAAGAAGTGGAAGAAGCTTTTAAAAAATACGCTTGGCCTGGGAATTTGCGTGAGTTGAAAAACGTTATTAAACGCTCCGTATTATTGACCAATTCAGATTTAGTTCCGTTGGAAGTGATTCCCAGAGAAGTTCTTTTTTCTTCAGAATCAAAAAAAGAAACAATAGATTATTCCACAGAAAGTAACGAAAAACAACTTATTTTGAACGCTTTAAAGGAAGCAGATTACAACAAAACCAAAGCCGCAAAATTGCTTAATATTACCCGGAAAACGCTCTACAACAAGCTTGAGCTTTATAAAATTGAGCTTTAAAATCACCGACTTTCAAGCGCTTTTTGTAAATCTTTTATATTCAAAATCAACTTTTCATAATCCTTTTGCAATTCAATTTCTCCAACTTTTTTGGCATCAATCTTATCGTAATCTTCCATTTTTTCAAGAATTGAAACTACAGCCGTCGCCCTAATTTGTCGATGCATTGTAAGCATACGGTGGGCGATTTCTGAGATTTCTTTAATGGCCTTTTGCGCTATCAAACTGTTCAGTTGTTTTAAATCATTCTCGGTTTGATCATTGAAAACTTCCAGCACTTCTGCCATCGCTTCGGGTGTATTCAAAAAAGATTTTAAAAGTGAAAGGTCAAATTTTTCATCTTGGGAAGCACTTTGTTGTGTTGTTTCAACCAATTGTTCTTCTACTACTAAATTGCTTTGTTTAGGAAAAATTTTCACCAAAACTGCAGTTAGTTGCTGCTTAGTGAAGGGTTTTGGAAGCATTTCTGCAAATCCTTTTTCGAAGTAAAAACTGCGCTCGTGCTCCCGACTTCCCGTCATTGCTATAACTGGCTGATTGTTATACGACGAAATTTCACGATTTTTCAATCTTTTTAAAACCGTAAAACCATCGGTTTGTGGCATTTGAATGTCGGTTAAAACGAATTCGTTCCTCAACTCTGCTCGAGTACCGAAAACAAAGTTTGAAGCTAGGAAGTTTTCAAAACTGCTGAATGCCCGTGAGCTAATCTCCATTTGTTGAAAAATTTCCTGTAAAAGCGCACGCATTGCTTCGTCATCGTCAATTATCACCGCGTTCAAACCTTTAAAGGAATTTTGCTCTTTCGCTTTGGTTAAAATTCGATCAGAATTTTTAAGTGGTACTACTAAAGAGAAGCTGCTCCCTTCACCTAAAACGCTTTGTACTTTTAAATTTCCGTTTAATAATTCAGTAAGTTTTTTAGAGATCGCCAAGCCCAAACCGCTTCCGCCAAATTTCTGTGCAATCTCGCTTTCCGCTTGCGTAAACTCGTTAAATATAAGTTGCTGTTTTTCTTCTGAAATACCGATTCCCGAATCGATTACTGAAATTTGAATGGTTGAAATTTTGCCTTTCTTTTCAATTTCTTCCACTTCTATTTTAACGCATCCCTCTTCGGTAAACTTAAAAGCGTTGCCCACCAAATTGTTTATTATTTGCCGAATTCGCAACGGATCGCTTTCGAAGATTTGGTTTTTTATCTCTTCGGCAATTGATATTTTTAGAGCAACTTGTTTTTGTGGATACAGTTGTTTTACAGCGTTTCCGGCTTCGGCAATTATGTTTTCTAGTGAAAAAGGCACACTATCAATTGCCAATACTCCCGCTTCCAATTTTGAATAATCCATCAAATCGTCCACTAAATGCGAAATAAAATGTGAGCTGGAAGTAATTTGCGTTAAATAGTATTTTTGCTTTTCGGAAAGGCTTGAATTTTGAAATAATTCGGCGTAGCCACTAATTGTATTCAGTGGGGTTTTTAAATCGTGACTTACTGTAGAAATAAGCTGTTCGCGACTTTTTAGAAGTGATTCTGCATAATTTTTTGAGTCTTCTAAATTCTTTTTAAAACGTTCTGCCCTAAAAAAGTCTGAAAGGATAAAATATGAAAATAGTAAAACCACGATCCCGCCTAAAATCCCAGCAATCTTCAAAATCTGTTTGGTGCGCTCAATTGATTCTGCACGCTGTAGTTTTTCGAGATTATTATTTTTGGTAATCTCGCGGTCGAAACTTGCAATTATTTCGCGCAAACGCTCGGAAATATTAAGGTCATTGCGAATAAGGTCATTCTCTTTTTGAATTAAAGATTCACGAATTCGCGAGTTTTCTTTTTTAGCCTCCGCCACAATGTAGCGCGACGCAATAAGCATAGAATCTACGGTTTTAGACTTAACGGTAGAAGTATCGCGAATAGCATCACTGTTGAGGTAATCGGCATAATTCTGCCAGAAATTGCGCTCTTGATTATTTAAATCTGAGGGGGTGCGGATAAGCGATTCCACAGAGTTTAAGCCCACGGAAGCCTCCAATTTACGCACTTCGCGCATTATATCGTCAAGCGAAGTATCTTTTTGATTTGTAAGCCTTAGTATGCGTAATTGCTCAATATTTCTATTTTTTTCTTTGAGCAGCGAATGGACACTGTCTAATTGTTTTATTTGAAATTCGTTTGTGGTAAGCGATTTAATCTCTTCAATTTTTTTGAAAAGAGAATCGGTTTTTTCCATATATTTTTCAAAATCATCATCACTTTCTGTTAAAAGAGCGAGCCTTGAAAATCCATCGGTTTTATACACAAGGTTTATAAGCGTGCCTGTTTCAATAAACTTTTTTTCACCTGTTTTTTCAGCAGATTCAGCAGTGAAAGATTTAAATTCAGAATATAAAAAAAAGCCAACCAAAACCGATAAGGCTCCCAAAACAAGGTAGCTTAGGATTATTTTAAAAGTGAATTTATTTTTTGAATTAGTCATTGTTCAAATATAAAGACTATTAAAAGGCGAAGTATTAATGATATGATAAAATGTAGAAATTGAAAATGAAAATGAAAGTGGAATTTAAAAAAGAAATGTACATTTGCCGAACATCTCAAAGGGGTGCCAATCGAAATTTTGAATTCTGAATTCATAATTGAGAAAAGCTGAGATTATACCCAAAGAACCTGGGCGGGTAATGCTGCCAAGGGAAACAATAGGAACCCCCTGTAATAATGCGCGACGCATTGTTTTCAGGGATTTTTTATTTTAACATTTAACTAATAAAGAATAATGCCCCTTTTATTCGTATAATTTAAAATTATTACGAATGAAAAAGTTATTGATTTCTACAGTTTTCACCTTTTTTAGTTTTATCATTTTTGCTCAGGAATATACCGTGTCGGGTTTTGTGACTGATATTGACGGGCAACCTTTACCTGGAACAAATGTTATTCTGAAAGGGGATGGGGGTACCATTACAGATTTTGATGGAAAATATAAAGTTTCTTTAAATTCTGGAATTCAAACAATTCATTTTAGCCACATCGGCTATTTACCCGATAATCGTTCTGTAATCTTAAATGGCGATTTAGAATTGAATATTACGTTAAATAGAGCACCAGAATCTTTAGACGAAGTTTTAGTACACGCCGTTCGTGTTGATGCAGATTCGCCTATTACACACTCAAATCTCGACAAAGAGGAGCTTGAAAAGCGAAACCTTGGGCAAGACATTCCGTATATGCTTAACTACCTGCCATCGGTAGTTACAACTAGCGATGCGGGAGCAGGCGTGGGTTATACGTACATTCGGGTTCGTGGGAGCGATGCTTCACGGGTGAATGTTACGCTAAATGGAATTCCGTATAACGATTCGGAAAGTCAGGGATCGTTTTGGGTGAATTTACCCGATTTTACTTCGTCGATTCAAAGCTTACAATTACAACGCGGTGTGGGCACTTCGTCCAACGGTTCGGGGGCTTTTGGCGCTAGTTTAAACTTATTAAGCGATGCGGTTTCAAATGAAGCAAATGGTGAATTCTCCAATTCATTCGGAAGTTATAATACATATAAACACAATGTTAAGTTCAGCACTGGCTTGCTTTCCAATCATTTTGAATTAGCGGGAAGGTTATCTACCATCAAATCTGATGGATATATTGACAGAGCCAGTTCCGACTTAAAATCATACTTTTTACAAGGCGCCTTTGTGAACAAAAACACACTTATAAAAGCCTTAGTTTTTGGTGGCACGGAAGAAACATACCAATCTTGGAACGGCCTTGAAGACCCCGAAAAATTGGAGAATGATAGAACATACAACAGTGCTGGTATGTACACAGATGAAGACGGAAATATTCAGTTTTATGATAAGGAAGTAGATAATTATTCGCAGGATCACTATCAATTACTTTGGAACCAACGCTTCGATAATAATTGGAGCACGAATATATCTTTCAACTACACCAGAGGAAAGGGTTATTTTGAGCAGTACAAGGAAGGTGAGGATTTTGAAACCTACGGTTTTGAACCTGTTGAAACAGGGAATGACACCATTAATTCAACCGATTTAATACGTCGTCGTTGGTTGGATAACCATTTTTATGCAGCGAATGCAAACGTAAATTACAAAAACAATAAAATCGATTTTACGGGTGGCGCATTCTATAGTTACTATACTGGCGACCATTATGGCGAAGTAATTTGGGCGCGCTACGCCAGCAATTCTGAGATTCGCGATAGGTATTACGACAGTAATGGTGAAAAAAGTGAATTCACCGTTTTTTCAAAAGCTACGTACAGAATAGACAGTCAATGGAGCGTTTTTGGCGATTTGCAGGGAAGATTTCTAAACTATAAAACTTCCGGAATTACTTCAGATTTAGTTGAAATGATTTATGATGAAAACTATGCATTTTTCAACCCGAAAGCTGGAATAACCTATAAATTAAGTGCTTCGAATCAATTCTATTTTTCATATGGAAAAGCACATCGCGAACCTTCAAGAAACGATTACGAACAGGGAATAATTACACCAGAAAAATTAGACGATTTTGAACTTGGCTGGCGTTTCGCTTCAGGAAAAGCAAAGGTGAACTCCAATATTTACTTTATGAATTACGAAGATCAATTAGTGCTTTCTGGCGAATTGAACGATGTGGGCGCTGCCTTACGAACAAGTAGCGGTAATAGTTACCGATTAGGACTTGAAATAGATGCCGAAATTCAACTTTTGAAAAACTTGAGAACCTTACCAAATATAGCACTTAGCACGAATAAAAATATAGATTTTGTTAGCTCCCGCGATGGTGAATTGGTAAATTTAGGAAACACAGATATTTCGTTTTCACCTTCAATTGTTGCAGCAAATATGCTGGAATACTCGCCAATTAATAATTTGCAACTTGGTTTTCTTTCCAAATTTGTGGGGGAGCAGTATATGGGGAATATTGATAGTGAAGCTTCAAAACTTAGTAGTTATTTCATAAATGACATCAATATTGTTTACACTTTAGACACACTTCCGTGGATAAAAGAAGTTGTTTTTTCAGCTTTGGTGAACAATATTTTCAATGTGAAATATATCTCCAACGGTTATTTTTATACGTATGATGACGATTTCAGCAATCCGGGAGCCATTACTACTGTTGAAGGCGCTGGCTATTATCCGCAGGCAACAATTAACTTTTTGGTGGGAGCGACGGTAAAGTTTTAAGAATTTACGCTTTAGCTCCGTTTCTCTATAACGGAGCTAAAGTGCTAATTAGTGACGTTTACAGTATTACCATTTCTAATTGCAAGATATTGCTGCATAGGGTATTTTGCATCTGGCTCTGTAACATGTCTTCCAAAATTAACGATGTTGTATTCATTTTCATCGGTAGTACAAGGGCAAGTTGCAATTATTCCGTTAACTTCCATCCGTGAACAACTACTTGGCGCGTGATTTGGATCTGTTAAATCATATGCGAAATATTGGGTTTCGGTAACGCAATAAACTACAATCCCCTTGATGCCTTGGGAGGTGATAACGTAATTTCCTGGAAATTTCAACGGGTTGTATTCTGGTAAATTTAGGTTTAAATTTAAATTTACTACTGGGTTTGTTAAATAGGGATTTTGATCTTGTTTGTCGTCATTTTTTGAACACGATAGTGTTACTAAAACAAGTAAAAGTAAAAGGATATTATTTTTCATTTTTATATAATATATTTAGAAAATGGGGTACTAAAGCTACACACGCCAAGGCTGTGAAATACTCCTAAAAATTTGCTGTAATTGGTTTGTAATCTGTGAGTGGGCAATTCATCAAAAAAATATTCTGGACGAAATTACAACAAATTACGCAACAACTAAATTTTTAGTATATTTGTTAAACACAATCCCGTCTGCGTATGGGATTTTTTCAATTTATTAAAGTGAGTCCCGCCAATTGTCGGGATTTTGTTATATAAAGAATATGTATGTTCTACATACACAAACGATGAAATTATGAGCAAAGTATCTTATTATACAGTCGAAGGATTAAAAAAATTAAGAGATGAAGTAGATCAATTACGCGATGTGGAGCGGCCAAAAGCTTCCAACGCAATTGCTGAGGCTCGCGATAAAGGTGACTTAAGTGAAAATGCCGAATATGACGCTGCTAAAGAGGCGCAGGGAATGCTTGAAATGCGAATAGCGAAGATGGAAGAAGTGCTTGCAAATGCCCGTTTAATAGATGAGTCGCAATTAGATTTAAGCAAAGTTTTGGTGCATTCAAATGTGAAGATTAAAAATCAAAATAACGGAATGGAAATGGTCTATAAGTTGGTAGCACAAAGTGAAGCCGATTTAAAAACCGGAAAAATTTCCGTAGATTCCCCTATCGGAAGAGGATTGTTGGGTAAACAAAAAGGCGAAGTTGCCGAAATACAAGTGCCAAATGGCGTCCTTAAATTTGAAATTTTAGAAATTACAAGAGATTAATTATGGCGTCAATTTTCACACAAATAATTGAAGGAGAAATTCCTTGCTACAAAGTTGCTGAAGACGATAATTTTATTGCCTTTTTGGATATAAATCCAAATTCAAAAGGCCACACCCTTTGTGTTCCAAAAGAAGAAATCGATAAGATTTTTGATATGGGCGAGCATATGTATTTACAATTAATGCAATTTTCTCGAAAAGTAGCTCGTGCCCTTGAAAAAACAGTACCGTGCAAACGCGTTGGAATGGCCGTTGTAGGCTTAGAAGTGCCACACGTGCACGTACATCTTATTCCTTTAAATGAAATGGACGATATGCGTTTTACCAAAAAAGTAAAAATGACTTCGGAAGAATTTGAAGCATTAGCTGAAAAAATTAGCGAAAAACTAAAATCTTAAGCCGGAATTAAAGCATAAATTAACACAGCAACCACTACAATTGCTGCCAAGATTAAAATATAAAATAGCGGTTTTACCTTTAAATAAAGTTTATTGGTTTCCGCTATTTTTTTGTTGTAATCAAAAACACGCTCAATGTCTTCCGTCCAGTTTACAGGATAAATAATGTTATTGCAGGTATGGCAATACAGCTTTTCAGTTATAGTAGTAGAGGGTTTAATATAAAGTGGTGTTTCGTTTTCCTTTTGCAAAAATGTAAATTCTAAACCGTCTGTGCCAAAGCAGGTTGGGCAGTTGTTATTTAAGCGCGCTGTATGTATTGTATGGTTTTTAGAACTCATTTTTAGGTGTTTGTCTTTAGGGCTATTTCCATTGTGGTGCCTTGATTGGGGATGCTTTTTATAACGCGAATTTTTCCTTTATGGTATTCTTCAATAATTCGTTTTGCCAACGAAAGTCCTAAGCCCCAACCACGTTTTTTGGTAGTGTAACCGGGAGTAAAAATTCTTCGGAATTCACTTTTTGTAAGTCCTTTTCCAGTGTCGGTTATTCGTAAGAAGACAAATTTTGAATTTTTTTCTATGGAAATTGTTATGGTGCCTTTCCCTTTCATTGCATCAATTCCGTTCTTCACTAAATTCTCAATCGTCCAACTAAAGAGTTGTGGATTCAATTGAACATAGATAGGGGTTTCTGGAATATTGAGTTGAAAATTTATGAGTTTGGAAGATCGCTTTTGCAAGTAATAAAACGTAGTTTTTGTTTCTTCAATTAAATCGTGCTGATCCAGTTTAGGAATCGAACCAATTTTCGAAAATCGATCTGTAATTGTTTCTAAACGCGAAACATCCTTTTCCATTTCAACTATATATTCTGGATTTACATTCTCGCTTTTTAAAATTTCGGTCCAGCCCACCAAAGAGGAAAGTGGCGTGCCAATTTGGTGTGCGGTTTCTTTCGCCATTCCTGCCCAAAGCTTGTTTTGTTCAGAAGATTTAGAGGTTTTATAGAAAAGATAAACAGCTAAAATGAAAAGGAAAATTATTAGGATAAGTGCTGCTGGGTAGTATTTCAATTTATTAATCAATGGAGAATTTCCAAAATAGATTACAGAAAGAACTTGGTCATTATATTTTACTTCCAAAGGTTCGTATTCCGAAATAAATTGAGCGATTTTCTTTTGCCTATCTTTTTCGTTGTTAAGGATATCTTCATCAATATTTCTACCTACATAATTATCTTCCCTTAAAGTATGAAGAATCATAGGCGTTGTGCTATTACCGCGGATTATAGTGAGCGCTGTTTCGCTTACGGGTCTGCCGTCGTCTTCTTGACTTTGGGCCAACTCCTCTTGAGCAACAGCCCAAATTTCCATCTTAGCACGTTCATTCTCTTTTAACTGATTAAAGAAAATATACGTATTCCACAAAATAAGGCTAATAACAATAATAGAAGCAAATATAAAACCCCAACGGGAGAGTGATTTGTTGCGCAGCATAAAGAATAAATTTTTCTAAATTGCCTGCTCGAAGGCAGGTTTAAATATAAAGCAAATATGTTGATATTATTGTACAATCAAGTTTTTACAAGCTATATTCTTTAGGTACATTTGCGCCAATGATTTCTATTGAACCACACGAATTATCTACCGCAAAATTACACGGCTATCTATTGGGCGCAGTCTCACCAAGGCCTATATGCTTTGCAAGTACCGTCGATAGCGAAGGAAATGTAAATCTTTCCCCTTTCAGTTTTTTTAATGTTTTTAGTGCAAAACCGCCAATTTTGGTTTTTTCGCCTGCAAGACGTGGGCGCGATAATACTACAAAACATACGTATGAAAATGTTTTGCAAGTACCCGAAGTGGTTATAAACATCGTCAATTTTGAAATGGTGCAACAAGTATCATTATCCTCTACCGAATATGCCAAAGGTGTAAACGAATTTACCAAAGCTGGTTTTACAGAAGTAGCTTCCGAAATGATAAAACCACCACGTGTGGCAGAAGCTCCCGTTCAATTAGAATGTAAAGTAAACGAGGTAATTTCACTCGGAAAAGAAGGTGGCGCGGGTAATTTAGTTATCTGCGAAGTGGTAAAAATTCATATAAAAGAAGATATTCTTGATGAAAATGGAGCTATCGATCCTTTCAAAATTGATACCGTTTCCAGACTAGGCGGCAATTGGTACAGCCGTGCAAAAGCTGGTCTTTTTGAAGTCCCAAAACCGTTAACAACTCTGGGGATAGGCGTAGATAAGCTTCCCGAAGAAATTCGCAATAGCAAAGTTTTAACCGGAAATGACTTAGGGATGTTGGGTAATGTAGAAAATTTCCCAAATTCAGAAGAAATTAATACCTTTATAAATGCTTCGGAAGAACTTAAAAAAATAGTTATTTCTAACAATTCAGAAGCAATTCATAAAAAAGCAAAAGAATATCTTTGCGAAGGAAAAGTTGATGAAGCGTGGAAAGTTTTGCTAAGCAAGAAGTAGGCTCGCGATTAATCGCGTGCAATTAAAAAAAGTAGAATAAAAAATTACAATAAAGAATAAACAATAAAAAGATGGAATTACAAGGAAAAATTAAAATGATAGATGAAACTAAAACCTATGGTAACAATGGTTTTAGAAAACGCGAGCTAGTAATTACTACAGAAGAGCAATATCCACAAGTTATAATGATAGAATTTGTGCAGGATAAAACCGATTTATTGAACGCTTACAAAGTGGGACAAGATGTAAAAGTTAGCATTAATGTTCGTGGTCGCGAATGGGTAAATCCACAAGGCGAAACTAAATATTTTAACAGCATCCAAGGATGGCGCGTTGAAAATTTATCTGCAGCAGCCCCAAGTGGCGATATGCCGCCAATGCCACCTGCTGATGCTTTTGAGCCTGCAAACGATTTTAACGAAGAAGAACATGACGATCTTCCCTTTTAAATAAGGGCGTAGACCATTCCCATGGTTTGAATTGCCTCGAAGAAATAACAATTTCTTCGAGGTTTTTTTATGTGAAAATTTTCACCAATTTTGAATGATGCATTATTTAACTGAACAGCTTTGGTTCCCTGATACTTCAGAAGCTACCGATGATGGTTTGCTAGCCATTGGTGGCAATCTATCGATGCAGCGATTACTTCTAGCTTACAATTCAGGAATTTTTCCGTGGTTTGAAAAAGATCAGCCCATTTTTTGGTGGAGCCCAGACCCACGAATGGTTTTATTTCCTGAAAAATTCAAGGTTTCTAAAAGTCTCCGAAAAACGATAAATAGTGAAAAATTTAAAGTCACATTCAACAAAAATTTTATAGAAGTCATTAAAAAATGCGCTACCGTTTTGCGGAAAGGACAACCCGGAACATGGATAACTCAAGATATGCAGCATGCATACACTGGTTTACACAAAGCTGGATTTGCAGTTTCTATTGAGGTTTGGGAAAACGAAAAATTAGTTGGCGGACTCTACGGAATAGACCTTCCACAGAAAAAAGTGTTTTGTGGCGAGAGTATGTTTAGCTTGGTTAGCGATGCTTCAAAAGTGGCTTTTTATCATCTTTCGGAATATGTAAAAACAAAAAATTATAAATTTATTGACTGTCAGATTTATAATGAACATTTGGAAAGTTTAGGGGCAGAGGAGATTGGAAGAGCCGAGTTTTTGGAAATTCTTAGCGTGTAGCATTTTCTTAGTTGGAATTATTTAATCAAACTTGATAGCTTTTGAAGGGATAGAAAAACAATTTTGCTTGTATTTGAAAATAAACCGACTAAAAAACTACCTTCGTATTTCTCAATTCGCTAATCGCATGAAAAACAACTACATAAAATACCTATTGGTATTATTGCTGGCATTACAGACTTCTTTTGCCATTTCACAGGAAAAACCAAACTTACCACACAACTTAACCGAAGCCGAGAAAGGTCTGGTTTCTGAATTTCAGTTTGCAAGTCAGCGGTTTTCGCCGCCCCCCTCAGGCTCGGTTCGCGCTGCAGCAGAGTGGGAAGAGGTAGAATACTTGATGGTAACCTGGAATCCTTCATATCCAAATATTCTTCGCCAAATTGTACAAGCTGGTGTGCAAGAATGTAAAGTGATGATAACCACTCAAAATGAAGCTTCCGTAGCTAATTATTTAACTACGAATGGGGTAGATCTTACAAACGTAATTTTCTTGAATGTTAATTGGGATAGTATTTGGATTCGCGATTATGCAGGAAACACTATATATTCCAACGATGTGGGTGAACTTGCATTAACAGATTGGATTTACAATCGCCCACGCCCAAATGACGACGTTATGCCAATTGCGCACGCCGCTCAAGCAGGTATTCCACTTTATACTACTAATTCTGGCACCAACGATTTGGTGAACACTGGAGGAAATTATATGAGCGACGGACTGGGTAATGCCTTTGCTTCAAACTTAATTTTGAATGAAAATGCACCCGGAAATCCTTACGGAGTAAGCGTTAAATCTGAAGCGCAAATTGACGGAATTATGCAGGAATATATGGGTATTAACCGTTTTGTGAAGATGAATACACTTCCGTACGATCAAATTCATCATATAGATATGCATATGAAATTGCTTGACGAAGAAACCATTCTTGTAAGTAAATATCCTCCCGGAGTTGCCGATGGTCCGCAGATTGAAGCTAATATTCAATATGTATTAGACAATTTTGAATCGCCTTTTGGGACACCTTACAATGTTGAATGGATTGACGCACCTCCGAGTACAGGTGGAAATTATCCTAATAATGGTGGTCCGTACAACACATATAGTAATGCGGTTTTTGTAAATAAAACAATTATGGTTCCTACCTACCGCCCAGAAGTTGATGCCCCGGCCTTAGCACAGTATCAGGAAATGATGCCAGGTTACAATATTGTGGGCATAGACGTGGATAACCCAGGTGAAAATTTAATCAATTCATTAGGCGCTATTCATTGCATAACACATACCATTGGCGTTTCAGATCCACTTTGGATTGTGCATCAACCCATAGACGATGCCAGTTCAGGCAGCACCATAACGATTGAAGCTATGGTAAAACATATTTCCGGCGTTGAACAGGCAAAAGTTTTTTGGAGAGAAGAAGGTGCTAGTACCTATAATGAAATTACAATGGCTCCCTCAAATGGCGATAACTGGGCTGCAGATTTAACCATTCCTGGCTATCCTGTAAATATTGAATATTACATTTGGGCGAAAGCAAATTCTGGAAAAGAAATGAACCGACCCATTGTAGCTCCCGAAGGATACTGGACCATTGAAGCACAATTGCTTTCTGTCGAAGAGTGGGCGCAAAACCATATTTCAGCTGCATATCCTAACCCTACTACTGGCAAAGTATCTTTTAAAATGAATGAAATTCAGGGCGCTGTAACTGTAAAAATTCACAACCTTTTGGGTCAGAAAATATACCAAGCAAATATTGATAATGGTAATGGGATTATAACTTTAGACCTAAACCAAAACTGGCAGGGAACACTATTAGTCACTTTTGAAGGTGACTTTGGACAAATTCATAAAAAGGTAATTAAACTTTAAAAATCTGTAAATTCAAAAAAGATATTTAGTTCACGGAAGTAAAAGCCGCGCGTAAATTTGTTAAATTATTCCGCCTAGACAATATATTGAAATTTTTTTAGTTTTTTTGCGCGACGAACCACGCAGAACTGCTATATTCACTTTTAAATTACGTTTTTCGTAAACCTAATATTCCCCAATGATTAGAAAGCAAAACCTACTTGCCTTACTTATATTTTTTAGTATTTCAACTTTATCTTTTTCGCAATCTAAAGCCAATGTAACGTCGGTAGATAAAAACATTGATATGGTGCGTGTTTACGAACAAGTTGTTCGAGAAGGCTACGGAACTCCTTTTATCTACGAGAAATTAGCGACTGCTTACTATTTTAAAAGTGAGTATGATAAAGCGGTTGGTTGGTTTCAGAAATTATATTCTGAACAGAAAAATACAGATCCGGCACTTGCTCATCAATACACTCAAGCTTTAAAAGCTGTTGCCTTTGCAAATTCAAATAATTCTGAAAAAGATATTTTGCTGAAGTAATTACAGCTCATTATAGCGAAAGCAATCTTCAATGTGATCGTTTACCATTCCTGTAGCTTGCATATGTGCATAAATAACTGTGCTGCCTACAAATTTAAAACCGCGTTTTTTTAGGTCTTTACTTAGTGCATCACTTTCAGTAGTTGTTGCGGGTGCATCTTTATGCGTTTTCCAGACATTTTTTATTGTTTTGTTGTTCACAAATTGCCACATATAGTTACTGAAACTACCAAATTCCTTCTGTAATTCCATAAAGAGCTTTGCGTTTGTAACTGCGGAATCTACTTTTAATTTATTTCGAATAATCCCTGCATTTTGAAGTAGCGAATCAATTTTTGTTTGATCGTATTTCGCTATTTTTTTATAGTCGAATTCATCAAAAGCTTTTCTGAAATTTTCCCTTTTCCGAAGAATAGTAATCCAACTTAATCCAGCCTGAAAGGTTTCTAAGATTAGAAATTCGAATAAAATTTTATCATCTTTCACAGGCACGCCCCATTCTTCATCGTGATATTTCACATAAAGAGGATCGGTTCCGCACCAGCCACAACGTACTTTTTCTGAATCCATACTTATTGTTTTGAAAATTGGGCGCTATAAATCGCAAGCCGATTGACTACTGAATTATTGACCCGGAAAGTTAAATGAAATTGTGCCTAATTGCTTGTCTTTTGAAGCGTCCGTATTAAAACGAGCTTGCTCCGAGTAATCTAAAGCTGCTTCAATTAAGCATTCATTAGATGTTGTGGAGGCCGTTTTATTGTATGAGTTTTTAACTACTTTTCCGAGATTATTCACCTCAATATTTATTACCACTTTTCCAGATCCGTAGCATGTGTACACGGGGTTTGGAAGATCAATATCTTTCCGGTTTATTAATTGGTAACTTATAGTTGTATTTCTGTTTCCACCTTTTACAACCGCTTCTCCTTTTTTATCACTGTCGCTGTTGGAGAACTTCTTTTTTTTCTCCTTTTCGGGTTTCGTAATAACCGAATTTCCTGTGCCGTTATCGCTGTTAGAGTTCGCTATAGCCTCGTTCATCTCCTGTAGCTTGCCTTCTGTAGTTTCTGTAATTTCTTGATTTTGGTTATCGAAGGTAGAAATAAATTTTTCCGCAGAGTTGTATGCACGATTAGTTTCAATTTTTACTTTTTCGGGCGTAAGTTCTGCAATAGCTAGATCTTCGGGAAGTAATTCATCGGGCGCCATAACCACATCGTAACTTTCTTCATTGCTTTCTTGCTGCTCGCCAGAAAGTTTCATGCTGTAAAGAAATAGCACTAAACATCCTGAAAGTAAGGATGTAATTAGAAAAGCTCTATATGAATAGTTGAAATTCATTAATGCAAGTACCGAAATTTTGCGCAAAAATCCACAAAACTCCTGAAAATTAAGGTAGTATTAATGATATTTTAACTTGGTAGTGAATTTTCAAAGGCTTCAATTCCTACTGCATTTTCCACAGAAAATTCGCCAATTCTTGTTCGGCGCAGGGCAGAAAGATGTGCGCCATTATTTAAGGCTTTCCCAAAATCGTTTGCCAATGAGCGAATGTAAGTGCCTTTGCTGCAAACTACTCTAAAATGTACGATTGGAAGATCGATTCTCGTTATTTCAAATTCTGAAATAGTAACCGTTCTAAACGGAATTTTAACTTCTTCACCGCTTCGGGCATATTCATATAAACGAATTCCGTCTTTTTTCAAAGCTGAAAAAACGGGTGGTTGTTGCTGTATTTCGCCAGTAAATTGTTTAGTAGATTCCAGTATTTGTTCTGAAGTAATTTCTGAAATATCAAAAGATTGGTCAATTTCAGTTTCCAAATCGTAGCTTGGCGTAGTAGCGCCCAAGGTAAACGTTCCGGTATATTCCTTTTCTTGCGCTTGAAAAGTGTCAATTTTCTTAGTCAATTTTCCGCTGCAGATAATTAAAAGACCTGTTGCTAAAGGATCGAGCGTACCCGCATGACCGACTTTTATTTTTTTTATGTCGAAGGCTTTTCTAATCAGCCAACGAACCTTATTAACCGCTTGGAATGATGTCCATTCTAAAGGTTTATCTATTAAAATTACTTGGCCTTCTTTGTAGTCTTCTCCGGTCATTATATATAAAAGCTAACTGTTATTGCAATAATACCAACAATTAAACAGTATATAGCGAAGTAGCGAAGTTTACTTTTTTTAACTAGAGAAATCATCCAAGTACAGGCAATTATTCCACATATAAATGCAGCTATAAAGCCTACGCTCATTACGCCGAGATGTGTATTATGGGTAGAAATATCACCGCTTAAAATATCCTTAGCAATTTTTCCGAGTATTAACGGAACAACCATTAAAAACGAAAAACGAGCAGCTTTAGATTTATCATTTCCTAAAAGCACAGAAGTGGAAATTGTTGCTCCACTTCTAGAAATACCAGGCAACATTGCGATGGCTTGAGAAACGCCTATAATAAGTGAATCTTTCATCGTTACTGGCTTTCCAGTATTTTTTGAACGATCTGCCAGCCATAGTAAAATGGCTGTTACAATAAGCATCGCGCCAACAAAAGCTATATTACCACCAAAAAACGATTCTAATTCTTTTTCAAAAAACAATCCAATAAATACTGCTGGCAGCATTGAAATTATAATTTTTACTGCAAATTGAGTTTCTTCATTCCACTTAAATTTAAGTAGCCCTCCCACAATCTCAATTATATCTTTTCTGAAAACCACAATTGTACTTAAAGCAGTTGCAAAATGCAGTATTACTGTAAAAAGTAAACTTTCTTCTGGGACAGAAGTATCTCCTAAAATTGCTTTTCCTAATTCAAGGTGACCGCTGGATGAAACGGGTAAAAATTCGGTAAATCCTTGAATAATTCCAAGGATAATGGCGTCAAGATAATCCACTAATTTTCTTTTTTACGATCTGGTTTTAATAAAATGGCGTACACTTCAATAGCAAACCCTAAAAGTACCATGGCAGGCGCTAAACGAATCCGGCGCCAGTTGTAAATTTCAGGATTAAAAACGTTTGGGTCATCGCTTCCACCACCCGTCATTAGTATAAAACCAAATGCTATAAACGCCAAGCCAATAAGCATGAATTTGTAGTTTTTTCTTTCAAAAACAAAGGCAGGTTTATAATCTTCTTTTCGTTTTTTCTCTCCCATTATTGAAGTTTTTGTTAGTTTATAATTTGTTCCAATTCCCGCTTAACGGTTAGAGGGACTAATAATACAAATCGTCTGTGCGTAAATTTAAAAATCGTTGTGTAGCTATAAAAGTGCTTATCCAAGTTATTAAAACGCCCATTAAAAATATGAATATAAAAAGCACAGCTAATAGCACTGGGTCACTCAACAATTGTAATTGCGGGAAACTTAGGTTAAGGTAGTAAAGCACTAAGCCCATCCCCAACATCGCCACGATTGCGCCAATAATGCCCAAGCGAACGCTATTCCAAACAAAGGGTTTGCGAATAAATTTTTTGGTCGCGCCCACCATTTGCATCGTTTTTATGGTAAAACGTTTTGCATAAATACTCAATCGAATGCTACTATTAATAAGCAATACAGCAATAAAAGTAAATATTCCGCTAATTACTAAAACCCAAAAACTAATGCGTTTTACATTTTCGGTAAGCTGTGCAATTAAGGGTTTGTCGTAGATTACATCGTCTACAAAACCTTTACTTTTTAGCTCGTTTGTTATTTCCTCCATTTTTTCTGGGGTAACATAATCTGCCAGAATGTAAACGTCTATGCTATTTTGCAGCGGGTTTTCACCTAAATATTCTATAAAATTTTCACCTAAAGTTTCTTGGTGTTCCTTGGCTGCTTCTTCTTTTGAAACGAAGCTAGCAGACTTTGTATATTCGGCTAAAGCGAGGCTTTGTTTTAGTTGTGTTATTTCAACTTCTTTTGCGCCGTCCTTCAAAAAGACGGTTATCGCTATTTGTTCCTTAAAATAATCGGCTACTTTTTTCGAATTTAAAACCAGTAGTCCGAGCAATCCTAGCAGAAAGAGCACTAAAGAAATACTAATAACAACTGAAAAATAGGAAGAAATTAATCTGCGTTTTTGATATTTTTCAAAAGAAGAACTCATAGGGTTAGCGGAATTTTGGCGTAAAAATACAAGTAATTTTGCATCTTGCACTAAACAACGTTTAAAGTTTTAACTTTCGTACAATAGGCGTAAATTTGCGCTTTTCAAGAAAAGTTAGCAATGAGCAAATATCACTTCAACGAAATAGAAGCAAAGTGGCAGAAACACTGGGCTAAAAACCAAACTTTTAAAGCATCCTCCCCCGATTCCTCCAACGGCGGGGAGAACCTAAAGCCAAAATATTATGTTTTGGATATGTTTCCCTATCCTTCCGGTGCAGGTTTGCACGTAGGGCATCCGCTCGGTTATATCGCCAGCGATGTGTATTCAAGGTTTAAGCGCCATCAAGGTTTCAATGTTTTGCACCCCATGGGTTATGACTCTTTCGGACTTCCGGCGGAACAATATGCAATTCAAACTGGGCAACATCCAGCCGAAACTACAAAGGTAAATATTGAAGGTGGCGTTGATAAAAACGGAAATGAAATTGACGGATACCGCAAACAATTAGATAGAATTGGGTTTTCATTCGATTGGAGTCGCGAGGTGCGCACTTCAAATCCCGAATATTACAAATGGACACAGTGGATTTTCCTCCAACTTTTTGATAGTTGGTACGATAAAGATTTAGACAAAGCACGCTCCGTTGAAGAATTGCGAGTTATTTTTTCTTCGGAAGGAAATATACACGTGAATGCCGCTTGCGATGAAGGAATAGCACATTTTACAGCTTCAGAATGGCTTGGTTTTTCAGAAATGGAAAAGCAGGAAATTCTTTTAAAATATAGATTAACCTATTTAGCCGAAACCGAGGTAAACTGGTGTCCGCAATTAGGTACCGTTTTGGCAAATGACGAAATAGTAAACGGCGTTTCCGAACGTGGCGGCTATCCCGTTATCCGCAAAAAAATGAAGCAGTGGAGTATGCGTATCACCGCTTACGCCCAACGCTTGCTTGACGGACTCGATAAAATAGACTGGCCGCAACCGTTGAAAGATTCGCAAACTAATTGGATTGGCAGAAGCAAAGGAGCGACCGTAACTTTTAAAGTTAAGAATATCCCTTCAAGCGCAGTCGAGAAGTCTTATTCTATTGACGTTTTCACAACCCGTCCCGACACAATCTACGGCGTAAGTTTTATGACTTTAGCGCCTGAACACGATTTGGTTTCAAAAATTACAACTGCTGAACAAAAAGAAGCTGTTGAAAATTATATTGAAGCAACCGCAAAACGCAGCGAACGCGAACGAATGGCAGATGTAAAAACCATTACGGGTGTTTTCACAGGAGCATATGCAGAGCATCCATTTTCGGGTGAAGCTATTCCAATTTGGATTGGCGATTACGTTTTGGCGGGTTATGGCACAGGAGCTGTAATGAGTGTTCCTTGTGGCGATCAGCGCGATTATGATTTTGCAAAACACTTCAACTTACCAATCCCGAATATTTTTAAGGATGCAGATATTTCTGAGGAAGCGTATTCCGATAAGGAAAATACAATCATCACCAACAGCGATTTCTTAAACGATTTAAATTATAAGCAAGCTACAGACAAAATTGTCGCGGCTTTAGAAGAAAAAGGCATTGGCAAAGGCAAAATAAACTACCGTTTGCGCGATGCTGTTTTTAGTCGCCAGCGGTATTGGGGCGAGCCTTTCCCAATTTATTATAAAGACGGTATGCCGCACGCAATCCCAACAGAAAGTTTGCCGTTACACCTTCCCGACGTAGAAAAATATTTACCAACCGAAGAAGGTGAACCGCCTTTGGGCCGCGCCGATAATTGGAGTTGGGACGAAAAAAACAAAAAAATTGTTTCCAATGAAAATGTCTCCGCGAGCGCAGTCGAGGGGTCTTCTAATGAAAACGGAATATATCCTTTGGAATTAAACACTATGCCGGGCTGGGCGGGAAGTAGTTGGTACTTTTTCCGATATATGGAAAGCGAAAAGCGCGACGAGGTTTTTGCCTCAAAAGAAGCGATGGACTATTGGCAAAACGTGGATTTATACATTGGCGGAAGCGAGCACGCAACGGGCCATTTATTATACAGCCGTTTTTGGGTGAAATTTATGCACGACCGGGGCTTGGTTCCAGTAGAAGAACCATTTAAAAAGCTGATTAACCAAGGGATGATTTTGGGGGAGAGTGCTTTTGTCAGAAAACTTAATTACAATGATTCTGAAGTTCCTCCAATTTTCATCTCCAATAAAAAGTTTTTAAAAGAAAGTAAAGCCAAGGAAGAAGAGAAAAGCATCGTGGACTATGAGTTTCAGTTTTCAAAATTATTTGATAAATATTTAGGTGAAAACAGAAAAATTCAAGTAACGATGGGGACTTTGGATTTACATACTGATGTGGCTTTTGTAAACACTCACAACGAATTAGATATCGAAGCCTTCAAAAACTGGCGAGAGGAATATAAAAACGCAGAATTTATTACTGAAGAAGATGGAACTTTCAAAGTTTCACGCGAAGTTGAAAAAATGTCCAAAAGCAAATACAACGTAGTAAACCCCGATGATATTTGCAGTCAATACGGCGCTGATACTTTAAGATTGTACGAAATGTTTCTCGGTCCGCTTGAGCAAGCAAAACCGTGGAGCACGTCTGGAATTTCTGGCGTGCACGGTTTCCTAAAAAAACTTTGGAAATTATACCATTCGGGTGAAAACGAAAGTTTTAATGTTTCAGGCGAAGCTGCTTCTAAAGACAGTTTAAAAACGCTTCACAAAGCCATTAAAAAAACGCAGGACGACATTGAGAATTTCAGTTTCAATACTTCGGTTTCATCATTTATGATTGCGGTGAACGAGCTTACTGCGCAAAAATGTAATTCGCGCGAAGTTTTGGAACCGTTGGCAATTCTTATTTCGCCTTATGCGCCGCACATTGCAGAAGAGCTTTGGGAAAAATTGGAGCATTCGGAAAGTATTTCCACAGCGCCTTTCCCCAAGTTTGAACAGCAATATTTGGTAGAAAGCAGTAAAGAATATCCAATATCTTTCAACGGGAAAATGCGTTTTACACTGGAACTTCCGTTAGATCTTTCAAAAGAAGAAATTGAATCTGCCGTAATGGCACACGAGAAAACTGCCCAGTATTTAGAGGGAAGAACGCCGAAAAAGGTAATAATCGTGCCCGGAAAAATTGTGAATATTGTAGGTTAATTCCCGCGCAGACGGGAATCCCAATGATTTGAAAAAACAAATTATCTTTAAATTTTTGCAAAACTTATTTCAGAATAGATATTTTTTGCACAATATTTGCTAGTTTTAAAATAGAAAATTATTAACTAAAAAAAGGAGATGCCCGCCGTCGCGAGCATAGAAAAAAATGTTTGGATACTATATAATTGCAGGAATTTTCTTTTTGGTAAGCTGGTACGTAAGCCGCAAGCTAAAAAGCAAGTTTAAAGAATATTCGCAAGTTCACCTTCAAAATGGAATGAGCGGAAAGGAAATTGCTGAAAAAATGCTCGCTGACAATGGAATTACAGATGTAAAAGTAATTTCGGTTGCTGGTCAATTAACAGATCATTACAACCCAGCAGATAAAACAGTAAACTTAAGCGAAGGTGTATATATGCAACGTAACGCGGCAGCCGCAGCAGTTGCAGCCCACGAATGCGGTCACGCAATTCAGCACGCCAAGGCTTACAGTTGGTTAACAATGCGCTCGGCTATTGTTCCTGCGGTAGGAATTGCCAGTAAATTATCAAACTTTGTGATTATGGCGGGATTGATAATGACGACGATGAATATTATGGGTGCATTGGGAAATACTATCTTTTTTATAGGAATTATACTTTTTGCTGCAACCACTGTTTTTGCATTTGTTACTTTACCCGTGGAATACGACGCTAGTAATCGCGCATTAGCTTGGTTGGAAAGCAGTAAAATGGTTACTCCACAGGAACACGATGGAGCAAAAGATGCGTTAAAATGGGCTGCTCGAACTTACGTAGTTGCAGCGCTTGGATCGTTAGCTACTTTATTATATTTCATCTCTATTTTTATGGGAAGAAGATAAAAGGATTTAAAATTTATAAAATAGAAAACCCGCGAATTCGCGGGTTTTTACATATATAATTTCTTTGGAATTATTTTTAGCCGAGGTGTAGATTCTCTGGATTATATCCCAAATATGGAACTTCTTCCTCTGTAAAAAAGACGCCGTTTTCTTCGAGTTCTTTTAAGATTGGTCCATAAACCTCTTTAGCAATTGGTCGTTGAACTCCTGGCGTTTTTATTTCACCATTTAGAATTTTAATGGCGGCTATTGCAACGGGTAGTCCTACTGTTTTCGCCATTGCAGTGTGCGTTTGATCTTCACCAATTAAAGCCATTTGGCTATCAATTTGATATTTTTTCCCATCTAATTCATAACCGAATTTGTGGTACATAACGATCATATCTTTATCCTCTGGCGCTAATGTCCATTTTTCCTCCAATATTTTTTGAAGTGCCATCGCTGGTGTAGCATTCTTGATGCCAATGGTTTTTTCTTTGCTGAAAATCTCTAGTTCCTCAAGTTTATCCCACATTAAATCATCTTGATCGATTTTTAGCGCATAGCGAAGTTTAAGCTCCACAGAATCTGTTGGAGAATAAGCCAAAAATAAATTCACGAATTCGCGATACGTAAGGTTTTCAGAATCTGGAATTGTGTAGGTATCATCGGTCATTCCCAGTTGTACAAACATATTCCAAGCCTTGCTAAATCCAACTCTTCTAATAGTTCCGCGGTATAGGGTTAGAATGCTTTCTAGTCCGTAAACAGATTGGTATTCAAGAGAATTTCTATTTGCTAAAACCTCAAATTTTCCGTAGCCTTCAATATTAATGAATTCTGTTCTTCGGAATAATCTGTGATATGGTATGTATTTAAATTTTCCTTCTTGAATAAATTCTGCAGCGCCACCTTGGCCTGCTAAAACTACATTTCGAGGGTTCCACGTAAACTTATAGTTCCATAAGTTGTCATCGCTTTCGGGAGCTATTAAGCCACCTGTAAAAGATTCAAAAAGAAGCATTTTCCCGCCTTTTGAACGAATTCTGTCAATCACTTGCATAGCACTCATGTGGTCCACTCCTGGATCGAGGCCTATTTCGTTCATAAAAACCAAACCTTTAGATTCGGCTTTAGGATTTAGCGATTGCATTTCTTTACTTACGTATGAAGCGGTAACCATATGCTTTCCAAATTCAATACATTCTCTGGCCACTTCAATATGATAGCGTGCTGGCAGCATTGAAATTACTAAATCGCTATTTTGAACTGCTTCTCTTCTTTGCGCTTCATTAAAAACGTCGAGCATTATTCCGCGAGCATTTTGATGTTCGGCAGTGAACTTTTGCGCAGACTGAATAGAGATATCACCAATTGTAATAAAAAGGTCTTCTTTTTCACTTTTGTCTAGCAAATAACGAATTAAACTTGCGGCCGATCTTCCTGCGCCTATAATTAATATGTTTCTCATTGGAGAGTTTTTTTTAACTTTGGAAATAGATTTTGTAAGGGACGAAATTACTAATTCCAAATTTCAAAAATGACGGTTTTCGATAAAAATATAGTGATGACGGCTTGTTTTCTATCAGCTATTACTATTGCAATTGGTGCTTTTGGAGCACACAGTTTAAAGAATATGGTAGACGCCACGGCGTTAGTTACTTTTGAAACTGGAGTGCGCTATCAAATGTACCACTGCTTAGCTCTTTTAGCTTTAGGATTGGTGCCATCAATTCCAATAAAAACAAAGAAAACGGTATTTTGGCTCTTTATTATCGGGATTCTTTTTTTCTCAGGATCTATTTATTTGCTTGCGCTAAACGAAATCTTACCATTTAATGCTGCAAAAATTGGTTTTATAACTCCAATAGGTGGATTACTGTTTATAATTGGCTGGTTTAGGTTTGGCTATTCAATGGTTTCTTTAAAGAAGCGATAAATTTTTTTTATTTTTCCTCAATCTCTAGAAGATTTGCTACTTTTGCAGTCTACAAAATCTAAAAAAGGTATGGTCGATAAAAACCAAGCTACGAAATCGATTTCGGTTGAAAAATACGGAATCAAAAATGCAAAAGTTAAATATCAACTTTCTTCACAAGAGCTACACAACGAAACATTGCAAAAAGGACAAGGCACAGAAGCCGCTAGCGGTGCCTTGGCAGTAAACACGGGAGAATTTACCGGAAGGTCTCCAAAAGATAGGTTTATTGTAAAAGACGATGTTACCCGCGAAAGAGTGTGGTGGGGGAATGTGAATATTCCATTTCCACCAGATATGTTTGATAAGCTTTATGATAAGGTTGTTGACTATCTTTCTGAGAAAGAAGTATACGTTCGCGATAGTTATGCTTGTGCTGATGACGATTACAAATTAAACATTCGCGCAATTAATGAAACACCGTGGTGTAATCTTTTTGCACACAATATGTTTCTTCGTCCTAAGGAAGAAGAATTAGCGTCTTTTGACGCAGAATGGCTAATAGTAAATGCTCCCGGATTTACAGCAGATCCAGAAGTTGATGGAACAAGACAACACAACTTTGCTATCTTGAACTTTACCAGAAAAATTGCTTTAATTGGTGGTACAGGTTACACAGGAGAAATTAAAAAAGGAATTTTCTCTGCACTTAATTTTATACTTCCGGTTTATAAAAATACGATGCCAATGCACTGCTCGGCAAACGTAGGCGATGATGGAGAAACAGCTATTTTCTTTGGACTTTCTGGAACTGGAAAAACAACACTTTCTGCAGATCCAGGTCGCAAACTAATTGGTGATGACGAACACGGATGGACGGCAGATAACAAAATTTTCAATTTTGAAGGTGGATGTTATGCTAAGGTAATAAATCTTTCAGCAGAAAATGAGCCCGATATCTACAATGCAATAAAACCAGGCGCGCTTCTAGAAAATGTAATAATGGATGAAAATGGCGAAGTTGATTTTGCCGACACTTCAATTACACAAAATACACGTGTAAGCTATCCTATTTATCATATTAAGAATATTCAAGTGCCTTCTATAGGCGAAAACCCGAAGAACATCTTCTTTTTAACTGCAGATGCTTTTGGTGTTTTGCCTCCTATTTCAAAACTTACTCCGGGGCAGGCTGCGTATCACTTTATAAGTGGTTACACTGCGAAGGTTGCAGGAACGGAAGAAGGAATAAACGAACCTACTCCAAACTTTTCAGCTTGTTTTGGCGCACCATTTATGCTGCTCCACCCAACTGAATATGCCGAAATGTTGAGCAAGAAGATGAAAGATTCTGGTGTAAATGTTTGGCTAATAAACACAGGATGGACCGGTGGTCCTTACGGCATAGGTAGTAGAATGAAACTTAAATACACTCGTGCAATGATTGCCGCTGCATTGGAAGGTAAACTGAAAGATGTTGAATTTGAAAATCATCCAATTTTTAACCTAATGATGCCAAAATCTTGCCCGAACGTTCCTTCGGATATATTAAACCCAAAGGAAACTTGGAAGAATAAAAAGGCGTATGATATTCAGGCTAAGGAATTGGCAAACTCTTTTAAAGAGAATTTTGCCAAGTATGAATCTTACGCAAATGAAGAAATTCTTTCCGGAGCTCCTGCTTCAGAATAATTGCAGAAATAGTATAAAACAAAAAAGGCTTGCCACGATGGCAAGCCTTTTTTTATTGCAATTAATTGAGTTTATTTTTTGTGGTTAACCTCTCTAATGTACTTTTCTAAAGCCATTGTCATAGAAGGTGTTTCTGGAGTTGGCGCTTGTATATCTACACGCAAACCTTGATCTGTAGCAGCTTTTACCGTAGTGTTTCCGAATACTGCAATACGGGTATCTTTTTGTTCAAAATCTGGGAAGTTTTCAAAAAGTGATTGAATACCGCTTGGACTGAAAAACACCAAAATATCATAATACACATTGCGTAAGTCTGAAAGATCGCTTACTACTGTTTTGTAGAATGTAGCTTCTTTCCAATCTACTTTTAACTCGTTTAATACAGCTGGAACATCTGGCTTAAGTTTGTCGGAAGTTGGAAGTAGAAATTTTTCGTTTTTATATTTTTTAATGATTGGCGCAAGTTCAGGAAATGTTCTTTTACCTACATAGATTTTCCTTTTTCTATAAACCACGTATTTTTGAAGATAGTAAGCCACGGCTTCACTTAAACAAAAATATTTCATCGTGTCTGGCACTTTAAAACGCAGCTCTTCTGCAATTCTGAAATAATGATCCACAGAGTTTCTGCTAGTAAGAATAACGGCTGTGTATTTTGCAAGATCAACCTTCTGGGCTCTTACCTCTTTGCCTGGAACGCCCTCAACGTGAATAAAGGGACGGAAATCTATTTTTACCTTTTGTTTTTCAATTAAATCGAAATAAGGGGAGTTTTCAATTTTAGGCTCGGGTTGAGAAACCAGTATAGTTTTCACTTTCATAGATAGACCAGATTTTTTTAAATATTATGCTTAAACAAAGCTCTTGTAAAGGATAATATAAGGTGAAATTTCAAGTGCGCAAAGATACAAAATAAAATAGAAGAAATTGCGGAATATCAATTTTCCATTTTTCTTATAGCTGTAAAGCAGTGCAATAGCGTTAAGTAGCATAGCGAACCCACCAAATAGAAGCATTCCCATTGGTGTGGGCGGATATATATAAAGGAAAAAGAGGTTACCTGCAAAAAATAATATGCCTAAAAAATTGCGATAACTTAATTTTTGATAGAGATAATTATTGATAACAATATCCATTGAAAAAATATTAGCCACAATTTTCTCGAGCGAAAATTTAATTAAGACAAACATGCTGTAAGCGGTACAAATTTGAATAAACAGCCATTCATTTTGCGCTACTTTAATTGGATTGAATACTTGGAAAAGTAAAAATATAAAGATAGAAACACAGATTATCTGGGCTACAAAGAGAATCATATTGAAGGGATGATTCAATTCATCATTTTTGCCGTGTACAAAAAAGTACTGGTTGGTTAACGGCAACAACGAAAATTCGTGGAATCTTTTGGGGTAATAATACTTGGCGAGTGCGTAAAGAACAAAGCATCCAAGCAGCAAATATGTAGCCCAATCGTTAGATTCTATAAGTCTTTGGCTAAAATCCACTTTTAATATTTTTGGTAAAGGTACAGTAAAATATAATTGCTTTTTGAGGCATGAATTAGATTTTACTTCACATTTATTTATTCAAAAAAGGGTACATTTGCGCTAAAATAGCAGTATGTCCAAGGCGGTAGTGGTGGTGCCAACTTATAATGAAATTGAAAACATAGAACGGTTACTGCGAAATGTTTTTTCATTACAGCGTGAGTTTCACATTTTAGTTGTGGACGACAACTCACCAGATGGTACTGCAAATCTTGTAGAAAACAGTTTCGAAACCTACCCTAATAAACTCTTTTTGCTGAAAAGAGCTGAGAAAAATGGTTTGGGAAGCGCCTATATAGCTGGTTTTAAATGGGCATTACAGAAAGATTACGACTATATTTTTGAAATGGATGCCGATTTTTCTCACAACCCAAATGACCTTATTAGGTTGTTTAATGCTTGCCACAAAGACGGTCATGATTTAGCCGTTGGCTCGCGCTACGTTACAGGAGTAAACGTTGTAAACTGGCCAATGAGCAGGGTGTTGTTATCGTGGCTTGCTTCAAAATATGTGCAGTTTGTAATGGGGATGAATATTTACGATACAACGGCAGGATTTATTTGCTACAGAAGAGCTGTTTTGGAGAGAATAAACCTAGACAATATTCGTTTTGTGGGCTACGCTTTTCAGATTGAGATGAAATTTAAGGCTTACATCAGCAAATTCAAAATTAAAGAAGTACCTGTAATCTTTACAGATCGTACCAAGGGGGAGTCTAAAATGAGTTCGGGCATTATTTCCGAAGCCATTTTTGGAGTGATTGCAATGAAATTTAAAAGTGTATTTAATAGAAAAAGATTTAATGAAAAATCGTTTCATTAAAATAATAATGTTGCGTAGAATATTGAATAATAATGTTCTAAATGTCCTATAAAAAAGAAGATAAAATACAGATGAAAGCAGTTTTAATTAAGAACGCAAACATAGTAAACGAGGGAAGGATAATAAAAGGAGACGTTCTAGTTCAAGACGGCCGTATTGCAGAAATTTCTGAAACCATCAGCATGAAATCTGCTGAAACGAAAGTGATAGATGCCGACGGAAGCTATTTATTACCGGGAATGATAGACGATCAAGTTCATTTTCGCGAACCAGGATTAACACACAAAGGCACTATTGAAACTGAATCTAAAGCAGCGGTAGCGGGCGGAATAACTTCTTTCATCGAAATGCCGAACACCGTTCCACAAGCTACAACTATTGAGCTTTTGGAAGAAAAATTTGATATTGCATCCAAAACTTCTTGGGCCAACTATTCTTTTATGTTTGGTGGTACCAATGATAATTTAGATGAAATATTAAAAGTAGATCCACAGAAAGTGGCGGGTTTGAAATTGTTTTTAGGCTCATCTACAGGAAATATGCTAGTAGACGATCCAAAGACTTTGGAAGAAATTTTCAGCAAAACCAAATTGCTTATTTCGGCTCATTGTGAAGATGAAGGCACAATTAAAAAGAATTTAGCGAAATATGAAGCTGAGTTTGGCGAAGACATCGCAATTGCACTTCACCCAAAAATACGCAGTGAAGAAGCTTGTTATATTTCCTCTTCAAAAGCGGTAAAGCTTGCAGAAAAAACGGGGGCACGTCTTCATGTATTTCATGTTTCTACAGAAAAGGAAACGCATCTTTTCAGCAATAAAAAGCCACTTGCCGAAAAGAAAATAACCGCCGAGGCTTGCATTCATCATTTATGGTTTTCAGAAGAAGACTACAAAGCAAAAGGCACAAAAATAAAGTGGAATCCCGCAGTTAAAACGCAAAAAGACAGAGACGGATTGTTAAAAGCACTGCTCGATGACCGTATTGATGTTATTGCTACAGATCACGCGCCGCATACTTTAGAAGAGAAAAACAATAAATATTTAAGCGCACCTTCGGGTGGGCCAATGGTGCAACACGCCTTGGTAGCGCTTTTAGAAATGTATCATAAAGGTAAAATTTCTTTGGAAAAAATTGTTGAGAAATTTGCTCATAATCCTGCTATTCTTTTTCAAATAAAGGATCGTGGCTACATTAGAAAAGGATATAAAGCAGATTTAGTTTTAGTAGATCTTAACTCGCCTTGGACGGTAAAAAAAGAGAATCTACTTTATAAATGTGAATGGTCGCCGTTTGACGGAACCATCTTTAAATCGCGCATAACTCACACCCTTGTTAACGGAGTTGTAGTTTATGAAAACTTTAAATTCCCAAACAAAAGTATTCCTGAAAGACTAACCTTTAACAGATGATGAAATATTGCCTTTTTGTTTTTGTATGTATTTTAAGCTTTTCTGGTTGCCAAAATGTGGAGCAACCTAAAAAGCCAGACAATCTTATTTCAAAAGACAAAATGGTCGATATCTTAACGGAGACATATATGGCAAACGCTGCCAGAAGTGTGAGCAATCAAATTATTATAGAAAAAGGGGTGATACTGGATTCTTTGATTTATAAGAATTTTGGTGTGGATAGTCTGCAATTTGCAAATAGCAATGATTACTATGCGGCTAATGTAAATAGCTATATAGAAATTTTTCAAATTGTAGAAGCAAGACTTACTGCAATGCAGCAAAAAATGGACAGTATTCGCGAAATAGAGAGAGATTTAAAAGACTCGATTGGCAAGCAAGAAATTGAAGAAAAAACAAATATAGCACCTCTAAAAGACAGCTTAATTTAGAGGGTTTCAGCTTTCTTCGGATACTCGTTTTAGTGTTTCTTCTGTTGGTGTAAATTGAAAATTAAGATCTTCTATTATTTTGGAAGCATCATAATGCGAAGTTTTAAACATTGAGTTAACAGTAGTTTTTACAATTCTTCTTTCTGTATTGAAAAGCTTATTCGAAAGCCAATCTATTCCTATTAAAAAATACATCAAACCTTTCGGAAGTTTTTTCGTTGGAGGTTTTTTACCAGCAAGTATCGCTAGTTTTGAAAGTAGTTGTTTGAATGAAATGTTTTCTCCAACCAATACGTAATTTTGGTTCGTGACATCAGAATCCATCAGTGTTTTCATTGCTTTCACCACGTCTTGAACATCAACAATACCCATTGCTCCAGGGGGATAAAATGGTATACCCCGTCTGCCCAACTTAATAATTACATTGCTTCCACCGCCATTGGGTGATGTGCCCAAAATAACGCCTGGATTTACAATTACAGCATTAAGGCCTTCTTGTGTACCGCGCCAAACTTGCATTTCGGCAGCGTATTTTGTAAGTGCGTAAACGTTGTTTTTTTCGTAAGGATTCCAAGGAGTTTTCTCGTTAATTGACTGGTGGTTTGCATTTCCTCCTAAAGTGGCAATCGAACTTACGTAACAGAGTTTTTCAATGTTGTTGGAGAGGCAAAGATTTATAATGTTTGCTGTGCCTTCCTCATTAATCTTTTTTAAAAGTGAATATTTTGAAGGGTCAAAATTTATAATAGCTGCGCAGTGATAAACTTTTGTAATGTTTTTAAAAGCTTCGGAAAGAGCTGGAATGTCTGTCACATTTGCTTCGACCCATTCAATTTTTTTGAAGAGAGAATCTACATCATCGGTGTAAAGCGCAAACACTTTTTTTACAGATTGTATATCGCTGCTTTTTCTATGAATAGCGCGCACTGCGGTATTTTCTTTCAACAGAAAATACAAAAGGTGCGAACCCACTAAGCCTGTGCTGCCAGTTACTAAAATCATACTGCGAAAATACTGAAATTGAAATCGAAACCGAACTAGAATTCAAAATGAAACTTGTATTCTATTGAAACTTGAATTTTAAAATTTCAACCTTGAATCTTTAAAGGAGAACCTTATCTTTGCATCCTCATAGTCCGAAGCCTTGATGGCAGCGGAAAAATAAAGCAAAAAAATGGCACTTAAAAATTTCGTTGAAGAATTACAATGGCGAGGCATGGTACATGATGTAATGCCCGAAACTGAAGCACACCTTTTGGAAACAATGCGTTCTGCTTATGTAGGTTTTGACCCTACCGCAGACTCATTACACATTGGCAACTTGGTGCCGATAATGCTATTGTCTTTCTATCAGCGCTCCGGACATAGGCCAGTTGCTTTGGTGGGTGGAGCTACGGGAATGATTGGCGATCCTTCTGGAAAAAGTGCCGAGCGTAATCTGCTTAATGAAACAGCCTTACGCCACAATCAGGAATGTGTTAAAAACCAGCTTTCTCAATTTTTAGATTTTTCTTCGGGAGCCGAGAACCAAGCCGTACTTGTAAATAATTACGACTGGATGAAGGAGTTTTCATTTCTAGATTTCATCAGAAATGTGGGCAAACACATTACCGTAAACTATATGATGGCGAAAGATTCTGTAAAAACCAGATTGAGCGGTGAAAGCTCAGATGGACTTTCATTTACAGAGTTTACATACCAACTAATACAAGGGTATGATTTTGTGCACCTTTATAGAAATTTAGATTGCACCCTACAAATGGGCGGAAGCGATCAATGGGGAAATATTACTACTGGTACCGAATTAATTAGAAGAATAGACGGTGGTAAAGGCTACGCGCTAACATGCCCATTGATTACAAAAAGTGATGGAACCAAGTTTGGTAAGAGCGAGGGGGGAAATGTATGGTTGGATGCCAACAAAACTTCACCTTACAAATTCTACCAATACTGGTTAAACAGTAGCGATGATGATGCCGAAAAATATATCAAGATCTTCACTTTTCTCGATAAAGAAACAATAGATAGTTTAATTATAGCGCACAAAGAAGCGCCACATATGCGATTGCTTCAAAAGCGATTAGCGCAAGAGGTTACAACTACTGTGCACAGTGCCGAAGAATTTGAGAAAGCTGTTAAAGCTTCTGAAATTTTATTTGGAAACTCTACTTCCGAAGATTTAAAAACGCTAGATGAAAAAACTTTTCTTGATGTTTTTGATGGCGTTCCACAAGCCGAAATTTCAAAAGAGGAAATAAAAGACGGCATTGAGATTATTACTGCTTTAGCGGGAAAAACAGGATTTTTAAAATCTAATGGAGAGGCGCGACGTGCCTTGAAGGAAAATTCAATTTCGGTAAATAAAGAAAAGATTTCTGAAGATTTTAATATTACAGAAAGTGATTTAATCAACGGGCAATTCGTGTTATTGCAACGTGGTAAGAAGAACTATTTTATTATAAAAGCGGTATAATTATGTATCTTTAGGTTGAAATTATTTGCGATATGGAAACGACAGAGCTAAGAAAAAAGGTGATTGCTTATATAAATGAAGCAGATGACGATACTTTGCGAATTGTGAATGCAGTTTTTGAGCGTTATGAATATACAAACCAATATGAACTTCCTGAAATTGCTGAAAAATTAATTCTACAAGCCATGGAGGAGAGTGAACAAGGCATTGTAAGACCTCATAACGAGGTGATGGACCGTTTAAAAAGCAATGAAATCTCTAAATAGATGGACGTTTTTTGGACAAAAACTTCTGAAATCACGTACGCCGAAGAGATAGATTTTATTCTAAAAAAGTGGAATAAAAAACAAGCGTTAGATTTTAGAGATTTAGTGTTCGATTATATCTCAACACTGCAATCTGGAGTGCTTATTGGCAGACCTTATAAAGTGAAAAATGTGTGTGTTTCTGTTATATCTAAACAAACAACTTTAGTTTATAAAGTTTTTGAAAATGAACGTAGAATAGATTTGTTACTATTTTGGAACAACAAAAGAGATCCACGAGAATTTGAAAAATTCCTCAAAGAATAAAATAAAAAAAATCCCCGGCAAAGTTTGCACGGGGATTTCTCAATTAACTAACCAACCAAATTATGAAAAGTAATCATCTTCTCACGGTTATTTGGTCGGTACATTTGCATTATACTTACACTGTATTTCAGTAGTTTATGTTAAATATTTCCCTAAAAAACCATTAGGTTACAGCCTCTAATATCGCTGCTATCAAAGCGTCCTATAATCTCAAACGAACCGTCTTCAGAAGTTTTTCCCAGATCCTGTGTAGCAATAAAAGAACAGGAATAGAGGTTTGCTAAATCTATTACATTTATTCCGCCAGTCTTTCTAAAAGTATAGGTTAACGCATCTTCGGTGTCGCGCGTTAAAACTTTCATCCAAGGCGGGCAATTAAAAATTCCATCGCCTACAGAATATGCTTGCGAAAGCAGTTCGGTCATTCCGTACTCACTGTGAATTTTACTTACTCCAAAACCGTTAGCTAAAATCTCGTGCAGTTCTTCTTTTATCATTTCTTTTCGGCGACCTTTCATTCCGCCGGTTTCCATCACGATTGTGTTTTTTAGCTGAAAATTTCTTTTTTCAATCAAATCTAATAAAGCATAGGAAACACCAATTAGGAGGGTTTTTAGATTGCTGTTTTCTAAGACGTTCAGCTTTTCAATCAGCTCGTCCATTTCATATAAATAGAAGCCGCTGTGTGGGTTTTTGCTTGTTTCAATTAGGTTTTCCACCATATATATTAATGAGGAGCCATCGCGTTCCAAATAGGAGGGCAACAGTGCTAAAATCGCAAAGTTTTCGGGTTTGCCATATTGTAGCTGAAATGCTTTTTGAAAACTAGTTTCGTAAAGTTTTAAATTTGAAACAAAATGTTGACTCGTAATACTTCCGGTCGTGCCGCTACTTGTAAATATGGTTTCTTCAGTTAATTCGTAAGCCATTATTTTATGGCTTTTGAAAAACTGAATAGGCAGAAAAGGAATTTGTTCTGTAGATTTTACTTCTGAAACATTTGTTTTCAGAAGATCACAGAAATCGCGATATACATCAACATTTTCATATTGAAAACGAAAGACTTCAAGGGCAAGACGCTCAAAATCTTCCGAGGTTTTAATATTGAAAATTTCTTTTTCAAGCATTTTTAACAAGCTGCAAATTTTTCTTCAAAAATAGTTAAATAAAAAAAGCTCCTGTCGAAACAGAAGCTTTTAAAGTGTTTTTTCGGTGAATTACTTTACAACCAATTTATTGGTGACGGAACTATTGCCTTGCTCTATTTTCAGAATATAAACACCACTGTTCAATCTTGAAATATCTAATCTATCACCAATAAGCCTGGTTTTTATAACTTGTTCGCCCAATATATTAAAAATTGAAATGTTTTTTGGTCCGCTAACATTTGAGGTAATATTTACATAACCTCTTGTTGCGGGATTGGGATATAAAGCAAACTTTGTTGTAGTTTGTTCCGTCACACCAATTGCACCAACGTACATAATATTGTCAAACCAAAAAGATTCGCCCCCTGCATTGTTTCTGCCTTCAATTACAAGTTGCACAATACTCGAGGGCACAGGTACCACAACATTTTGCCATTCTAACTGATATTCGCCAGTGCCAGTATCAAAAGGCACTAAATCGTCAAGGTCTGTTCCTGTGGAGTTGAATATATCGGTTTCAGTACTATTGGTAATATCTTTAACATAGATGCGCAATCTGTCTGAACCAGATTCATTAACGGTTCCATCACCTTCGTAATTACCATTTGCAGGATTAGTATTTATGGATATTAAAAAATCTACTGAAATACCGGGCAAAGAAATGCCTGTTAAATCTATCTGATCGAATTCAAGAATATAGTTTCCATCAATGTCGCTCATTCTATACCCCTTTGCTCCATTTGTAAAATTTACAGATGAAGAAGGTGATTTGTCTGTTACCCCTACATCGTCACCATCGGTGAGCCCAACATTTGGAGTGTCATAGGGAGCGTAAGAAGCATTAAAACCTAATTCTGCGCCAACACTTGTGTAGTCCACAAAAGGTTGCCCAGCATTATTGATTAAATCGTGTGCTACATTCGGATCGCCAGTATCCGTATATTTCCCTGAAAGTGCGTCTGGCTCCTCAAAACTGGTTCCGGCAATTTGAGCAAAAGCTACGGTACCTACTAAAAGAGCCACAAATAAAGTAGTTTTCTTCATCGGATTAAGTTATAAGTTGTTATACAAATATAATTAATTATTTTTTTGTAAAATACTGATAATGAGTGAAATTGAATTTCGATAAAGGAAAATTCACCTGCTTTAGTGTCAAAATATTGAACATGTTATGTAAAGGTTATCTAATGGTTAACAATAAGCGTGCTAAACATATGCTCACGTTAAATAATGCTATCTTTGAAACGTTAAAAAAAGAAATGTTACTTCGTAAATAGCCATAAATAATGAAGAAAAAAGATATTACAATTTTGTTGGTAGACGACGAACCGGACATTCTTGAGATAGTGAGATACAATCTAACTTCTGAAGGTTATACTGTTGAAATAGCAGAGAACGGATTAGAGGCCATTGAGCAAGCAAAAAAAGTAAAGCCACAACTAATTATCATGGATGTGATGATGCCAGAAATGGACGGTATGGAAGCTTGCGAAAAAATAAGAAGCATCCCTGAACTCTCTGAAACTGTAATTACTTTTCTAACTGCAAGAGGCGAAGATTATTCTCAGATGGCAGGATTTGAAGCCGGTGCCGATGATTATATTACCAAACCAATTAAACCAAAAGTTCTTGTAAGCAAAGTAAAATCATTGTTGCGAAGATTTAAGGAAGAGGAAGAAGACGAAAAAATTAAACTGGGCAATCTTACCATTAACCGTGAGGAATATAAAATTATTCTGGGTAAAGAGGAAATGGTGCTCCCCAGAAAAGAGTTTGAATTATTGGCGCTTCTTGCCTCTAAACCAGGAAAAGTTTTTAAACGCGAAGATATTCTAGACAGCATTTGGGGCAATGATGTAATCGTTGGCGGACGCACAATAGACGTACACATTCGGAAGCTGCGCGAAAAAATTGGCGACGATAAATTTAAAACCGTGAAAGGGGTTGGCTATAAGTTTGTAGTTTAGCTGAAATGAAATTTTCTAAAAAATATAATTTCGCTTTTTCCACATCGCTATTCATTGCTCTGTTTTCAACACTGGCAATGGGTGTTTTCATGTATTTTTTGCTAAAAACCGTTTCTGCCTGGCTACTTCTCTATTTTGTGTTCACGTTTTTACTTTCCTTTTTCATACTTCAACAGAGGTTAGAAAAATTTATTTATTTGCGAATAAAGAAAATTTACAAGGACGTTCGTATTCTTAACGAGCAAGATTTTCAAAAGCCTTCCATTACTACAGATATGGAAGTGCTAACTCGCGAAGTTGAGAACTACGTAAACGTAAAAAAGCTTGAAATAGAAACCCTTAACGTCCGAGAAAATTATAGAAAGGAGTTTATGGGAAACATTTCTCACGAGTTAAAAACGCCATTATTTACAGTGCAAAGTTACGTTCTAACATTGCTGGATGGCGCAATGAAAGATAAAAAAGTGCGCAAAGAATACCTTCGTCGTGCAAGTAAAGGGGTGGAAAGACTCATTTATATTGTAAAAGAATTAGATATGATAGCTAAACTTGAAGTGGGTGGTCTGGTTCTGAACAAAGAAAATTTCGACATAATTGTTTTGGTTCAAAATATTTTTGATGCGCTGGAAATGAGAGCTGCGAAGAAGAATATTTCGCTAGTTTTTGACAAAGATTACACAAAAGAAATACTGGTATATGCAGACCGCGCTAGAGTGGAGCAAGTTCTTACAAACCTTATTGTGAATTCCTTGAAATACGGAAAACAAGATGGTACCACCGAAGTAAGTATTGAAAATATTTTAGAAAAGAAACTTCTGGTGCGCGTTACCGATAATGGGGAAGGTATACTGAAAGAAAATATGCCGCGAATTTTTGAACGTTTTTATAGAGTAGATAAAAGCGGTTCTAGAAAAGAAGGTGGCAGCGGTTTGGGCCTTTCCATCGTGAAGCATATTGTGGAAGCGCACAACGATAAAATCTACGTTGAAAGTCAGTTTGGTATAGGTTCCGAATTTTCATTCACCCTCGAAAAGGGAAAATAATTCTGTAAAATTTATAGACGGATTAGAGAGTGTTTTCAAACCTTTATAATCCGCAACTTTGTCCAACTCATTTATTTTGAATTTCTTTTGTTTACAAGAAGGAGCAATTCCAAGATTTGTTAATCGCTTTGCCAAATATTCCTGCTCGTATTGTTCGGGAGTGGGCACAAAAATGGCTTTTTTCTCAAGCATGGTTAAATCCATGATAGTAGTGTAACCCGGTCGGGAAATTACCAATTCACTTTCGTTAATAGTTTTTTCCAGCTCTTCAGTTTTCATAAAATTTACCGTTTTAATATTTCCGAAGTTTTGCCAGTTTTGTATTTCTTCAACGACACCTCGAACCATTAAAATGTTTTTTTCACTTCCTTTAAAAACGGTTTTCAGTTTCTCCTCAAATAAGGTGCGTTGCGGTTCTGGCCCTGAAAGTAACAACAGAATATCTATTGTTTTAGGTAGTTCGATTTTCTTCATTCGACTTAATACACCAATATATTTAACTGGTAATGAATTCTTTTTTAAATGACCCAGCTTTCCGCTGAGGTTGATTAATAAATTGTCCACATCAGGCACCCAACACACATCAAATTTTTTAATAATATTCTGATGAATTTTACTACTGAAATACGTCGTATTTCCTGTTAAAACATTTAGTTGGTGCGTAATAAATACTGAAGGCACAGGGGGATTCCTGACCCCAAATCGATTGTCGCTAATTATTCCGTGTATTTTTCTCTGGGTAAGAATTTCTTCAATTTGTTCTTTTTCAGCTAAAATTGTGCGTTTAATCTGTGGAAATTTCAGCAACATTTTCCACTTAAAAAGACCACCTTTTTTTGGATATGTAATGTTATATGAAGGTAATTCAATGGACTCTAATTCAGGAAATTCCTTTTGAAGCAGTAGTAATGCGGGACCGTCAGAAGCAAGCAAAACGTTATAGTTTTGCTCAAGTAATGCGCGAATAATAGGAATACAGCGTGTAGCGTGGCCTAAACCCCAATTTAGAGGAGCAACCAAAATCAACTTTTTTTTCGGCATAAAAACAAAGGTAGCAATAATTGCTGCGGGATTTTATTTCCTTAATTTTACCAAAAATTTAAAAATTTTGGGAAGTAAGAACAAACTGAGACGTTTTAGAGAGAATGAAACTTTTGATAATGTAGTGCAACCATCAAGAGAAGATGTGCTAAACGATTCACTGAAACTAAAAGGAAACTGGCGCAAAGAATTCTTTAAAAATGAAAACCCCCTTGTTTTGGAACTGGGGTGTGGTAAAGGGGAGTATTCGGTAAGTTTGGCACAAGCGTATCCACAAGTAAACTTTTTAGGTATTGATATAAAAGGGGCTCGCTTTTGGCGTGGTGCAAAAACAGCTTTGGAAGAAAATCTAAATAATGTAGGTTTTCTGCGTACCCAAATAGAACTCGTTGATCATATGTTTGACGAAAACGAGGTTGATGAAATTTGGATTACTTTTCCCGACCCACAGATAAAGTACAAGCGTACAAAACACCGTTTAACTAACGAAGATTTTCTTCAGAAATACAAAAAAATATTAAAGCCAGACGGTGTTGTGCACCTTAAAACCGATAGTGAATTTATGCACGGCTATACGCTTGGTCTGCTTCACGGTTTAGGTGAAACTATTGAATACGCTCACCACGATGTTTATGGAAGCCAGGGAGCGCCCGCGGCAGTAACAGATATTCAAACATTCTACGAAAATCAATATCTTGAAAAGGGGAAAAAAATAACCTACGTTAGGTTTAAATTCCGTTAGATATAAATTCAGTATATTCACAGAAACTAAGGCCCTAAATGGCGATTTTTTACAACTTACTTATTGGTTTACTAGGGTCATTTATTGGGGTGCTACCACCTGGATTAATAAATATGTATGCGGCAAAAATAAGTATGAGAGAAGGCCGAAAAAGAGGCTTCCTGTTTGCTATTGGTGTTTGTATTACGGTAATGATTCAAACCTATATTGCGTTAATTTTTGCAGGTTATATAGGCAAACATCCTGAAATTGTTAACCTGCTTCAAAAGGTGGCGTTAGGTATATTTATAAGTCTTACTTTTTACTTTATTTTTATTGCGAAAGAAACTAGCAGAGAAATACGGGATCACGGAGAAAACTCTAAGAAAAACCGTTTCTTCTTAGGAATTTTTATTGCGATGTTAAACCTGCTTCCACTGCCTTATTGGATGTATTTAAGTATAACCTTTTCATCATTTGGCGCATTTTCTTTTTCGCAGCCTGCAATTTTTTTCGCAGTCATTGCATCTGGATTGGGCACATTTGCTAGTTTGGCTTTATACGTCCAATTTTTCAGACCTAAGGAAGATTCGCGCAAGTTAAAGCTGAATATGAATTATGTAATAGGAACAATTACCGCCATAATTTCTGTAATCACTTTCTTGAAAATTTTAAAGCAAATGTAAGGTGGGCAACGAAGGTTTTTTTGATAAAGTCTATCAAGTTGTAAAGCTAATTCCTTACGGAAAGGTAACTTCTTACGGTGCAATTGCGAAGTATTTGGGCGCTGCAGGAAGCGCTAGAATGGTTGGTTGGGCAATGAATGTAAGCCAGAAGCAAGAAGTACCTGCACACAGAGTAGTAAACCGAAAGGGTTTGCTAACCGGCAAACATCACTTTCAAGGAACTAGCCTAATGCAACAGTTATTAGAAAATGAAGGAATTGAAGTAGTTGACAACCAAATCCAGAATTTCGAAAAGCACTTTTGGGATCCAATGAAAGAGCTCGAATAAATAATTACTTTAAATACTTCACATTTTCAAGAACGTGTAGATTTCCTAATTTTTTAAAAATTTACAAATATTAGGAAATACTTCAAGCTCGTATTCAAAATATCTCTCCATCCTAAAATTCAATTATCAAACTATAAATCATTTCAATCTTACTGCTTCGTTTTCCGAAGTATTCCCACTATATTTGCACTTTAGAATGAATCTAAATATTACAAGTAAAAAATGAGCATTTCAAAACAAGATATCCTTCAAGCCCTTGAATCTATTACGGTTTCAGGTGAAGGTAAAAATATGGTAGAGAGCGGTGCAGTTCAGAATGTGGTAACATTTGCAGATGAAGTTATCGTAGATCTGAAACTTTCCACACCAGCACTTCATATAAAAAAACGCGCCGAAGCAGATGTTATTAAAACTATTCACGATAAAGTGGATGCAAATGCTAAAGTGCAAGTAAATATAAAAATTGAAGCACCAGCAAAACCACAAAATCCAAACTTAATAAAGGGAAAACCAATTGCTGGCATTAAGAATATTGTTGCCGTAGCTTCTGGAAAAGGTGGTGTTGGAAAATCTACTGTAACGGCAAATTTAGCAGTTACACTTTCAAAAATGGGCTTTAAAGTCGGTATTTTAGATGCTGATATTTACGGACCATCCATTCCAATTATGTTTGATGTGGCAAATGAAAAACCACTTTCTATAAACGTCGGCGGAAAAAGTAAAATGAAGCCAGTTGAAAATTATGGGGTGAAAATACTGTCTATTGGCTTTTTCACACAACCCGACCAAGCCGTAATCTGGCGTGGGCCAATGGCTTCAAAAGCCTTAAACCAACTTATTTTTGATGCTGCTTGGGGAGATTTAGACTTTATGCTAATTGACCTTCCTCCTGGAACGGGCGATATACATTTAAGTATTATGCAATCGTTGCCAATAACTGGAGCGGTTGTAGTTAGCACACCTCAAAATGTGGCTTTGGCTGATGCTAGAAAAGGAGTGGCAATGTTCCGCCAAGAAAATATTGACGTTCCTGTTTTGGGAATTATCGAGAATATGGCCTATTTTACTCCAGCGGAACTCCCTGAGAATAAATATTATATCTTTGGAAAAGAAGGCGCAAAACATTTAGCTGAAGATTTGGATGTACCATTTTTAGGCGAAATTCCTTTGGTACAAAGTATTCGTGAATCGGGTGATGTGGGCAGACCAGCAGTATTGCAAACTACAACACCAACCGAGGAAGCCTTTGAAGCAATTACTAGAAATGTTGTTGAAGAAACCGTTCGAAGAAACGAAAACCTTCCTCCAACAGAAGCAATACAAATTACAACAATGGCAGGTTGCAGCGCCGTAAAACAATAATATGACAACCCAAGAACTTACAACAAAAATAGAAGAGGCGCTCGACGAAATTAGACCGTTTTTACAAAGTGATGGCGGAGATATTTCGCTCGTTTCTATTGAAGACGGAAAAGTAGTAAATGTACAGTTGGAAGGCGCATGCGTGGGTTGTTCGGTAAATCAAATGACCTTGAAAAGTGGGGTTGAAATGACCATTAAAAAGTATGCTCCACAAATTGAAAAAGTTGTGAGTATTTCCCACCAATGACAACCGTCATTTTTTTGAACCAATTTCTAAATTATTTTTGAACTTAATTAAGAAATAGTCTTTCATGATAAAAACAGATATTCTCATAATCGGTGCGGGACCTACGGGTCTTTTCGCTGTTTTTGAGGCCGGATTACTGAAGTTGAAATGTCATCTAATTGACGCACTTCCACAAGCTGGCGGACAGTGCACAGAAATATATCCTAAAAAACCTATTTACGATATTCCAGGTTTCCCAGAAGTATTGGCGGGCGATTTGGTTAGTAATTTAATGAAACAAATTGAACCGTTTCAGCCTGGTTTCACTTTAGGGGAACGCGCAGATACTATTGAAAAATTAGAGGATGGTACTTTCATAGTTACCACAGATAAAGGTACAAAGCATCACGCGCCAATAGTTGCAATTGCAGGCGGATTGGGAAGTTTTGAGCCACGAAAACCACCTATTTCAAATCTCGCTAATTTCGAAGATAAAGGCGTAGAGTACATTATCCGCGATCCAGAATTGTACCGCGATAAAGATGTGGTTATTTCTGGTGGTGGTGATTCAGCATTGGATTGGAGTATTTTCTTAACAGATGTGGCAAAAAGTGTAACATTGGTTCATCGCAGAAATGAATTCCGTGGCGCGTTGGACAGTGTTGATAAAGTTCAAGAATTAAAAAACCTCGGAAAGATTGAACTGCTAACTCCCGCCGAAGTAATTGGTTTGGTTGGAAATAATGGTTTAGAAGAAGTAGTAATTAAACAAGGTGCTGAGGTTTTTAATAGAGAATGCGATCATTTTATTCCACTTTTCGGATTATCGCCAAAACTCGGTCCAATAGCCGATTGGGGTCTTGAAATTGAGAAAAATGCAATTAAGGTAGATAACACTTTAGACTACCAAACTAACATTCCCGGAATCTATGCCATTGGCGATGTTAACACCTACCCCGGAAAGCTGAAGCTAATTCTTTGCGGTTTTCACGAGGCAACTTTAATGTGCCAAAGTGCTTACCAACGCATTTTCCCTAACAAGCGTTATGTTATGAAATATACCACTGTTGGAGGTGTTGAAGGTTTTGATGGAAGTAAAAAAGAAGCTCCTAAAGCAGTAATTAAGTCGATTAATTAAAATGACTGATATAAAAATTACGATTATTGATCGCGAAGGAGTGAAGCACGATGTCGATGCTCCAACAGATATGAATATGAATCTAATGGAAATAGTTCGTTCGTATGAATTAGCTCCCGAAGGCACAATAGGTATCTGTGGCGGGATGGCAATGTGCGCTTCCTGTCAATGTTATGTTTTGAGCGAACACGAACTTCCCGAAATGAGTTATGACGAAGATTTAATGCTTTCTGAAGCTTATAATGTGAAAGAAAATAGCCGTTTGGGTTGTCAAATTTTTATTAAAGAAGAACTCGACGGTTTAGAAATAGAATTAGCTCCCGAAATTTAGCGAAGTATTTTCAAAACTTTTTCAAATAGCATTTCAACAAACTTTTTATAAGCCACTTCCGAAGGATGTAAGTCATCAGCTGCAACTAAATCTGGGGTATCTATGCCTTTTTGCGTGATTGGTGTAATATTCACAAATTTGACGCCTCTTTCTGAAGTTACTTTTTCTGCGAAAGCATTGTATTTAATTAACTCTGAAGTTATTTTTTCGGCTTTGCCTGATTTCTGTCCAAAGGGCGTATAAGCATAATCTGGAATAGAAAGTACAATCACGTTTTCGTTCTTCCCTTTTGCAAAAGCTATTGCCATATCCAACAGTTTTGGGAATTCTTCTTCGTAAAGTAAAAACGGTTTACCTTGGTATTGGTTGTTTACACCAATTAGCAAAGTAACTAAATCATATTCTTTTGAAGGATTTTCTGCCGCGATTGCCGACACTAAATTTGTTGTAGTCCAGCCCGTTTTTGCAATTATTTTTACGGAAGTTTTTTTCTTTGAAGTATTGTTTAAACTATCGGTCAATTGCTTCGGATAGTTGCAGTCGCCACAAACACTTTCGCCAATAGTGTAGCTATCGCCGAGGGCTAAGTATTTGTAAGTTGTTTCTTCCGAAGAAACTTTCTCTTTTGAAACCCCACATGAAATTGGTAGGAGCGCTAGTAATACTATAAAATTTTTGAAAGTCATCATTTTCGTAATTTCAGTTTATAATAATACGATAAAAGCGTGTACTCAGTTTTATAACCAGTGAAATATTGGCTGTTAAACGTTTATCAAAGAAAAATATTGAGAAAATTTAAAACCACGAATTCACGAATATTTTATAATTCGAGCATTCGTGGTTTTTTAAAGGATGTCCGTCGGTTTATTGAAAAGCGTTCAGCCCAGTAATATCAAGACCAGTTATCAACAAGTGGATGTCGTGTGTGCCTTCATAGGTAATCACACTTTCTAGGTTCATGGAGTGGCGCATAATGCTGTATTCGCCAGTGATACCCATTCCGCCTAGCATTTGTCTTGCTTCACGAGCAATAGTAATCGCCATATCTACATTGTTTCGTTTTGCCATAGAAATCTGTGCGCTTGTTGCGGTTCCTGCATTTCGCATTACGCCTACACGCCAAGCAAGTAATTGTGCTTTGGTGATTTCAGTAATCATCTCAGCAAGTTTTTTCTGCTGTAGTTGGAATTGACCAATCGGTTTTCCAAACTGCATTCTTTCTTTTGAATAACGCAGTGCCGTATCATAACAATCCATTGCGGCACCAATTGCACCCCAAGCAATTCCGTAACGTGCAGAATCTAGGCAGCCGAGCGGCGCACCCAATCCAGATTTATTCGGAAGTAAATTTTCTTTCGGAACTTTTACGTTATCAAATATAAGCTCGCCCGTTGCCGAAGCACGAAGCGACCATTTATTGTGTGTTTCAGGAGTAGAGAAGCCTTCCATGCCACGTTCTACAATTAAACCGTGGATTCTACCTTCTTCGTTTTTAGCCCAAACAACGGCAACTTGTGCAAACGGAGCATTGCTGATCCACATTTTTGCACCGTTTAAAAGATAGTGATCGCCTTTATCTTTAAAGTTGGTGGTCATTCCACTCGGGTTACTTCCGTGGTCGGGTTCTGTAAGTCCGAAACAGCCCATCCATTCGCCAGAAGCAAGTTTTGGTAAATATTTTTTGCGTTGCTCTTCGTTTCCGTATTTATAAATTGGATACATAACCAATGAAGATTGCACAGATGCGGTACTCCTAACGCCACTATCGCCACGTTCTATTTCCTGCATAATTAATCCGTACGAAATTTGGTCAAGGCCAGCACCACCGTATTCTTCGGGAATGTATGGGCCAAAAGCGCCAATTTCAGCAAGACCGCTGATAATTTGTTCTGGAAATTCCGCCTTTTGAGCGTATTCCTCTATAATCGGTGATACGTCGCGCTTTACCCAATCACGGGCAGCTTGGCGTACCAATTTGTGTTCATCGGAAAGTAATTCGTCGAGATTGTAATAATCTGGAGCTTCAAATAAATCTGGTTTCATCTATAAGTAATTTAAAGGAATACAAATGTAGAAATCACAAGCTTAAAGACCTACATTTTAAGGTAAAATTCCTGTACCAGTTTTTTGTAGTCTTCGGTGTAATTATGACGGGAAGTTTCAATGGTGAGATTTTCATTTTTTACAGCAGTTTTTTCAAAGGAAAACTCGAGCATACTTCTTTTTTCTTCGGAAGTATTATTGCCGCGAACTCTGCAAATTCTGTTTGGTAACAAATTTACTTCCGAAGCCATTTTTATAAAACCTTCTTCTTCTTTACGTGGAATAATAACTGCGAAAACCCCTTCGTCTGAAAGTAAAAGTGAAGCACTTTCAATCAATTCATCAAAAGGAAGTGCATCGTTAAAACGTGCCACATCGCGAGATTCGTCGGTTGTTTTGAAATCTTCAGAGTAGAACGGTGGATTGGAAATTATGAGATCGTATTTGTCGTCAATTTCTTCAACAAATTCTTCCAAAGAGGCGTGATAGCAAAAAAGTCGGTCTCCCCACGGCGAATTTTCAAAATTGTCTACACACTGCTCATAAGCGTTTTCGTCAATTTCGATAGCATCCACCATTTCTGCGTGCGATCGTTGTGCAAGTTGAAGTGCAATAATTCCGGTGCCTGCACCAATATCTAAAATGGAATACGGTTTGTTTTTTACAGAAACCCAAGCTCCTAAAAGTACGCCGTCCGTGCCAATTTTCATCGCACAGCGGTCTTGTTCAACGGTAAATTGTTTGAATTTGAAAGGTTTCAAAAGGATTTTAGATTTACGATTGCTGATTGCTGATTTTTGGAATTTGTTTTTTGAAATGTATTTGGAATTTGGTTCTTGAAATTTGGGATTTCAATTCTAAAGGTACATTTCAATCAGTCCATCTGGCACATCCAAAAGTATGGTTTTATTTTCCCGATCCACTTTTTTAATGAAATGGTCAATCATCGGTATTAAAATCTGTTTTCCGTCCCGATCAATTTCGAATAAGGCTTGCGAAGTAGTGTCGTTAACGCCGGTGATTTCGCCAATTTTCCCGAAAGATTCATCTTCAGCAGAAAACCCGATAATTTCGTGATAATAAAATTTGTTGCCAGTGAGTTTTGGAAGAAATTCTAAAGGTAAGTAAAGATGTGCGCCAATAAGTGCGTTTGCTTCATCTTCGTTATTTACATTTTCAAAGCGTACTCTAAGTAGTTCGCTTTTATGTAGCGAACTTTCTTCAATAAAAAATGGAATCAAGTTTTTGCGCTGTTGCACAAAAACCGATTCCATTTCAGTAAAAAGTTCAGGTTCGTCTGTATCTAACTTAATAAGCAGTTCCCCCTTAAAGCTATATTTTCTAACGATTTTGCCCAAGTAGAAGCAATTCTCCTTTTGCATCGTCTTTAGATTTAAGCTTCTTTTTTGTTTTCTTTTGCTTCGTCTGCAGCTTCTTCAATTGCAGATTTAGCAGCTGGAGCTTCTTCAGTTTCAGTTTCAGCAGTTGCTTCAACTACTTCTTCAGTTGTTTCCTCTACTACAGGAGCAGCAGCGGCAGCAGCTTCAGCAGCGCGCTTTTCGTTTACAACTTTTTCAGCAGCAAGAGCTTCAGCTTTCGCCTTTTCTTTTACTTCAGAAAGTGTTGCTTTTTTGTGATCGATTGAACCTGTTTTAGATTCCATCCATTCATTGAATTTTGCTTCAGCTTGTTCTTCTGTTAAAGCACCTTTACGAACACCACCAGCAAGGTGATTTTTCATTAAAGCTCCTTTATAAGAAAGAATCGCACGTGCAGTATCTGTAGGTTGTGCTCCATTTTGAAGCCATTTTACAGCGCTGTCTACGTCAAGATCAATCTGTGCAGGGTTTGTTGTTGGATTGTAAAAGCCTATTTTTTCAAGGTATTTACCATCTCTTTTGCTACGGCCATCGGCAGCGATAATCCAGAAATAAGGTTTCCCTTTTTTTCCGCGTCTTTGTAGTCTGATTTTTACAGGCATGTTTAAATTAATTTTTGGAGTTCTCGACTCCGGTTATAATTAAGGACGGCAAAGATAGTATATTTTCGTTTTGAAATTCAATCAATTAAAGTTTTTCTTTACATTTGTAAGAAATCACTTATACCAACTTTTGCTGATGAAAAACTTTCTTTTTGTACTCGTAGCCATAATGTCGCTGGTTTCTTGCGATGATACACAAACCAATATAGTTGCATTGCAAGCAAAAGTAGACAATAATTTATACATTTCTACAGACGCTCGTGCCGCGGTAAACCCAAATGGTACGGTTACTATTCAGGGTTTTGATCAAGATGAATCTATTACGCTACATATTTCGCGTTTGGGAGAGGGGAATTATACAATTGAAGAAGGTGCCAGAAATTATGCAATCTATGCAGATATGGGCGGGAACCTTTATACTACAGATCCAAATGGAACAGGTATAATTACTATTTCCGAAGTTAACGAAACTAATAAAACACTTACCGGTACTTTTAAATTTAACGCTTTCCTTGCGGGGATAGATACGGTATATGTATCTAAAGGTGTGCTTTATGATGTTCCTTATTCTGGTGTAAATATAGACGATCCCAACAATGCTGGTTCATTTAGTGCTAAAGTTAATGGCAATACATTTATGCCACTTACTGTATCATCACGTAGCACAAATAATGCAATAATTACTTCTGCAAGCTCAGACAATGCCACGCTTATGATTTCGGTACCAATTAATGTGGAACCGGGAGAATATACTTTGCCAAGAGCAGGTTTTACAGCAAGATACCAAGGTGTCGATGGGCTAGAAACAACAGTTGAAGGATTAGTAAAAATTCTTGAACACAATATTCCTGCAACGACTCTCAAAGCTACCTTTTCTTTCGTGACAGATTTGTCTGTAATTACTGAAGGTCAGTTTGATGTGGGATATTAATTTGTTATTCGCTCAATAAATAGCCTTAAAGTTAAATCTTATTAATTTGTGAAACCGTCTTTGGAATTCTCCAAAGGCGGTTTTTTATTGTGAACAACTACTAATAATTTAACTACCCAAAAGGGGTTGATTTTTCTATTTTTACCTTTCCAAAAATGATTCCTACGCGGAGCCGAAATCCGCTGTAAATAATAACAATCAATAAGAAATCCCAATGTATTTAATCTTCGATACAGAAACAACAGGTCTTCCCAAACGCTTTAACGCCCCCGTTAGCGATAGCGATAACTGGCCGCGCTGTATCCAGATTGCTTGGCAATTGCACGATGCTAATGGAAAACTTTTAGAGCATCAAGATTATTTAATTAAACCCGAAGGTTTCAATATACCCTTTGATGCCGAAAAAATTCACGGAATTTCAACAGATTTGGCAATGGCCGAAGGAATTTCCTTAGAAGAAGCTGCTGAAAAATTTCAAACTGCACTTTCAAAAACGAAATTCGTTGTTGGTCAAAATGTAGGTTTCGATTTAAATATAATGGGTGCAGAATTTTTTCGACTGGGAATTGAAAATCCGCTGCCCAATCTTCAAGTTTTGGATACCTGTACAGAAACTACTGCTCAACTTTGCCAAATTCCTGGTGGTCGTGGCGGCAAGTTTAAATTGCCAACGTTAACCGAGCTGCACGAGTATCTTTTCAGCCAACCTTTTGCCGAAGCGCACAACGCAACTGCAGATGTTGAAGCAACTACGCGTTGTTTTTTCGAATTAGTTCGTCGTCAAATTTTCACAAAAGAGGAGTTAGACGTACAGCCAGAATATTTCGAAAATTTTTCTGAAGAAAACCCCAAAACTATTGAGTTAATTGGGATAGAGCATATAAACCTGAAAAAAGCTTCTGAAAATATCAGAAAGCAAATCTTGGCCGCTTCGGAAACGGAACAGATTTCTTCAGAAGAAATAAAAGAAAATATTGCAACTCTTGAAGAAGCAAAATTTGTGCATCTTCACAACCATTCGCAATTTTCTATTTTGCAATCTACTTCCAGCACTTTAGATTTAGTGAATGCCGCTGTCGAAAATAATATGTCTGCGATATCATTGACTGATACGGGAAATATGATGGGTGCATTTCATTTTGTCCAGGCCGTGAGCAATTACAATAAAACGCTCGCAGATTTACCTAAAAATGATGAAGATGAACAGCCTCCAAAACCACTAAAAGCAATTGTAGGTTGCGAATTTTTTGTTTGCGAAGACCATCTCAATAAATCACATAAAGACAATGGTTACCAAATTGTATTGCTTGCCAAAAACAAAAATGGCTATCATAATTTGGCAAAAATGGCATCTATTGCCTACACAGAAGGGTTTTATTACGTACCGCGAATTGATAAAAATATAGTCGAAAAGTACAAAGAAGATATCATTGTTTTAACTGGAAGTCTTTACGGAGAAGTACCCGGGAAAATTTTAAATCTTGGCGAAAACCAAGCAGAGGAAGCGCTACTTTGGTGGAAAGACCAGTTTGGAGATGACCTTTATGTGGAAATTATGCGCCATGATCAAGAAGATGAAAAGCGTGTAAATAGTGTCTTGATTGATATGGCGAAGCGCAACAACGTAAAACTGGTTGCCTGTAACAATACCTATTATATAAAGAAAGAAGACGCCAACGCCCACGATATTTTACTTTGTGTTAAGGATGGCGAAAAGCAAGCAACGCCAATAGGTCGCGGCCGAGGTTACAGATACGGTTTGCCGAATCAAGAATATTATTTCAAGGGACAGGACGAAATGAAGTTGCTGTTTAAAGATCTTCCTGAAGCGATTTTGAACATTGAGGAAGTGGTTGCCAAAGTAGTGCCCTACAGTTTGCATCGCGATGTTTTGCTTCCTAATTTCGGAATTCCAGAAGAATTTTTAGATCCTGAAGATATTGATGGTGGCAAACGCGGGGAGAATGCATTTTTGCGCTATTTAACTTATGAAGGCGCAAAAAGACGCTACCCAGAATTAATTGAAGTTTCCTATGAAGCGCTCACTGATGCCGAAATTCCCGAAGGTGCATCTCAGCGCGTAAAGGAAATAAAACAACGATTAGACTTTGAGTTGAATGTAATTGCAAAAACAGGCTATCCTGGCTACTTTTTGATTGTACAGGATTTTATTGCCGAAGCTCGAAAAATGGACGTTTCCGTTGGTCCGGGCCGTGGTTCGGCGGCTGGTAGTGCGGTGGCCTATTGCTTAGGAATCACGAATATTTGCCCCATAAAGTACGATCTGCTTTTTGAGCGTTTCCTAAATCCGGATCGTGTGAGTATGCCCGATATCGATATTGATTTTGATGACGAAGGGCGAAGCAGGGTAATGGATTACGTAATTAATAAATACGGAAGCAACCAAGTAGCGCAGATTATTACCTACGGAACAATGGCGGCAAAATCGTCTATTCGCGATACGGCAAGAGTTTTGGATTTGCCTTTGAATGAAGCCGATAGAATTTCGAAGCTTATTCCGAATATGACCAAACTGAACAAAATTTTCGGTTTGACTCCTGCGGAATTGCGAAGCCGTTTCCGAAGTGATGAGCTGCCGAAAGTGAATGAACTTTTAAATCTTTCGGAAGGAGATGATCTTGAAGCGCAAACTATAAACCAAGCAAAAATTCTGGAAGGTTCCGTTCGGAATACCGGAATTCACGCCTGTGGTGTAATTATTACCCCCAGCGATATTACAGATTTCGTGCCTGTTGCTACGGCAAAGGACTCCGATTTATACGTTACACAATTCGATAACTCGGTAGTGGAAAGTGCGGGTCTTTTAAAAATGGACTTTTTGGGGTTGAAAACATTAACCCTTATAAAAGACACGGTAAAACTTGTAAAGCACAAACACGATATTGATCTAGATCCGGATGCTTTTCCGCTGGATGATGAACTAACCTACGAGCTTTTCCAAAGAGGAGATACAGTAGGGATTTTTCAGTATGAATCTGCAGGAATGCAGAAATATATGAAGGAATTAAAGCCCACGGTTTTTGCAGATTTAATTGCAATGAACGCGCTGTACCGTCCGGGTCCGATGGAATATATTCCAAGTTTCGTGCGTAGAAAACACGGCGAAGAAGAGATTGAATATGACCTTCCGGCGATGGAAGAATATTTAGATGAAACCTACGGAATTACAGTCTATCAAGAGCAAGTGATGCTTCTGTCGCAAAAACTTGCTGGCTTTACAAAAGGTGAAGCCGATGTTTTGCGAAAAGCGATGGGTAAAAAACAAAAATCGGTGCTCGATAAAATGAAGCCGCAATTTGTTGCTCAAGCTGCAGAAAAAGGCCACGACGCAGAAAAGCTCGAAAAAATTTGGAAAGACTGGGAAGCATTTGCGAGTTATGCCTTTAATAAATCGCACTCTACTTGCTACGCTTGGATTGCGTACCAAACAGCTTATTTAAAAGCGCATTATCCAGCAGAATATATGGCTGCGGTACTGAGCAATAATATGAGCGACATAAAACAAGTTACCTTTTTTATGGACGAATGTAAGCGGATGGGCCTTACTGTTTTGGGCCCAGACGTGAACGAATCTTTTCACAAGTTTACGGTAAACGATCAAGGTGCTATACGTTTTGGGATGGGCGCTGTAAAAGGGGTTGGTAGTAGTGCGGTGGCAACAATAGTGGAACATAGAAAAGACGGTAAATACAAATCGGTTTTTGACTTGTCTAAGCGAATCGATCTGCGATCTGCAAATAAAAAGGCTTTTGAAAACTTAGCTTTGGCTGGTGGTTTCGACAGCTTCGATACGCATCGCGCGCAATATTTGCACGACGATGGCGATGGAATAATGTTTATTGAAAAAGTACTTCGTTATGCCGCAAAATATCAAGAAACGCAGAACTCTTCGCAAGTAAGTCTTTTTGGAGACGCTAGTGACGTGCAGATTCCCGAGCCAGAAGTTCCACCTTGTGAAGAATGGGGCACGATGAAGAAGCTGAAACAGGAACGAGAAGTAGTTGGTGTATATATTTCGGGACATCCGCTGGACGATTTCAGAATAGAGATGGACAGTTTCACCAATTGCAAAGTTTCAGATTTCAACAATCTTGAAAAATTTCTCAATAAAGAAATGTGTTTTGGTGGTGTTGTGAGCGATGTACAGCACCGAGAATCAAAAGCTGGAAAAGGTTGGGCTATTTTTACCGTTGAAGATTATGAAGACAGTTACGACTTCAAAATTTTCGGGGAAGAATATCTAAAGTGGCGCCATTTCTTAGTTCCAAACAGTTTTATATACGGCCGTGTTTTTGTGAAAGAAGGTTGGACAAATCGCGATACCGGTAAAAAAGGTGAACCGCGACTTCAGTATAATAGCTTCTTATTATTGCACGATGTGATGGAAATTCACGGAAAAAAATTGACGCTTACATTTCCTTTAAATTCTTTAGAAGATGGTAAAATAAATGCGCTGAAAGATCTCGTAAAAACGCATAAAGGTGAAAAGCAATTGTTTTTTGTGGTATATGAAAACGAGGAAAAAATTCATCTTACGATGCCCAGCAAAAAACATAAAATAAATATTTCGAAGGAATTACTAGACGAGCTGGACAGGGAACAATTGAGTTATAAGTTGAATTAATGAGTGGCTAATAATGTTAAAGGTGCAATAAATGTGAATAAAAAGTATTGATAGAAATAAACAATACCTACATTTCCTAAACATATATTAACCCCGTAAGTTTTAGTAAAAAATATGACTACTTTTGTGAAATCATTAAAAAAACATAGATTATGGCATTAGAAATAACAGACGCAACATTTGAAGAAACGGTTTTAAAAAGTGACAAGCCGGTATTGGTTGACTTTTGGGCAGCCTGGTGCGGACCTTGCCGAATGGTAGGACCGATTATTGAAGAAATAGGAAAAGAATACGACGGCAGAGCCGTGGTAGGTAAAGTAGACGTAGATGCAAATCAAGAGTTTGCCGCAAAATATGGTGTACGTAACATTCCAACCGTTTTGGTTTTCCAAAATGGCGAAGTAGTGGGCCGCCAAGTAGGTGTTGCTCCTAAAAATGTTTACGCTGAAGCAATTGATTCGCTTTTGTAAAAATATTTGAAAAAGAAAAATTAAAAACAAAAAGGCTTGGCGTATTGCTAGGCCTTTTTCTATATTAGTAAAATGTCTGGTCAGACGTGTTATGCTGAGCGCAGTCGAAGCACAGTCGAGACCTTTTGCTTTAAAATAATTGCTTAAAACCCACGCGACTGTGCACGCGGGAACAGACCAAGATTATGATAAAAACAAATAAAGTACAGGATAAAATTGACGATAAATTACTAGAGGAACGCAAAGTTTTCCTTTGGGGAATGGTAGACGACAAAAGCGCGCGCCACGTGGTAGACAGATTGATGTATTTAGACGCAATTAGCCACGACGAAATTAAATTTTATATTAATAGTCCAGGAGGCTACGTTACTTCAGGGTTTTCAATTTACGATACGATTAAAGAAATAAAGAGTCCTGTTTCTACAATCTGTACTGGCCTAGCAGCCTCTATGGGAAGTATTTTGCTTTCTGCTGGTGAGAAGGGTAAACGCTTTATTCAGCCGCACGCTCGAGTGATGATTCACCAACCAAGTGGAGGTGCAAGAGGCGTTGCAAGCGATATTGAAATAACTGCTCAAGAAATTTTGAAAACAAAAGAAATTAGTGCTCGAATCTTAGCGGAAAATACGGGACAATCTTTCGAAAAAATAATGAAAGATTTTAACCGTGACCATTGGATGGGCGCTGAAGAATCTGTAGCATACGGCATCGTAGATAAGATTTCAAAATAGAAGTTATGAAAAGCGTTTCACTTGCTTTTGTAATTGCAGCTAGCCTCTTAGTAGGATGCAAAAACGGCGAAAAGAACGAAACAACTTTAGAGGAAACTATAGAAAATGTTGATTCAACTGTTGTAGATGCGCATAATTCAGAAAATTCATTGGATTGGGCTGGTGTTTATGAAGGCACTACGCCCTGTGCAGACTGCGAAGGCATTAAAATAGTTTTGGAACTTAAAGCTGACAACACTTATACGTTATCACAAGCCTATTTAAGCAAGGTTGAGGGGCAAAATATGTTCCAGCTGTCCGGAAATTTTTCATGGGATGAAACAGGCTCTAAAGTGCTATTGCAGTCTGAAAACGATACTTTTCAATACAAGGTTGGTGAAAACCAATTGTGGATGCTGGATAAATCTGGAAATGTAATTTCTGGTGATATGGCAGATTTGTATATTCTTAAAAAGACACTATAATAATTTCAGCTTTTGAACATAGAAAATGAAATAAATGAAATTACAGGTTTCAAAAACCTCGAGCTACTTGCAAAACAAGTGGTGGAAGGCTTTATTTCTGGGCTTCATAAAAGTCCGTTTCATGGTTTTTCGGCTGAATTTGCCGAGCATAAAATCTACAATAGTGGTGAAAGTACAAAGCATATAGATTGGAAGCTTTTCGCAAAAACCGATAAACTATATACCAAACGCTACGAAGAGGAAACAAATTTACGCTGCCATATAATTATAGATAACAGCAGTTCGATGCATTACCCAAAGTTGAAGCAATTCAATATAAATTCCTTAAACAAAATAGGTTTTTCTGTATTGGCGTCCGCAGCCATTATGAATTTAATGAGACGCCAGCGCGATGCGGTAGGAATGAGTATTTACAGTGACGAATATGAATTTTATGCTTCAGAAAAGGGCAGTGAGCGTCATCACCAGATGTTACTTCAAAAGTTGAACGAAGCTTTGCTTTCTTCAAAAGAGAAAACAGAAACTAAAACCTACGAGCATCTTCATTTAATTGCTGAAAAGTTGAAACGGCGTTCGTTGGTTTTCCTTTTTACGGATATGCTTCAAAGTGATGCAGAGGCGGAAAAGCTTTTTGAAGCGCTTCAACATTTAAATTACAACAAACACGAAGTAATACTTTTCCACACATTTGATAAAAAAAGGGAAGTATCTTTCGATTTTAGCAATCGTCCAAAACGATTTGTAGATGTTGAAACAGGCGAACATGTTAATCTTTATGCAGACAATATTAAGGAGCAATATGCCGAAGCAGTGCAAAATTACTTCACAGAATTGCAATTGCGATGTGCCCAATACCGAATTAAGTACGTTCTGACCGATATTAATGAGAGTTTCAATAAGATTTTGACTACGTATCTAGTGGAGCGTCAGAAGTTTGGATAATTTTTTATATTTTTTAAAAAAATAGTTTGTGAAAATGAAATGGAGTGGTATATTTGCCACCGCTTAATACAGCAAGGAACTTGTTCTAAAATGTATTGGTAACAATTTTTCACTTTGCCCAACTGTTGTTGGGGTTTGCCGAAAGGTAGATTGAAAAACTTGGTCTGGTAGTTCAGTTGGTTAGAATACCTGCCTGTCACGCAGGGGGTCGCGAGTTCGAGTCTCGTCCAGACCGCTTAAACACCCGAGAAGTCGGGTGTCTCATCCAAACAGAGATGAGATTCCTGCCTCCGCAGGAATGAAGATGTTGTGTTGAGTCACTTAAAGGTGGCTTGTGGTTTAGAAATAGACCGATGAGAAGCTTATCCTAAAGGATGGGCTTTTTTTGTTTTTGGAAATATCTACTTTTATTCCTAATTCAAAAAGCGGAGTAAGCTAGGTCAGAAGTTGCCCAGCTATTTGCCAATACCACATAGGAATAAGCCCTACTTTCATCATATTTGAAAGATAAGGCTAAGTTACAGAAGTGAAATACTAACTAAATTTCTCAGGCATACATCCTCAAAACTTCCACTAGATCCGGAATAGACTGAATTTTCAGCTTTTCAAACACACGATTTTTATACGTGCTTATAGTTGAGGAGTGGAGATTTAATCGGTTAGAAAGCTCCTTTAAAGGTAGGCCTTCCACTAATTTGTTAGCAATTTCAAGTTCTCTATTAGACAAGGTCTCTAGAGGCGAAGAAGTCGGCTGTTTGTTTAATGAGCTTGATAGAATAGAATCCTTTACTTCTTCACTCATAAATCGTCCTTTCTGAAGCATTGCAGTAAGAGCGTCATCTATTTTCTCTTTAGATGAAAGTTTATTCAAGAATCCATCAGCACCCATTTTTAGGTAACGTAGGGCGTAAAGATTTTCATCTTGAGAGGAAAAAATAAGAATTTTTAATTCCGGTTGCTTGAGTTTAATAAAGTCAATTGCCTGCTGTAAGGTACCATTGGGCATGTTAACGTCTAAAATTGCAAGGTCAAAATTTTCGCGAGAGATGAGAGATGAGAGCGATTTGTAGTCGTCTACCTCTGATAAGTGAGCGTGTGGCCGGAGCTGCTTTATAATTTGCACCAGCCCCATTCGCACTATACCATGATCATCCGCAACTAAGATGCGAGTGTTCGTGTGCATAATATTTTATTTTTCGATTAGGGGCAGGATCATAGAAATTTTGGTACCCACATTTTCAGTGGAATCAATTTCTACTTTTCCATGCATCAAGTATACGAAATTTTTTGCAATCTTCAAACTTAATCCTGCACCTATTTCTTTTTCAGTACCTTGAAAGACTGGACTTTGGAAAGTGAATAGCAATTCTTGAGTGGATTGGGCCATTCCCAAGCCTTGATCGATTATAGATAAAATAACAGTATTATTCACTTCGATAGCTTCGAAATAAATATCGCTTTGTGAATGTGAATACTTAATGGCATTGTTTAAAAATTTCTTTAACACAAAGAAAATCAGTAAGTTATCATTTTCAAAAGCCAAGCTTTCATTTCCTTTAAATTGAAAATCGATTTTCTTATTGCTCAGTTTTACTTCAAATTCATTACGAAGCTGGATAAACAAATCCAGCACAAATATTTGTGATTTCTTAAGTTCAAAATCATTTAATTGAGTTTTAACCCATTCATTTGTATCAGTTACGGTTTGAAGATTTTTTTTAGCATCTTGCTTTGATCGGGCTAATAGCTTAAAAAAGTCGTCTTTGCTTATCGTTTCATTTTCCACTGCTTCAATTAACCATAACAAACTGCCAAAAAACTCTTTAAAATCGTGAGTAATCAATGAAATCCACCCCGTTTTTAATTCATCCTGTTCTTGTAATCTTCCGATTTCCGCAGTGAGTTTTTTATTTTCCGTCTTCATTTAATTAAATATTCTTTAAATTCTATTCCTTAACTTTTTCGTTCATATCAAAATGTGTCAACAATTTTATTAATTTCCTCCACCAATCATCTGTACTCCCAACCATTTTGAAAGCATGTTGCCCAAGGTTTGTTTTAACAGCGGCTTGGTAAGAAAATCAGTCATTCCCGCATCAAGGCATTTTTCTTTTTCGCCGGGAAGACTACCAGCGGTCAAGGCAATTATTGGTACTTCCACATGCGTTTCAGAAGCTCTAATTTTTCGGGTGGCATCTAATCCGTTAAGTATAGGCATTTGCACATCCATAAAAACAATATCTGGCTGTTCTTGCATATATTTTGTTACCGCTTCCTCTCCATTTAATGCCTCAATAATTATGACATTTGGAATAAGATCTTGTAGATAGAGCCTTGTTAAGTGCATATTTACCTCATTATCTTCCGCCACTAAAATCTTTAAATCGGTAATGGTGGATGCCGAAACTACTTCATTGGGAATGGAAGTTTTCGCTGTCGAAAGATTTTTGAGCCCTGATAACATCTGGTACATCTGTTTCATTCGGATTGGTTTTACAAGCCTACTTTCAATTTCTAACTCATCGCAAGCCGTTTGAAGTTGGTCGTCATCAGAAGAGCTATACAGCACGATAAAAGGCTGCTCGTGGGTTTCGGAAGGTTTTAGTCCCTTTATTTTCCGAATGGTTTCAATGCCATCCATTATAGGCATGTGGTAATCCATAATTATCACATCAAATTCAGGGTTGTCTAGCATAACTAGTAAAGCTTTTAAGCCGCTATCTGCCTCTTCCACTTTAATGTCCTTAATTTCTAGCATGCGTCGCAGGATTTTTCTGTTGTTTTCATTGTCATCAACAATTAGCACTTTTTTTATTTCCTGCAATCCATTTTCTAATTCTTCAGTTTCTACTTTAAAGTCAAGATCGAAGAAGAAATCACTTCCTTTTCCTTGTTCGCTTTCTAATTGCAGCTTGCTGTTTGCCAATGCCAATAATTTATTCGAAATAGACAATCCCAGTCCTGTTCCGCCATAGCGTTTGGTAATGCTTCCGTCTTCTTGCGAAAATGCGTTGAAAATTTCTACCTGTTTGTCTTTGTGAATCCCTATTCCTGTATCGCTAACACCAAAACGAAGGCGCATTTTTCCGTTACCGTAGTCTTCTAAAATTGTTGCGTATAGTTTAATTTCACCTTGCTCCGTGAATTTTAAGGCGTTACCTAATAAATTCACCAAAATTTGTTTTAGGCGCATTGCGTCTGCCCAGATAAACCTTGGAATTTCGTGATCAATATCCATCAACATTTCCAAGCCTTTTTTATTTATTCCGTAGGAAACAATATTGAATGCTTCTGAAACTACTTCCTCAACTTCAATTCGGTCAATCGCCAACTTCATCTGGTTGCTTTCCATTTTGGAAAAATCGAGGATATCGTTTATAATACTGTAAAGAGATACGCCAGACTGGTTTATAATATTTAAATATTGCTTCTGGGTTTCGTCTAAGTTTGTTGCTAGTGCGAGTTCTGTAAAACCAATAATCCCATTTAATGGCGTGCGAATTTCATGACTCATATTTGCCACAAACTCAGACTTGGCTTTAAATGCTTCTTCGGCTTCAATCTTGGCCTGCTTTAGTTCGTTACTCAATTTTTTCCGCTCCGTGATGTCAAGAACATTCGTTATAATTTGTTGTTTTCCTGTCGAATTTTCATCCAGCGTACTCATAAAGTACCAAACGGCCTTTTCGCCAGATTTTTTATTGATCGACAATTCACCCGAAACCTTTCCAAATTCCTGAACGGCGGCTAAGTATTCATTTATTTCATCGTGTCTTTCAGGATCTATTAGATGATAAAGGGTGGCATTTTGCATTTCTTCCTTAGAATATCCAGTAGCGTTCAATCCCGCTTGATTCACATCTATGAAATTACCTTTTAAGTCGTGAATACTTAATATGCCTTGTACGTTATCGAATAAATTGTGGAATTTCTGTTCGCTCTTTTTGATTAGTGCTTCCCTTTCAACAAATTCCGTAACATCACGACCAATTACGAATATCAGCCCTGTTTCAACTTCAGGAGTGCAAGTCCATTCTATCCACTTGATTCCTTTGTTTTTAGTATTATACCTGTTTGTGAAATTAACAACCGATCTACCTCTAATAAGCTTCTGCATCACGAGTGTAGTTGCTTTCACGTCATCTTCGTGAATGAAATTAATAAAAGGAGTATCCATGAATTCTTCACTGGTCCATCCTAAGGTATTAGAAAATGCGGGATTAAGCTTAACGAAACTACCTTCAAAAGTGCAAATTCCAATTAAATCATTAGAGAGTTGAAATAAATTATCGTGTTTTTCTAATCGAAGTTCTTTTCCTTTACTTACTAACCATCTTTTTATCTGCTGAACAGATTTTTGCAAGAATTCATTTTCGAAATCTGTTAGAACTCTTTCCTTGTTATCAAAGATGTTCAGGCTTCCCAAAACGGTTCCCTTAGATTCTAAAACGGGAAGAGATTCATAAAACTTTACTTCAAATTTTTCTATGGTATGAGGCGCCAGATTAAATTCTGTGTTTTTCTTATTTTTCTCTAAGTTATTTTTTTGTGCAGAACTAAGTGGCCATATTTTTTCGATGGAATCATCGCTGCTTGCAACTACAAAAGATTCGTCTTCATCAAATAAGGTGATAGTGCATGTTGCCATGTCCATCATTTTTGAAACTGAAAAAATTACAAAATCAAACACATCTACGTAGCGCTTGTTGAGTACGTTAAGTTTTATAATTGATTGATCTTGTTCTGGATTTTCTTTTGGATTAATTACTGTCATCTTCTTGATTTATTAATTTGGGGGCTTACCCTTAAAGGGCGGTGAAACTGTAAATAACGTTAATAGTGTAGGTATTTCTTTCTTTAGAAACTAACGTTTGTGCTGCTGTGGGTGATATGGTGTATTTAATATTTAAATTTCTATCTAATACGGGAGTTCCGTTGGTAATAATTTTTTGTGAAGTTGTAGATAAAGCTACTTGCGACATACCATCTACACCAACCTGCAATATATTTGAAGGCACATCAGACTGTACGCCCGCTTTTTTAAAGAACGCCGCATCTGTTTTAACATTGAGTTCGTACGTCTCGTTATTAGAAATCTTTAACTGATTGGCAACGGTTTTTGTTTGTCCATTTTGGTAATGTGATGCCGTATTGAACATAAAATTTACCTCGTTCCCAGAAGTAGGCATTATAATTTCGGAAAGCGGCGCCACATTAATAGTATAATCTAAATTGTGAATTGCAGAGGTCGTGTTATCAGTGCTTTTTGCATTCAGATTTAATTGAAATTTATAGGTCCCAGCCTCAAAAAAGTATGCCTTAAAATCGTCTTTGGATATTAAGGTTTTTAGCTGAAAACTATTTCTATTACCGGTTGTAACGGTAAAGTTATTTCCCGGAGTAAAATCCTGATAGCTTGACGTAAGTGATAATGAAGTGATTTTGGGATCGCTCCCTCCTAATTTTACTAAAGAAACATTTCGTGTGCCTTGTACTCCTTTTGAAGATGTAAACTGAATTGTGGCAGAAGAACTTTTGGCATTCAATTTATAATTAACAGTATTGCCAAGAGTAAAACTGCCCAAACTAGTTTCTACTTGTGCAGCTGCCAGTCTGTAATTATCAAGAGATGTAATTGATTGCGTAATAGAGGTGCCAGCTGTTATCCATTTAATTGCTTTAGGAACTGAAATTAGTACATTAAAAGCAGAGGGAGTGAAACCGTTATTGGAGTTTTGATTAACTTCCAATTTATAATCTCCTGAATAGAAAGCATTGCTTGAAAAAGCTGTGGCTGGCATTTTAAAAGCAAAAACTACATTGCCACTAGGCGCCCAGGTTGAATTATGTGGATAATACCACGCTTGTGCACTTTGCGTAAAAGATAAAAAACCAGGCATATAATCTTTACTAGGATTAAAAAGCGGGAAATCATTACCAATTTTATAAAGTTGCCAGAGTAGTAAATTACTTGATAACGAGGCTCCAGCATTAGTATTGTAAAAAACAGAACTACTAATGGCATTAAACGTAGGGTCTCCACTAAATTTCCAACCATTTGAAATCATTACCGTTAATTGTTTTGAAACTTCTCTACGGGCAAAAATATCATCAGATGGCAGCGTAAAAATAACATCCTGTGCTTTCATTACAAATGTACTTCCCAATAAAAGAAAACATAAAAAAATGTAGCTTATTAATTTCATCCTTTTTTCCGTTTTAAAATTTCTTCACCTTTATTTCTGTATTCTTCTTTTTGAATTCAAAAGTTAAGGTTTTTGGAAGCGATTCGTTCTCAAGATTAACCTTTTGCGAAGCATTTAAATAATCGTACTTATTGTTTTGAATATAAATTTCGAAAGCACCATTATCTAAATAAAATTCGAATGTATCGTTTTGATCTACTACCGTACTTATAACTTGGCCATTACTATCTTTAGCATAAACTACAACACCCCGCACCGAGGTGGCTAGCTTATCGTATTGCTGTATAACTTCAACTAATTTTCCAACTACTTTATTCTTTTTCACCAAACCAACTTTCAATTTAATATTGCTATCTACAATAATAATTGGGTCGGCAGCCATTCGTAAGCCAGCAGATTCATTAACTCTTAAAGTATATTTTCCTTTAGGTACATTAGAAAAGCGAACTTTACCTTTTGAATCTGTTATAGCTACAAAACCATCTAATTGAACTGTTTCGCTTGCTAAAGGGACTTCATCTGAATCTAAAACTCCATTAAAATTTTTATCGTGAAATAATTGTAAGTTAATATTATGATTGCCTATAGCAGTCGCTTTTATAAAATATTTTTTAATACCTACTCTCAACTGATAATTATCTCCCCTAAACCCAGAATTCATTGTTGAATTATATTGGGTGTAATTAACATAGCTTGTTGCAGACCAACTTCTTGAGAATTTATATTCTACAGTTCCATTGATTGTTTTATTTGTGTTGCTGTAAAGTTCGGAAAAATTAATTCCTGCCGCAATTGCGCCTGTCAAGGTATTGTTTATAGTCTGAAAATTGTAGGAAGCGTAACCACTATAATTGATAAAATTCTCGCTGTTTGCTTCAAAATTATTTAAGTCTGTTATAGTACTAGGATTAATTTGGGCAGAACCATTAAGTGAAAAGCTTCCATATCTATATGAAAGATTAGCTTTTAAGCTATGAAACCATTGATTGTTTAAGGGAGTAGAATATGAATATTCCGATGAAAGATTAATCCCGTGTCCACGAAAGGTTGTTCCAACACTAGTGTGAAAACGATATGAAAGTAATGCGTGAGCAAACAAATTACTTGTACTTTTTTGTTTCTCTATTTGTGGCGAGATTGTAAAATTCCAGTTGGAAAGTGCAAATTGAGTTCCTGTTTTTACAGATTGTGTGCTATAAAAATAATACGGATAATACCTTGGGTTAATACTATATTCAGATTCTTGATAACTTAAATATTCTGGCTGCGATTGGGTATTTTGATATTGTAAAAACAAGCGTCCAAAATTAGCAACTCTATATCCTAGATTCTGTGTGAAGTTTAAAGAACCCCGATTGAATCCCGCATAATTTCTACTACCTACGTCGTTTAAAGAATTAAATTCCCAATTACCAAATTTGGTTTGATAATTTATACTAGCTCTTACTCCTATATTTTCGTCATTATTTATTAGACCTTTTTCATGACTTAGCCCCGTTTCTACTCTAAAGTTATGAATTGAATCTAATGCAAATGAACTAGCAAAGTTTGCAACCTGAGTATCTATCTCTAATCGCGGATTATGGGCAAAAACATAAGAAACTTTGCCGTTAAAACCTTTTGTACTTACAAAGCTGTATTTAGCCCCGGCTAATTTTGAACCCTCATTCTCGGGAAAATAAGTACCGTATAAATTATAATTATTCTCTAATGCAAAACCTTCCACAGATTTATTTTCTCCGAAGTTGGTATTAATCAACACCCCTCTTCCCGACACAGAGTAATCGTAATCATTCGCATTAACATTACCTATTCGGTACAAAGAATTTTTTTTCTCCAACTCAAACCAAGTATCGTTAATATTGTATTGGTTTTCAGAAAGATAATAATCTGCTGCTAAATTGAAAGTTGCTTGCGTATCGCTGCCTAATGCAAATGTGGAGTTCGCTTTTAACTGTGAATATTGAAGTCCACTACTTTGTTCATTATAGCCTAATTCAACAAAATTTTTACCCATTTCCGCTCCCGGTCCCCGTGTTAACTGGCGATTGTTAGATAAGATGATTAATTTTAAATAGGTATTCCCTACTTTTTCATTGTCAATTAAATCTGTAGCTCTTACATTAATATTATAATCGGGATAAAAATTACCTTGAGGTCGTAATGCTACTTGAAATTCAACCAATCTTTTTTCTTGTCCTTCTAAGGAAAGTATAATTTCTCTAGGTTTTATTATCAAACCATCTGGCTCCGCTTGAAAAGTAAGTTTTATTGAGCGCTGAGAAAACCCTCTATTCTCAACATATAATGATAGTGTTGATTCTGTTTGCGAAGGATCAATATAGTTTTCGCGTGTGAAGGAATATAATGCGATATGTTTCTCTTCATTTCTATCTATAAAAAACGAAGCCTCTAAATTTTCTGTTTTACCTTCAGTCGTGCAAGACAGTTGATAGTTTATTTTTTGCGATTTTATTTTCATAAAATCTGTATTAACTAAAAATTTGATAGGCAATCTTTTTTGCTCACCACTTGATAGTATATAAGTACCTTTTGGAGAAAGAAGCAATCCTGGATAGATTTCTTTTGGCGCTATATTTTCAATAGTTATTTCTTTATTGCTATTATTTTTTAGAACAATAAAATTGATAAAACTGTTTCCCTGTTTAACCGAAAGAGAATCTGATTCAAAATAGAAATCTAGTTTGTTTACTTGCTGTCCGTAACTATTGAAAACACCAAGAAGCGCAAGCACCAAAAGTGGCATTGTGTTTTTTAATGTAGGTAACGTTATGCGGATTGGGAATATCAATTTATTAATTTAAAACTCGAAGTCTTTCTCTCCGACTCGCAGGTCGTTAATACCGGCCATTTTTACAATAGTAACTCCAAGATAATTACCTGACAGGCCTTCGGGCAATTGAAATTTTACAACTTGTTTAGCGCCAGGAAGCATGGAGATATTAATTGGCTCCAATTTAATTTCCTCGCCCGTATTAGTATTTGTAAACTCCAGTTCTACAGTAGCATCATTTATTAGATTGCCATCATTTAAAATACCAATAGCCACTTTTTGAAGATTCGTTTTGTCATCAGTTTCATCTTCAAAATTCACAATGTCTAAGCTCTGTTTTTCATTGCCTTCTGGCGTATGATAAACGTGTATACCAAATTCAAATAAAGTAATAATACCAATACCCGTTTGCTGAGCGGCTTTATCTTGTTGCTTACCAATTTGAGTAAAGAATAGCATGCTATTTGTAACTACCGAAGTTGAACCGTTTTTAGGTATCTCCATAGTAACTACAACATCCTTGGTCATCTTTGCAGGAATACTTATAGATGATTCTGACGTAGAGATCCAAAATGCATTTGAGTTTTCTATACTTCCAGCGTTAAAATAAATTTTATTACCATTCTCTTCTCTTTTCCAATCCTTGGTATTTATATTAAATACGTATTCAGCATCAGAACTATTGCTAATAGTAATGGTTTGACTTACAACTGCTCCAGGCTCACCAGTAAAAAAAAGTCTTGTTGGCGACATTGATATACCTTGACCAAACGCAGAAAGACCGAAGCAAGTAGAAACTATTAATACTAGAAAATAAAGCCAGGAGGTATGCATAGTAGGTTGTATGGGTTTAGAATTAAAAAAGATTCCCAAAATTACGTTAAAAAAGTAACTTAGGGAATCTTTAAGAGTTAAAACCGAAGTTTATAGAGCAGTTGCAGTATAAATTACATCTTGTGTATATGCAGCAGCTGGTTTTCCTAAGATATCTGTTGATGATGATTTAGCTGCAGGAATTTTGTAGTTTAAATCAAGTGTCAATGCG
>NZ_JBYRHR010000006.1:0-319211 GCF_058068205.1 Aequorivita sp. IT1282 | reverse complement strand
AATGTAATGTTTACAGTAGTAGTTTGTGCTTGTGCGTTGTTAGTTCCGAAAAAGAATGCTCCAAGAGCTAGTGTAGAAATAATTAGTAGGTTTTTCATAATATAGGGATTTAGGGGTTTTTTGTTAAATGTCAGTTACTTTGTTTTGACACTACAAAGATAGAACGCATTGCAAGTTTTGTTTGTAGTAGAAATTGTAAGTGCGTGTAGTAAAATATCTACAAGGGGTAGATAAGCAGGGTTGCCGCGAATTCACATTAATATATAATAGCGAATCTACGTTTGGCTTATTGCAAACGCAGACTATATATAAGGAGTGAAAATGTATGCAGATATTCTGGCTGCATTTATATTGCAGCGAACAGATTCAAACACAAGTTTAGTTTGAATGCCTAAATGTAAAGGAAAAGAGATTTGTGTTGTTAAATAGTATTAGAAAACAGAAGCTGTTTTTCTAGCGAATAAATAATATGATACTAGATGGCAGTAACACTATATGTAACCTTCTGCGTATAAGTACCGGCAGGTTTTCCCAACATATCTGTAGAAGACGATTTTGCCTGAGGAATTATATAATCTAAATCAAGATTTAATCTACTTCCTCTGTCTGCACCACTAATTAAAATCTGATCTTGAGTGGAAAGTACTATAGGAGCAGAGATTCCTGTTAGTTGTGAGCTTTCGTTTCTTTTAATAGTTAATACATCTACAGGAATAGAATTAGAGCCATTTTCAAAATTTTCACCATTCGCCTTTACCTTCAAGTTGAAAGGCTTAGTGAAAGTAATAATTAAGCTATTGGGGATAGTAGTTGTTTTTTCGGAATTGTAATCGTTTACATTTTCATAATGAAAATCGACCGTTCCACCGTCGGCAGCACTTCCTTGCTCTATTGAAATTACATCTGCCAATATAAGATTTACTGTGGTAGTTGTTTTTTGAGCCCACGCAGTGTTAATTCCAAATAAAAAGAATAGTAAAGTTATAGCTGAGATAGTCACTATTCTTTTATTCGACGATGATAAAGAGTGTGCTTTCATTTTTAGATGGTGTTAAAATGGTAGCCAAATATAATTAAAAGATTGTACTTTAACTAATATATTTACCTTTAAACTGATATTTGGCCTTTTTAAATAATTCTTCGATTCTATTGCGAGATTTTGAAATGATTTTATTTTCTAATAGATAACATCCTTTATGCCTACCGCTTAGGGTGTTATGGTTTCGAGTTTACATTTAAATATTCAAATTCATTGAAACATTAATTCGAATCCAATAGAATAGTTATATTTTTGACCTTCCTAAATCTAGAAAATAAAATGCCCCGAATACTGCTTGCCTTCCTCATTATTATTTCAGTTTCCTGTTCCAACAAGCGTGATTATAAAAATAGTTCGCGCGGCACTGGTTGGAGTATGATTGGTCGTACCGGTGGTTCGGCAAGTAATTACAATAAAGATTCCAAAGAACAGCAAACAGGTCCCGGTTTGGTTTTTATAGAAGGAGGAACTTACACAATGGGGCGAGTACAAGATGATCCAGTTCGCGATTGGAACAATGCTTCCAACCAGCAGCATGTAATGTCGTTTTATATGGACGAATCTGAAGTTACAAATGTTATGTATTTGGAATATCTAGATTGGTTAAAGCGGGTTTTCCCTCCTGATGTGGAAAATTATAAAAACATACTCAAAAGCGCAGTGCCAGATACGTTGGTTTGGCGAAACTCCTTAGGGTTTAACGAGTCTATGGTAAATAATTACTTACGCCACCCCGCATTTTCAGAATACCCAGTTGTGGGTGTAAGTTGGCTTCAGGCGGTTAATTTCAGTAAATGGAGAACAGATAGAGTAAACGAAAAATTACTGGAAGAAGTAGATTTTACCGCACGTAACACTCGGTATAATGTAACTGGAGATGAGCTATTTTCTACTCAAACTTATATTCAGGCGCCAACATTAACCTATGGTGGAAAGGATTCTATTTTAAGTGGTGGGAAACGTTCCAGTAAATTACTGGAATATAGAAACGACAGTAGCGTGATTGGAGCTAAAAACATCAATTTATATTTACAACGTAGTGATGGGGTTTTTCTTCCCGATTATCGATTACCTACAGAATCTGAGTGGGAATACGCCGCTTTAGGCCTTAACGATATTAGAGAATACAACTCACATAAAGGGCGGAAAAAATATCCGTGGACCGGACAATATACCAGATCGGGAAAACGGCAAGTGCGTGGCGATCAATTGGCAAACTTTAAACAATCAAGTGGCGACTATGGCGGTATAGCTGGATGGAGCGATGACAATGCAGATATAACTGCTCAGGTGAAAAGTTATCCACCAAATGATTATGGTCTTTACGATATGGCTGGAAATGTGGCAGAATGGGTTGCAGATGTTTACAGGCCGATAGTTGCAGATGAGTATAATGACTTTAATTACTACCGTGGAAACGTCTATACTAAAGATTCCAGAAATGAAGATGGTACTTTTAATGTAGTTACAGCCAGTAGTATTATTTACGATACATTACCCACTGGTAAACTAGTGCCGCGCCAACTTCCGGGCGAATTAGTGCAAGTACCCGTTGATGAAACGGAAACCTATCTTCGAATGAATTTTGATACTAGTGACAATCGAAATTACTTGGATGGCGATCAAAGATCTAAACGGAACTTAGCTCAAAACACTCCAGACAATCAACCTATGTATAATGCTCCGGTTCAAGTAGCGAGTATTGATAGCGCAGGTATTGTACAACGTCAATACGATAAAACCGGCAATAGAACTACATTAGTAAATGATGAAGTTCGTGTTTATAAAGGCGGTTCATGGCGCGATCGCGAATATTGGTTAGATCCAGCACAAAGACGCTATTTACCACAATATATGTCTAGAGATTTTATTGGTTTTAGGTGCGCTATGTCTAGAGTTGGTTCAAAAACTATCGCGAAAAAGAAGCCTCGAGGGTAGGCAGTTAAAAAACGAATACTTATTTAGTCGAAATTGTTTTTTCTGATTACCGCATTTATTATATTCACGTCCCAATTTAAAACCAATGATTTTAAAAACTATAAAAAATCGCAGAGCGGTTTTCCCGGCACAATACAATAATGAACCAATCGCTAAAGAAGAAGTATTAACAATACTTGAAGCTGCAAATTGGGCACCAACCCACAAGCGCACCGAACCTTGGCGTTTCAAAATTTTCCACGGAACATCGCAAGTTGCTCTCGGGAAATTTATTGCAGAAACCTATAAGCAAACTACAGAAAACTTTTCAGAATTTACATATAGTAAATTCATGGATAATCCAGTAAAAGCGGGTTGTGTAATAGCAATTTGTATGCAGCGAGATCCTAAAGAAAGTTTGCCAGAGTGGGAAGAAATTGCCGCTACAGCAATGGCTGTTCAAAACATGTGGCTTGCCGCACACGACATGGGTATTGGCGCATATTGGGCTTCTCCAGGAATCGTAAAGTATATGGATAAATTTATTCAAATGGAAGATGGAGAGCGATGTTTAGGATTCTTCTATTTAGGTAAATATGATGGAGAACTTCCGGAAGCAACGCGAAAAAGTACTATTGAAGAGAAAACTGTTTGGGTATAGAAAATAACTTAAAACCAAAACACAAATTTTAAACCTGACAGGTATCCAAAACCAGTCAGGTTTTTTTTAGTGATAAAATTTAACAACTAAGAAATTAGTTTGAACTAAATAATTAGTTATATTTGTTTTCATACATTTAATATTTGAGTTTAAATTTTAATAAAAATGAAACAACTAACAAAAGCAGAAGAAGACATTATGCAAATCCTTTGGGATTTGGAAGAGGCAAACGTTGCGTCTATTATTGAAAAGTTGCCACAGCCTAAACCTGCGTATAACACAGTCTCTACTATTGTTAGAATACTTGAAAGCAAGAATTTTGTCGATTATAGAAAGGAAGGAAGAGGGCATGTATATTTTCCAAAAATAAAAAAGACCGAATACAGTAACCAATCTTTAAATAAACTGATGGACGGCTATTTTCAAGGCTCGTTTAAAAGTATGGTTTCCTTTTTTATGAAGAAAAATGACGTCAGTATTCAAGAAATGGAAATTATTATGAAAGAAATTAACTCTGAAAAAGTTGAAAAATGATACACACATTATTTCAAATACTCGTTTTTCAAATACTGTTTTTGGCGGTGTACGACCTATTTCTAAAAAATGAAACATTTTTCGGACTGAACAGAATTTATCTATTACTAACGCCAATTTTAGGTTGCATTTTACCATTCATCAGTATCGATATTATAGAAGAGAGCATCCCGCAAGCCTATATTTTTCAGTTGCCAGCTGTAGTAATTGGCGGTAATTCTTCAGAAACCATTACTAATGGAACAATCTCTTGGTTACCGAGTTTATTATATGTTTGGCTATTCGGAATTTTTATTAGCTCGCTATTTTTCTTGTGGAAACTTTACAAAATTACAAAGTTAAAATTGTCCGGAACTACGGAATATAGTGACGGGTTTAAACTGAAAATTCTTCCCAACACCGATGCTGCCTTTTCGTTTTTCAATACTATATTTTTAGGTGAAAACATTTCCCAAGCAAATAAAACCAACATTGTTGCCCACGAAAAAATACACATTGAGCAAAGACATTCTTTAGACTTACTTTTTTTTGAAATGCTCCGCATCGTTTTTTGGTTCAATCCGTTGGTTTATTTGTTACAAAACCGAATGGAAACGCTACACGAATTTATAGCTGACGCAAAAGTTACTGTTCAGAAAAACAAAAAAGAATATTATCAAAATCTGCTTTCTGAAGTATTTCAAACTGAAAAAATAACATTCATCAATAAATTTTTCAATCAATCATTAATCAAAAAACGAATTAGTATGTTACAAAAATCTAAATCACAAAAAACCGCACAACTAAAGTATTTACTATTGGTGCCAGCAATCTGCGCAATGTTATTTTACACCGCATGTAGCAACGACCCAAAGGCTGAAGAAACACAAACCGTTTCACAGTCCGATTCTGAAGTAATGACCAAAATCAACGAATTGGCAGAAGCTATTATGAAAAAAGGCGATATGACTCCGGAGGAGGAAAAAGCCCTAAAATTTTTAACGACCGAAGCGCAACCCGGAGATAAGGTTTATACTTCTGTGCAGGAATATTTGGACGAAACCAAAGGAGAGGGAGATCTGTCCATGGCTTTTTCCGAAATAGAAAAAGCACCAACTTATCCAGGTTGTACAGGCGATAATGAAACGTTGAAGAAGTGTTTCTCAGAACGTATTAGCAGTTTTGTAGGAGAAAATTTCAACACCAACCTAGGCGAGGATCTAGGTCTTATTGGTAAACAACGAATTGTTGTCCAATTTAAAATTGACAAATTAGGACACCTTGTTAAGGCAACAGCAAAAGCTGCAAAACCCGAACTTGAAGCCGAAGCCCTTCGTGTTTTAAGTTTACTACCACAAATGCAGCCCGGCGAGCAGAAAGGCCAGAAAGTTGGCGTGCGGTATTCGTTGCCTATTATTTTTGAAATAAGGGAATAGTGTAAAATAAAAGTACTTTATTAGACTGAAGCTAATGTTTCAATAAAAGGAAAAACATTTGGGGTATTTCAAACCAAGTACGGTTTATTACTTCTTGAAAGTATAAAAATAAAAAAAGGGTAGATTTTCATCTACCCTTTTTCCATTAATAAATATTTCAATTTACATTCTTAATAGTCTTAAGTCGAATATTTCACCATCACTGGCAATTACCTTTAAAACATATAAGCCACTATTTAAATTAGATACATCTAATTGAAGGTCGTTTGTAGGAGCCGTTGTTAATGTATTCAACAAAATACCATATAGATTATAAACACCTACAGTTACCATATCAGCATCAGATGTTATATCAACGTATGACACTGCTGGGTTTGGAGACATGATGAAATAACTATAATTACCTTTACTACCTTTTTTGTAGTGGTTTTCATTTTTATCATCACAACTGTGTTTACCATCGTGTTTTGAACAAACGCAATCTGGATCTGAAGGATCCATCGGGTCAGGGTCAATTGGGTCTGGTGGGTTTGTAGATTCTACTGGAGTGTAATTAAATTCCTGAACAATACTCATACTTCCAGATCCTTTAAACGTTGCAGTATAGGCGCGAAAACCATCTGCTTCATTTACATCTGTCAATGTACCATTGTACTGAATATTGTTGGGATCTTCAATAGCATCATCCATATCGTTCGAATAAACCATTAAAGGCTTTAAACTAATGGTCTCGTCGAATGCATTTAATTCACTTTCTGTAAAATACATAGTAACATCATAAGTTGCATCTGCATTAGCAGTTGTAATGCTGAAAGCTTTTGATGGCCTAGCGGTATTTATGTTAGAAAAAATTCTAAAACTAGTGCCTTGATCAATTATAGACATTGTTACACATCCTAAATCGTCTGAAGCGTTTTCTATTTTCGCAATTAGCGAATTATCTACACTACTCATAAAGTATATTGTGTTTCCAAGATATACTTGTGTAGTAGCTGTTTTACCAACTTGAGTTGCAATACCAGCTGGAATTGCAGACACTTTTACATTGTCTATGGCAAAACTAAACGCAGAACCTGCATTTGTATCATTAAACCATCTCCAAGCTAAGAAAAATGCTTTTCCATTTAAAGCGTTTATTGTAGCGCTGTAAGTTCCGTTAGCTTTAATAATCCCTGCGGGACCATCACCAACAAACTGTTGCATAGAAACATAGTTAGCACCATCTAGCGTATACATAAATTCGCCGTAGTCAAAAATGGTACCTTCAACTGCATCTTTTTCACCACCAACTTCCCAGTCAAAAGAGACTGTAATATCACTAGCTGCTCCAGCATTAATCATTGGAGATCTAAATATGGTATTAGTTGTAGAATTTGTGTCGTAAATAGGAAGTTCAGTAATGCCATCGCTTACGTATGCTTTACCTTCGGCATCTAAAATTCCGTTTGCTTTCCAAACATTGTTTCCGTCAGATAAATCAATAGTAGACCAACCTGTTGGCAAACCATCTACATCGAAGGTTTCAGTAGCCATTAAATCAAAAGGCTCTGTTCCTGTTCTTGGAGCAAAATCATTATCTGAAATTGAATATGTTTGTTTGTGAAATTCACCATTAAAGATGTAAGATAAAACAATCGTTTCTACATCTTCTACTATAGCGTCATCATGAACAATTACTTGAATTGTTTGAATTTCTGATCCAGAAAAAGTTAATGATGTTGATGAAAGATCAAAATCTTGTCCTAAGGTAGCAGTACTCCCAGAAGTACTTAAAGAAATAGTTGCAGACGGATTAACTTCAACTCCTGTGAAAAACACTGGAAAAGAATTAGAATCATCACAACCATTAATGCTATTACTTTCAGAGAAAATCTGAACATTGCTTTCGTTAAAGCTAATTGTATTTGGATCGCCTACAGTATAAGCGTCTCCAATGTCAACAGCATGCCAAGCATTGGTGGTTTGAATTTCTTCATTAGACCCTGGTCCGTATAAAACTTGAGCGGCTAAAATTGAAGCTGCACGCATTTCAATAAACTTTGCATTAGGTGAAAGCATAGTTTCGCCCATGTATGCAATTTGCGAAGCTTTATTAAATCCTAAACCTTGCACATTGTATTGGTTACCAGCATCTGAAACCTGATCGTCAGCAGAAGCCTTTTCAAAACCAGCTGAAAAAGATTGTCCACTTCCAGTTACCAATAAATAGTACCATTTGTTTAAAACGCCACTATTGGTATGAACACCACATTGGTCATTCGCTAAAGTAGGAGTTCCGCACTCTGGTTCTACCCAGTTTGCTCCACCATATGAATCTGGATCGCCAGCTGCTTTTGGATCATCCATCCATCTTAACGCTCTAGATCCGGCCTCTCCCGGCTGTAATCCACCATCGCGCTCGTCAATTTGTTCTCCAATTCCCCATGGGTCATAGTTTAAAGAACTATCAATATCTGAAAGAACATACGCCTCAACAGAAGCTCCCCAAATATCTGAAAAGCCTTCATTCATAGCGCCAGATTCTCTTTGGTAAACTAAGTCTGCAGTAAATTCACATACTCCGTGTCCAATTTCATGTGCACAAACATCCATAGATGTCAATGGCGCAAAAGATCCATCTGGCTTTTGACCACCTTGATAACTTCCATCACCATAAGTCATGGCAGTACCATTCCAAAAGGCGTTGTCATAAGCATCACCGTAGTGTACATAATTGGTAACCTTAGTACCTAAATCATCATAACTTGATCTGTTGTGTACATTTTTCCAATAATCCATTACAACCTCTGCACCCCAGTGGGCATCAAGGGCAACATCATCATTATGAGCTTCATTATGACCAACAGCTGGAATACCATTTATTGGTACAACAGGCGCATACGGCAAAGAGAAATCATCTTTTCTGTGTTCAGCAGCAGTCCAATTGTTATCTGCTGTTTCTGGATGTAATATGTCTCCATCTCCGTCAGCGATTGGCACTGCTAAGCCAGAAATAGGGGCGCTAATTGGTAGCCCACCAATTCCTTCATAGGATACTGTTTCATTTTCAATACCTGAAGGAGTAACTCCTTTCAACACCCAATTGCCGTTGGCATCCATCGAGGTGTCAAAATTTCTAGTACCAGCATAACGGGTTTCTCCACTAGCAGCTACAAGCGGCATTGGTCCATATATGGCTGGTTTTATTTCCTTTTTGATATCTTCTTTACTATGATTGCCATCTACATGTTTTATGATAGCATCTAATAATAATATCTGACCCGAAACTGCATCTATATAAATATCTGCGCGAGACAAAGGCTCTGCGGCATAAATATTAAATTTATAGGCAAGGGTAAGGTCTACTTCATTTGTTAAGTAATTGTCAACAAATACAAGTTCACCATTAGGAAATACCTCATTGTAAGCAGCGGTAATCTCTGGAGAAGTACCTAAGCTTTGGATATAATCCCAAGCATAAAGTGTCGCGCCTACATGGTTCAATACCATTTGTAAAGCAGCACTTTCAGACAACGATGGGTTGGCGTTAATACTTGGTGATAAGCTATAATACTCCGCAGTAAGAGCTTGAACAATGTTATTCTTTGAAATAGACTTGAATACTCCGTGTTCTACTTTTATTGAGTTGGTATATTGCTGAAATTTATTTACTTGTAAACCATTGGTAGTAGTGGTTGCCTCTACAACAAACGTAGTTTCAGATCCAGTTCCTAAATTGGAGCTAAGAAAATCTGATACCTCATTTATTGATAAAGTATTTCCAGAACTATTTAATGTAATTAGCGAAGGGGTTCCCCGAGTGGAGTCCATTGTAAAGTTAGTTACTCTGGAGTCTTGGGATAAATTCGACGAAATATCCTGACTGGAGGTTTGTGCATTTAAAACTAATATTGCTTGTAAACAAAATACTGTTACAAGAAGAATTTTCTTTTGTATTATTTTTAACATTTTTAGGGGATATAAAAAATTAGTAAAAATTAGTGTTAAGAAAGGTTTGTTTGTATAGGCCTAGGTTTTAAGGGTTAATAATTAATTTTTAGGGATTTTCTAACGTTAGATTCGGCGACAATATAAAAAAACATTTAAAAAAATATGACAAAAATCATATTTAATCGATAAAGTGCAACTTTAACATATTTATTTTTATAAATTATAATGTGTACTTTTCACAATAGAATTTTACCTGAAAATGAAACACTATTGGGCATATCTGACACTGTTATTACTGGCAACTTCTTGCCAGTTTTTTGAGACCGAAAAAGTGTCTTCAGATATACTATACAAAGAAGAAGTAGAAGCTATAGATTGGACAGAAGTGGATCGCTATCCTTCCTTTTCCAATTGTGAAAATGCTTTGGAAAAGCCGGAACAGAAAGACTGTTTTATCAATACAATTAGCTCGCATCTTTATAAATCTATCAATCACGAAGAAATTGTAGCCGTACGTGAAGTTTACGATACTGTAAAAGTAAATTTTGAAGTAAGTAGTAGTGGACAGCTTCAAATTCTCGAAGTAAAAATGGACACGCTTTTGAAGAAAGAATTTCCAGGTTTAGCAGATTGGATTATACAAAGCATCGATTCGCTTCAACCTGTTGCCCCTGCCTACAAACGCGGCATTCCCGTGAAAACGCGCTTTACACTACCCGTTGTTATCAAAACAAATTAGTTATAAGTTAAACTTATATCCAAGTGTAAAATCTAAGGGAAACTCATCATTATTTTCAACATTCAATCCTACAATATCGTCGTAATTAAAAGTGATGTAGCCATTGCCAATTTTATAATCGGCACCAATACCAAACGTAAAAGGAGAATTAAAATCGGAACCCGAAACAGGTTCAAATATGGGAGCGTTACCAGATTCGCTGGGTATTTCAATTTCACTACTTGAGTGCGTAAATGCGGCAAATTTGCAATTCAAAAAAGCATCAAATTTTGAAGTTTTTACAAATTTAAAACGATAATTAAGCGATAATTGCGAAGCAGAATATTTATAGTCGCTGCTCTCAAAAGTTTGTTTAAAGCGCATTGCCATTGAGTGTCTTTTCAATTTCACAGCATCAACCACTTCAAACTCTAATCCTGCAATGGGTTGCAGCGCATTGGTTGGATTTTTCGTGTAACCGCTATTACTTATACCCGCAAAACCCCCGAGCCGAAATTGCAGATCTATAGATTGTTTTGCGTCATTATAATTGGGATCTTTCTTGCTATTGTATTCAACAAAAAAGGCGTGCAAACTCGGCAATGTCAAATTTACTTTGTCGGTTATAACCGCTGCATCGCTGGTCTGTTGTTTCAGCGTTTCTTTATATTCTTCGTTGTATTTACCGTTTTTCTTTGTGTTTTTTAACTCTTGAATGTCTTCACCTTTTTTTGAAAAATAGCGGTATTCGTTATCAATAGTATTCCAAAGCAGGGTTAAAGGGCCTTCAACTTCGGTATTCAACATATAGATTTGGCCGTCAACCGTGTATTGCTGCTGGGCTTGCAGTGTTCCTGCGAAAAGGAAAAGAAACATTAAAATTAAAGGGAGAAGCGATTTCATGCGTTCTTGATTTTAAGTATGGCTAAGGTAAAAAATTTAATTAGTTTGTTCGGCTTTTTTGAAGATTCGCCCTTTCCAAGAATACTCTCCGCTAAAACTTCCAAAAACAACTGCTACAACTACAGCAGCGTACACAAAGGGTTGTAATAGAAATTTCAAAAACAGAATGTTTTCATTAAAAAACATTGCTACTTGCCGCACGATAATATAATCTGTAATTATTTTGAAGCAAAGCAAAGCAGCGTAAACCATTAAATTTTCAGGTTTTAAAACCATAAATAGTGGAAGTATTAAAACAGAAATATTTACCAAAAAAACGAGTACTCCTAAAAAAATGGAAGCCGTGCTTTTCTGTTTAGAAGTCTTGGAAGCCCAGCGAATTCGCTGATTAATTACATCTTTCCAAGATTTTTGCGATTTTGTTGAAACAATAACTGCTTTCGATTTTAAAAACTGGACTTGCTTTGGAAACGCTATTTTCATCTTTTCCAACAGAAAAATATCGTCGCCACTAGCAATATGGTCGTTGCCAGAAAAACCATTCACTTTTAAAAATGCTTCTTTTTTATAGGCGAAGTTGGCGCCGTTGCTGAGTAAAGGATTGCCAAACCCAAAACTTCCAACGGTTACAGCTAGCAAACTCATGCCGTCCAATTGTTGAAAATTTTCAATAAAACTTCCGTTAGATTTATAAATTATCGGACCGCAAATCATCACTGGATTATAAATTTGAATAAAAGCATCCAATGTTTTTAGCCAATTTATTGGAAGCTCACAATCTGCGTCTGTGGTTACAATCCATTCAAAACTTGCGTTTTTTATTGCTTCGGAAATGGCGTCTTTTTTAGGTGAATTCGAAACACGCTTGTTTTGAATTAGTTTAATGGAAAAATCGCTTCTTTGGATGGCTTCAAAAATGATGGTTTCGGAAGAATCTTCGGAAGCATCGTTCACAAAAATGATCTCAAATAATTCTGATGGAAAGTCCAACCTTTTTATTGTTTTCAATAAATTCGGAAGGTTTTCCGCTTCATTTCTAAAAGGAATTATAACACTAAAACGTGTTACTGAATTTATTTCTTCTGTGGAAAATAATACCACTTTTTTAAATCCGAATACTAACGCCATCATACAAATAAAGTATGCGACAAAAAGTATTAAAAATATCGAAATCATCGGGTTGTAGGTTGATAGGTGAGCACAAAAAAGCTCCCTAAAAGTGAAGGCAGCACAAAATTGTAAAGCCACATTGCGAGAACGGTTGATAAAATAATTAGCTCTGGAATTTCCACAAATGAAAACAACCAAACTGCAACGCCCCCGCGAATTACAACGTCAAATATAAAAATTGTGGGCAGTATTGAAACCAAAAAGTACATTGCAAAAATCAATGGCATGGCTTCTGAAAAGCCGATGTTTCCGCCAAAAAACAGCAGAAGCCCGTAAAACATTCCGCTGAAAATTATATATCGAAATACCGAAAACACAACTGTTCTAAATTTAACTTGAAACGGAATACTTCTAAAATAACGAAAGGTTTTCGCAATTGAAAAACCTTTTAATAGTAGCTCCTTTTCCTTAAAATAATAACCAATCGCGAAAAGTAAAACAGCTCCTATTCCGAAGTAAACTACAGTTGAAATAGAATAATTTATATTGAAATTTCGCAGTAAATAAAACACTCCGAAAAGCCCAAAGACTGTTGTAACAAGCATTTGTGCGGCGCCCGAAAAGAAATTCAACAACAGTATTTTTTTTCGCATTCTATTTTCAAAAAAAAGTGCTTTTGCGCCGTATTCGCCAATGCGGTTGGGCGTTGCTAAAGAAACTGTAAGCGATGCCAAACTTTGTTTTAGCGCAGTTTTAAAATCTATTTTTTCCAAAGTAGAAACCAAGGTTTGCCATTTTAAAATTTCGAAAAACCAATTGGCAGTTGCTAAAAGCAGAAACAGTAGTAATGCAAAAATTGAAATAATCCCTTTGGAGGAAATTGCTGTTATAAGCTCACTAAAATCTAACGATTGATTGTTTTTCAGCTTATAAAAAATATACCCAAAAGTTACAGCAAGCACCAAAACTTTGGCGGCAGTAAGCAGATATTGTTTAGTTTTGCGGGGTACGGCAATCATAGTGCTAAAATACTAATTCCTGCGAAAGCAGGAGTCTCATGGGTATGAAAGACAAAACTGAAAAAATTATATTAGGAATTGATCCCGGAACCACAATTATGGGTTTTGGACTTATAAAAGTGGTGGGCAAACAGATGCAATTTCTGCAACTAAACGAGCTTCAGCTTAAAAAATACGACGACCATTATCTAAAATTGAAACTCATTTTCGAACGCACCATCGAACTTATAGACACTCACAATCCAGACGAAATTGCTATTGAAGCACCTTTCTTCGGGAAGAATGTTCAGTCTATGTTAAAGCTTGGAAGAGCACAGGGAGTAGCAATGGCGGCGGGACTTTCGCGAGAAATTCCTATTACCGAATATTCTCCCAAAAAGATAAAAATGGCGATTACCGGCAACGGAAACGCGAGCAAAGAACAAGTGGCAAAAATGCTTCAAAGTCTTTTAGGTTTGAAAGAATTACCCAAAAACTTAGACAGCACCGATGGTTTGGCAGCAGCCGTTTGCCATTTCTACAATATGGGGAAAGTTGAGGTTGGCAAAAACTACACCGGATGGGCAGCTTTTGTGAAGCAGAATGAAGGTCGAATTAAGTGAAAAAAGTAGCAGTATTCAGTTGTAGTTGGCAGCGCCTCCGCTCCGCACGCAGCGACTCTGCGGTTCAACCTAATTTCTAGAAATCCAATCATCCACGATATGCGAAATTTCTTTGTTCTCCTGTAAATGGATTATTTCTAAATCTATATTTCGTTTCAAATTGCTTCCTATCGGGAAAACAAACCCATAATACTGTGGTTCAATTTTTTTCTTACTTAGAATGTATTTGTCCTTTTCTTTTGCAGCAAAAATATATTTCAACGGAATTTCATCATAAATCAATGCGTCTACTTTTTTATTTAAAAGCATTTCGTATCCTTCCGAAATGGTTTTTACAGCTACTGGCTGGCCATCGACGTTGCGAACCCGTTCCATAATTTTATTATAATCGGGAACAGCAACTTTTTTGCCATCCAACTGTTGAATGCTTGTAATAGTTTTATCTTCTCGAACGGTCAACGAAAGCGTCGTGGCAATTCCGGCGACAAACGTAGTAGCCAGAATTAATGAGATTATCATCCAAGAACCCATCACTACTCTACCCGCAGGCGTCCGTGGCGCATAATCGCCGTAACCAACGGTGGTCATCGTTACAATTGCCAGCCAAATGCCAGAACCAATGCCTTGGTGCATACGCGCTCCGTAATCCTCTTTGTATTTCCGACCTTCCACCAGCCAAAATAAAAAGCCAACAATGGTGAGTATCAACAATAGTCCAAGAACTGCAAAGAGAAATGTTTTTGAAAAAAGCGGACTTACTTTATCCCAAACGGAGAGTTCCTGTACGGGTGCTAAAATGGCCATCTCGGTATTATAATAGGGCTGTGAAAACGAAATTTCTTCAGCGCGTTCTTCATTTATAGTTGTTGGCCCCAGTAAAATATCTATTTCGTCATTTTTGGCTGCTTCAATGCCCGCTTCCACTGAGGGGAATTCGTGTAAAGTATATTTTAAGTTGAGTTTAAAAGCAATTTCTTCCCAGATATCGAATACAATTCCCTCTTCCTTTTCGTCGTGCATTACAAAAGGCGCCGAACCCGCATAACCCACGCGAATTTTTTCATCTTTAGTTTGTCCAACCGAAAGCATGGAAAAAAATAGAAAGAGTAAAGTTAAATAACGAAGCATGTTTTGATGATTTTTCAATGATTTGAAATTCAATTTTTAAAATGAAGAAGCCCAATTTCGGTAAAAATAATAACTAATTTTGAGGGATTGGAACCTTTTAAAATTTTAAAAATCAAATGTTCCAAACTAACGAAAGGATTTGGAAGAAAACAAGTATCAAAATATAGAAGTTAATAGTTCCCCCTTGGGGGGCGGAGGGGGCTTATACATTCACATCCCGTTCTGCAAACAGGCTTGCCATTACTGCGATTTCCACTTTTCAACTTCCTTAAAGAAAAAAGGGGAATTGGTGAATGCCCTTTGCAAAGAATTGGTGCTGCGGAAAGATGAATTAAAAGGCGAAGTGGAAACCATTTATTTCGGCGGCGGCACACCCAGTTTACTTTCTTCGGAAGAATTGCAACATATTTTTCAAGTAATTTATGAAAATTATCAAGTTTCTAAAACCCCCGAAATAACGCTCGAAGCCAATCCAGATGATTTAACTCAAACCAAAATTGACGATTTATCAAATTCAGCAATTAACAGATTGAGCATCGGAGTTCAGTCTTTTTTTGAAGAAGATCTAAAAATGATGAACCGCGCTCACAATGCCACTGAAGCGTTGGAATGTATAAAACTGGCAAAGAAAAAGTTCGAGAATTTTAGCATCGATTTAATTTACGGAATCCCCGGAATGACAAACGAGCGCTGGAAAAAGAATCTTGAAATTGCCTTAAATCTCGACGTGCCTCATCTTTCGTGTTATGCCCTAACTGTCGAGCCGAAAACTGCTTTAAAAAAATTCATCGATAAAGGCATTGTGCCGCCCGTAGATGATGAGGTGGCAAAGCAACATTATGAAATATTGCTGCGCGAAACTGAAAAAGCAGGTTTAGATAATTATGAATTTTCTAATTTCGGATTACCGGGTTTTCATTCCCGAAATAATACAGCCTATTGGGAAGGAAAATCGTATTTGGGAATAGGTCCGTCGGCACACGGTTACGACGGAAAATCGCGAAGCTGGAACGTATCTAACAATACAAAATATATAAAATCTATTGAAGCTGGCGTACTTCCTTTGGAAACTGAAATACTTTCTAAAGAAGACAAATACAACGAATATATAATGACTGGCTTGCGCACCAAAAAGGGTGTTTCTCTCGAAAAGATTGAAAGTGAATTCGGAAAAAATTATTCGGAATACCTTTTGAAACAAGCTGAATTTCATTTGAAAAACGAGCTTTTAATCCGCGAGAATCAAACTTTAAAGATAGCGCCAAAAGGAAAATTTTTGAGTGATGGCATTGCGAGCGATTTGTTCAAGATTTAACGTAATTTAGACCTGTCAGGTTTTAAAAATCTGACAGATTTTAAAACTGTACTTCCAAGAAACTCAATTTCTAAAAAATGAAAACTACTGTTGAAATAAATAATAAAACTATCGTGGTTGATCTTTCCAAACCTTTGGATATTTCAATTCCATTGCAAGCTTCAGCAAATAATCCGCTGGCGTGGTATCAAACCAAACCGACAATTGAACCAGTAAAAATGGGGGATTGGACGGGAAAAGTTACAGAAGGTGGATCGGTAAATTTCAATAATGTGTTTTTTAATCCGCACGCCCACGGCACACATACTGAATGTTTCGGGCATATTTCAGAAGAATTTCATTCGGTAAATGAAGCATTGAAAACCTTCTTTTTTTTAACTGAAGTGATTTCAGTAAAACCCGAAAAAGTAGGTGAGGACAAAATCATTTCCGAAGAAAGCATTGCGAAAGCATTAAATGGAAAAACGCCCGAAGCCGTTGTAATCAGAACCCTTCCGAATAAATTAGATAAAAAATCGAAACATTGGTCGGATACCAATTGGCCATTTCTTCACGAAAAAGCTGCTTTGTTTTTACGCGAAATTGGCGTGAAACACCTTTTAATTGACCTTCCTTCCGTCGACAAAGAAAGAGACGAAGGCAAGCTTTTAGCTCACAAAGCATTTTGGAATTACCCAGAAAACCCTCGAGAAGACTGTACGATTACTGAATTAATCTATGTTCGAGATTCCGTTAAAGATGGAAGTTACTTGCTGAATCTTCAAATGGCTTCTTTCCATAATGATGCTTCGCCCAGCAAACCCGTACTTTATAAAATCCTTTAAAATGGAAACAACTTTAAAAATTGAAGAATTGGCGCAATTTGTTTTAGGAATTTTCTTTTTTTCGCAGTTAGATTATGCGTGGTGGTGGTTTCCCGCCTTGTTGCTTACCCCAGATTTTGGTATGATTGGGTATTTAATTAATGCTAAAATTGGCGCTTTTACTTACAATCTATTTCACCACAAAGCAATTGCGATTGCCATTGGGTTGACAGGATTTTATTTGAACAATTCATTCTTAATATTAATAGGTGTAATTTTGTTCTCACATGCTTCCTTCGACAGAATTTTTGGCTACGGATTAAAATATTCAGACAGCTTTAAAAACACGCATTTGGGAAGCATAGGAAAATAATATCATGGAATATCTCTTCATAGGATTAGCGGTTGGTGCCGTGTTGGCTTACTTTATTTTCGCGCGTTTTGGCGGCGGAAGAAAAGAAAAAGTAAATACTCAGTCTGTTATTTTGATGGAGAAAATACGCAGTGTTTGTAAATTCATTACGGTGGAAGGCGATTTTTCTGAAATCTTCTATTATGAAAATGTAAAGGATAAATGGCTTAACTTGCTATTGGGAAAAAAGAAAGCCTTAGTTTTAATTGAAGCAAAGGCGCATATTGGTTTCGACCTTACAAAAGTTAAGATGCATGCTGATACCAAAAACCGAACGATTGTTTTAACAAACTTTCCGCAGCCCGAATTGCTAACCATTGAAACCGATTTTAAATATTACGATAAAAAGGAAGGGTGGGCCAACCCCTTTACGGCAAGCGATTTGACCGATATAAACCAAGAAGCCAAAAAACATATTGTAGATAAAATTCCAGAAAGTGGTCTTTTAAATGAAGCTTCAAAACAGGCTTTGGAGACCATTCAACTTATGGAAAAATTAGTGGAAACCATTAATTGGAAACTCGATTATACTGCCTTGGAAGTCCAAGAAACCCCCAAACTTATTGCCCCAAAAAAATGAAACTATTACTACTTTTTTTTACGTTCCTACACGTAACAGCTATTGCCCAGGATTACGAACGCGTGGATGCCATCCTTACAATGTATCCATCCACTTTTGAAAATCCGGAGAAACTTGCCAGATTCATAACCCGCGATTTTGTAACTGATGAAGATAAGGTCAGGGCTATCTATACTTGGATTATACAGAATGTTGCCTACGATCCTAACCAGTATAAACAGTTTGATTACAAGTTTTCAAATTACCGGGAACGGAACGAAAAAGACGAAAAACTTCGGGTCAAAATCATTCAACGAACCCTCCAAACAGGCCTTGCCGTTTGTGAAGGATATGCTATGGTATTTGAAAAGCTGTGCGAGTTGCAGGGCATAAAAAACTATTTGGTACGTGGCGATATAAAATCCAATTTTGCAGATATTGGACGACCCTTTAAGCGCGTTCATATGTGGAATGTAGCTACTATTGATGGCAAGCCCTATCTATTCGATGCTACCTGGGGGGCTGGAAAATACAACGGCAAGTTTATTAAGGAACCAACCTATTTTTATTACAAAACGCCACCAGAATTATTTATAAAAACGCATTATCCTGATATGTCCGAAGATAATTTTTTGGAAGAAATATTAAGTAAAAAGCAATTTTCTGAGCGGCCATTGGTAATTGAAAAAAATCTGTTTTCAAAAGATATTGAATACCCCGCAGATGGCTTGCTTGTTGAAGATGAATATTTCGACGAAATTTTGTTCTCTATCAAAAACATAAACCCAGGAAAAATTTCATATTCTTATGGGCTTGAAATATTTTCCATTGAAGAAATTGAGAGGGAAGCAGACCGAATAAAGTTTAATGTGCCTTTGACGATTGGGGCCAAAAATTTATTAGTCTATTTTGACGGAAAGCCTGCTTTGGGTTATAAAATAAATTAAAGTTTCCTTCAAGAAAACAGATTTCTTGTAGGTCTTTATTAAAAGAAATATGAATATAGAAGAATTCAGAGAATATTGCATTTTAAAAAAAAGGGTGACAGAGTCTTTTCCTTTTGATGAAAGTACGTTAGTTTTTAAGGTGATGGGCAAAATGTTTGCGCTTGCTGGATTAGAAAAACATCCTGCATCTGCCAATTTAAAGTGTGACCCCGACAGGGCGATTGAACTTCGCGAAGAGTACGATGGGTTAATAATTCCGGGCTATCATATGAGTAAAACTCATTGGAATACTGTTGAAATTGAAAATAATTTACCCCACAATTTAGTTACTGAGTTAATAGACCATTCCTATGATTTAGTTGTAAAAAGCCTTACCAAAAAATTGCAAGCAGAACTAAATATGCTATAACTGAGAAGTTATCTCGCAAGGTCTAAAAAACAACTTGTAGCTATAAAGAATAACCTATGAACAAACCATTCGATTTTTATAAACTTCAGATTGAAACCCATACCGAAGCCTTACAAAAACTAAAGCGTAAACTCGCCTTGTCCAGCACTATTCGGCTTGTTATATTTTTGCTTGCTTGTTTGGGCGTGTACTTTTTCTTCGGAAATGCGAAAATTGTAATTGCAATTATAGTTGTATTTATTGCGGCCTTTATTTACTTGGTTTCAAAACACAGTGGTTTGCAATACGAACGCGATCTTAAAAAAGCATTGATTGCTCAAAATGAAACCGAACTCGATGTTTTAAACCGTGCTTTCCATCAATTACCTACTGGCGAAAAATATAAGGATCCGCTTCACTTTTACAGTCAGGATATAGATCTTTTTGGGCGTGGTTCAATTTTTCAATATTTGAATAGAACTGCTCTGGAAAGTGGCTCCGATTTTTTGGCGAAACTTTTCACCCAAAACGAAATTGATGGCATTCCAAAAAAGCAACAAGCAATAAATGAATTAGCAGAAAAAGCCAAGTGGCGCCAGCATTTTTCGGGCATTGCTTCGTTGGTAAAAACAGAAGTTTCCGCAGTTGAAGTTACCGATTGGCTGAAAAATTATAAAACCTTTGTTCCTTCGTGGATCAAGCCAGTTTCATTGGTATTTTCTGTCATTTCGCTAGCATTGATTGTATTAAATTACCTCGATTTGGTTTCGGGTTATGCGATTGCTGGTTGGTTCTTTTTAGGCATTGCAATTTCTGGGCGTTATTTGAAAAAAGTAAACGATTTATCATCCCACACTGCAAAAATACAAAGCACTTTTGAGCAATTTCACAAGCTTATTTTGGAGATTGAAAACCAAGATTTTACTTCAGAATTACTTTCTGAGAAAAGAAACTTAATTATTAATTCTTCCACAAAAGCATCAACAGTTTTAAAGAAATTTGCCAAGCATTTAGACGCTTTAGATCAACGCAGCAATATGCTTATTGGTGTAATTGCGAACGGTTTTATGCTCCGCGATCTTCGACAGTGTTATAATATTGAAAAATGGATTGAATCGCATAAAGAAAGCGTTCCCGTTTGGTTTGATGCTATTACGTTTTTTGATGCTTATAACAGTTTGGGGAACTTCGGTTTTAATCACCCCAATTATGTTTTTCCGAATATTAATGATGAAGTTCCAGTGTTAAAAGTGAAAGGCGCCGGGCATCCATTATTGAAAGAAGCAACCATGATTCGCAACGATTTTCAGATTAATTCGGAGGAATTTTTCATCGTAACTGGAGCGAATATGGCAGGTAAAAGTACATTCTTGAGAACTGTTTCGCTACAAATTGTAATGGGGAATGTTGGCCTGCCTGTTTGTGCAGAAAAAGCGGACTATAACCCAATCAAGCTTATTACCAGTATGCGAACCACCGATAGTTTAACGGACGATGAGTCGTATTTTTTCAGTGAATTAAAACGTTTGAAATTCATTGTTGACGAAATTAAAACCGATCGTTATTTCATCATTCTCGACGAAATTTTGAAGGGAACAAACAGCACAGACAAGGCCATTGGCTCCCGCAAATTTGTAGAAAAACTCGTTGCCAGCAATTCCACGGGAATTATCGCTACGCACGATTTAAGTCTTTGTGTGGCTGCTGAAGAATTGCCCGAAGTAAAGAACTATTTCTTCGATGCTCGAATTGAAAACGACGAACTCTTTTTCGACTATACTTTTAAAACCGGAATTTGCCAAAATATGAATGCTTCTTTTCTTCTTAAAAAGATGCAGATTGTAGATTAAAACATATATAAGTGTCACAATAACAGTTATGTAAAGTAATTTTAATTATATTTAGGTTCTGATTCCTAAACACTCTTTCCCATATTTTCATCCTCTTTTAGTTTGCCCCAACTATTAAATAGTAATCAAATTTAATATTTATACTAATTTAATTTTATGGGATTATGAAAACAACTACCAACCTTAAGTTTATCGCAATTGCATCTATTATGTTGCTTTTGAATTTTAGTGTATTTGCGCAAGATGCCGCGAACAGGCCACAATATCTTTCAGTAACAACTAACCATTGGAATATGGATAAGGAAGATTTCAGCATGGACGAATGGAAAGCCTTGGAAAAGGAATATTTGCAAAAAGTTGTAAGCAAAAATGAACATATTTTTTCGGCATCGTATTACACGCATTTATTCTCGCCAGATAATTCTGAAGTGCTTTATGTGCAAACCTACGCTTCTTGGGAAGCAATGGACAAGGCGACCAAAAGGACCGATGAGCTTGTAAAACAAGCGTGGCCGGATGAGAAAGCTAGGGGCGATTTTTTTAAAAAACTGGGCGACTACTTTGCAGTAAACCATTCCGATGAAATATATGCTCCAATTGATGGTGCCAAATACATACCACAGGACAATACAAAAGATTTAGTGCTTTATGTTCGAAAAACTTATTTCACTTTTCCAGAAGATGGTTCACAAAAGGAATTTGATGAATTACGAGCTGAAAATTTCGCAAAAGTCATTTCAAAGAATGATTACATTAAAGGATATTATCCAAATGTTCACGCTTGGGGAAGCGATAAAACCGAATTTGTAGAAGCATTTTTTGTAGATTCTATGTGCGACATGGAAAAAATGTTTGACAGAAGCGGCGAATTATTTAATCAAAATTGGACTGGAGATGTTGCAAAACAACGTGGCAAAAAATGGGGCAAATATTTTACAGGAATTCACGGTGATGCCGCCTATACTTTAGTTGCCGAGCTATCAAAATAATCATTAAAAATAATATTGAATTGAAAAGGATGCTTTAAAAAAGCATCCTTTTTTTATACTGGGGAAGTGTGTATTTTCACCGCTTCGTAAAAAGAAATAATGTTTTCCGAATGGATTCAGTAACACAGATAGTATTAGGCGCCGCAGTTGGTGAAGCGGTTTTAGGAAAAAAGATTGGCAACAAAGCGATACTTTTAGGCGCAATTGCAGGTACTATTCCAGATTTGGATATAATTGCAAACTATTTAACCGACACCGTTACGGCTTTAGAAATTCATCGTGGTTTTACTCATTCTATAGTTTTTGCCATTACATTCGGGTTACTTTTTGGGTGGCTACTTTCACTCTGGGACAAGCGCGCAACATTAAAACAATGGTCTTGGTTTTGGTTTTTGTGTTTCGTAACCCATCCGTTGCTGGATGCGCATACCACTTGGGGAACACAGCTTTTTTGGCCACTAGATCTTCGTTTGGCATACAAAAATATATTTGTAATCGATCCGCTTTATACCCTGCCATTTTTAGTGTTTCTGATTCTTGCGATGCTTCAAAAAAGAGGAAGTATTAAAAGACGAAGATTCAACAATCTTGGTTTGATTGTAAGCAGTTCCTATATGTTGCTCACCTTAATTCTAAAGGGAATTAGCTATACTAAATTTGAAGCTGCACTCAAGGATCAAAACATTGCATACTCGGCAATAGAGACGAAACCGAGTCCGCTAAATACAATTATGTGGACCGCAAATGTGGAAACTGAAGATGCATTTTTAATAGGCGATTACTCTTTTTTTGACACCAAACCCATTCAGTTTTTTTCGCACCAAAAAAATCACGAAGCGCTCGGAGATTTAAAGGAATACGACAAAGTACAACGGCTAATAAAAATTACCCAAGGTTGGTACACTATTTCCGAAAAGGAAAATGGTATTTATTTAAACGATCTTCGTTTCGGATTGATCAGCCTTGATCCTACTGCCGATAAATATGCCTTTAGTTTTCTTATAGAAAAGGAAGGAGATGATGTAAATATCAGCGAAGAGCCGAAGGACACTAGCGATGCCAAAAATCTTTTACCAGCCCTTTGGGAACGGGTAAAGGGAAATTAGCAGCTTAAATCTGCAATAATCTTCCATTCTCCCTCAATCTTTCGGAAAATAATTAAGAAGACTCCATTGGCATTTCCAGCATCCCGCACCAAATGGAATTGGCCCATTATGTAATATGAATTAACTTCAATTTTGGTAATGGCATCAATTGTAAATGATAGATTTCCAGTATATTCTTTGGTAGGATATCCTTTTTTGTAGTTATCCAGCGTTTTTTGCCAACCGTTGGTAACACCTTTACTTCCGTAAAACTTCAAGGAGTCGCTTTTCCAATAACCCTGCATAAAACCCTCAAGATCGTTTTGGTTCCAAGCGTTTTCCTGTGTTTTTAAAACTGAAAGGATCGCTTCTTTATCTGCGGCTTCTGTCTGCGAAACGGCATTTAGTGTTGCAAGTATGCAGAAAAGGAAAAGTAATTTTTTCATAAATATATATTTTAAGCTTCGTTTCCTCTGCGCATCTGTGGTGTATATTTTTACCGCAAAGTCGCAGAGGGCGCTGAGTTTCTAAATTAAAATTTCAACATATAGTCTTCTCCAAAAACAGTTTTCAATCTAGCGAGCAGCTCTTTTGCATTCTCTTTACTGAAAGCCATTGGCGGTTTTATTTTTAATACGTTGTGATCTGGCCCGTCGATGCTCATTAAAATACCGAGTTGTTTCATTCTGTTTGCTAAATAGGAAGCGTGTTTGGGCAACGGATTTTTGTTAGAATCGTTCAATTCAAACCCCAAAAACAAACCTTTGCCGCGCACATCTCCAATAATTGGAAATTGCTTTTGAAGTTTTTTCAATGCAGCAATTAAAAAACCGCCAACCTCCAATGCGTTTTGCTGCAGATTTTCATCATCAATTACTCCCAAAACCGTGCGGCCAATAGCGCAGGAAACAGGATTGCCGCCAAAGGTGTTGAAATACTCCATCCCGGTATTGAATTTTTCGGCAACTTCTTTTGTACAAGCCACAACTGCTAATGGATGCCCATTACCAGCAGGTTTGCCCATCGTTACTATATCTGGTTTAACATCGTAAAGTTCAAACGCCCAAAAGGTTTTTCCCATCCGTCCGAAACCAGTTTGTACCTCGTCTGCAATGCAAATGCCACCCGCTTCGTGAACGTACTTGTAAATTTCTTTGAAATAATTCTTCGGTGGCACAATTTGTCCGCCACAACTAATCATAGTTTCGCCTATAAAACCTGCAATTTCTCTGCCTTCAGCTTTTAGATTTGCAATGATTTCCTTTGCGTGATTGGCGTAATCAATGCCGCAATTTTCTCCCGAATATTTCCCTCGGAACGAATCCGGAAGCGGAAGAATATGTGTTGTTTCAGGTTTTGGGAAACCGCCTTCGCCTTCAAATTTATACGAACTCACGTCCATCACGGCGTTTGTGTTTCCGTGATAACCTACTTCGATTGCTAATATATCTTTGTTTCCGGTTAGAGTTTTCGCCATTCGCAGTGCGAGTTCGTTGGCCTCGCTACCTGAATTCACAATATGAATTACCGATAAATGTGGCGGTAATTTTTTAAGCAAAGCTTCCGCGTAAGCGATAATTTCTTCGTGTAAATAGCGGGTATTTGTATTTAAAACCGCCATTTGTTGTTGCCCAGCGGCAACCACTTTGGGGTGCTGATGGCCTACGTGGTTTACATTGTTTACGGTGTCTAGATATTTTCGGCCTTCAATATCAATTAAGTAAACTCCTTCGCCGCGGACGATATGCAAGGGTTTTTCATACGAAAGACTCAAACCTTTCCCGAGGTGATCTTTTCTAAAGTTGAGCATTTTTTCTTCGGAAATCTTCGCTTCGGCAGTTTCCAATTCCTCTTCAAAAATTAAATTTGGGTTCGGGCAAATACTTTTCCAAACCTCCACTTTTGAAGGCAAAGCAACACCATTGAAGTTTTCATCATTACCTAAAAGATCCAAAATAAGTTGAAAGTGAAGATGCGGCGCCCAGTTGCCATTTTCCTTCGAAGCGCCAATGTAAGCAATGCGATCGCCCTGTTTTACTTTCTGACCAACCTGTAAAATCTCAAGGGACATTAGCGATAAATGTCCGTAGAGCGAATAGAATTTTTCGTCATTAAAACGATGTTCCAAGATGAGCATTGGACCGTAATCCTTATCGTAATTGTTGTGGTGAATTATTTTCACTACGCCGTCAAAAGGTGCGTGTACCGGTGTTTTTGCGGGTACCCAAAAATCGGTTCCCAAATGAACTGTTCTGTATTGCGGACCGTTGTTACCTTCACTTTTAAACGCTGCGGTGGTGTAAAACGGACGTGTTTCTAAATAACCATTTAGCAGAATAGTTTTAGGTTGAAGTTTTTGAAATTGTCTCAGTTTAAATTTCGAAATTTCGGGGTCGTTGTATTCCGAAAGGTTCCCCAGAAGCGTGCTCCCAACGCTCATGTCGAGATTCACTATTTTTTCAGAAGCAACATTTGGAAAGATTGTTTTTAATGTTATTTGTTTGCTTTTTGCCCAAGTTATAAATTTCTTTTCTAGTGGATGAGCCGTGTATCCACAAGCATTTCGGAAGGAATAATAGGCGAAATATTCATTCACATTAAACCATATTTCCAATAAATCCCAAGCGGGTTTTTCGCTAATTACGAAATATTCATCATTGGGGAACTCTTCTTTTTTAAGCGAAGCGTTTGTTACCGTAATAACGAGGCGCATTCCAACCAAAGTATAAAGACATTTAAGCTCTTTGTCTGAAAGTTTGTAGTATTTGTTATAACCGTTTATGACCTCCAATGCTGCCGAAAGCGGATCTGGCAAATCCATAATTGCGTACGCCACAGCAATTGCGAGATCGTTGACGGTGTGAGTGAAAACCGAGTCGCCGAAATCAATAAATCCTGAAACTTTTGGATTGCTAAAATCTTCGGAAACTAAAATGTTATAATCGTTTAAATCATTGTGAACGATGCTTTTAGGAAGCTTTGTATAGGTATTTTGAATTTCTTCAAATCGATTTTGAAAATGTTGAATAATTTCTTTTTGTTCCCCTGCAAAGCTATCTGTGTGTGCGTTTGTCCAAGCCGAATTTGCCAAATCCCAATCTAAATTTCTATGCGCATTTGGGTGTTCAAAATCTTGTAAAGCCTTCGTTAAACTGCCGGCGGCTTCACCAAGATTGTTTCGTAATTTTTCAGTTTTTGGATTTACAGTCGCCCAAAGCCTGCCCGGAAGCCATGATAAAACGCGGGCAGTTTTTTTGTTTTGAATTGGGGTAAGCGATTTTCCTACTTTGTTTAAAACAACTTCTGAAACTGATACAGCAAGTTTTTTATCTGAAAGATACTTCAGAATTTCAATCTGAAAATCTAGTTGATCAAAATATTCTTCATCAGAAATTTTGAGAAGAAATTTTGCGCCTGTAGCACTTTGGAGTAAAAAGTTTTCGTCCACATATCCGTCAAGTTTTATGGCTTCGGCTTTTATATTATAATTGTCATTAGCAATTTTTGAAACTTGTGCAGATGTGGTTTTAGACATAATAAGCTGAGGATATTTGACTATCAAAATTACTAAAAAATGCTTTGGTTATTGACCCATAGCCTTCAAGGTTTATAAAATTTTGAAGACAAGAAGGACTATCTTACTATTAGCTCGCTCCAATTTAAGATTTTCTCTTTTGGGGACAAGGAGTTTTTATAAAACACTTTTCTGTTTTTTATAGAATGCATCAGCCTGCATTTGCATTAATTCGCGAGCTTTTTTGCGTTTGTAATCGTAGAGTTCTTGTTCTTCTGCAATGTCTGCGTATACTCTATTATTAATTTCACGGTCTGTAGTTACAAGTATATTGCGTTGTGCTTGTTGTTGGGTTACCCAAGATTTTAGCGCACTTTCTTGCTCTTCAAGTTTTAAATCGTAAGCGCCTTTTGGCGATAAAAGTTTTGCCAGAATTGGCGAGGTTTCAATTGCCAAAAACAATAGAAAAATAAAAAGTGACGGTAGCCATGGCAGTTTATTCAACGCATTCACTCGAGCCATTAACCCATCAAAACCATCAATTATGGGCTGGGTGTTCGAAACTTTTGTTTGATATTCTGTGGCGAACGTTGCAATTTGTGCTTCAGCAGCGGTTATTTTTTCGGTGTTAGTTTGCTTTAAATCGGCTAAAGCTGCGAGTTCGGTGTCGTGCTTTTCGCGCTTCTCTTTGTAAACCGGTCCTTTGCCCAACTTCTCGGTACCTTTTCTTCCTTCGGCTTCGGCAATGTAGGTTTCATAAAGTGCGTTTACCGATGCTTCTTTGTCGGATATTTCTTTTTTCAGTCCTACTATTTCGGTTTCCAAAGCCGTTACAGATGGCGTGTATTGTAATGCCAATTGATCTTTGTTGGCAAGGGTCATTTCATTTTTCTCTATAAGTAAAACCTGATTGATTTCCTTTTCGAAAATCTTCATTTCCAATGGTTTTGAAATTACGATTGCAATAATGATTGCCAGCGCAATTCGCGGAGAAGCTTGAATTAATTCATCAAAAAAGTTGTCACGTTTTTTAATGGTTGAAACAATAAATCTATCGAGATTGAAGATTAATAGTCCCCAAATTAAACCGAAGAAAATTGCGGAAAAGTAGTTATCGAAAACGGTATAAAGTGCAAATGAGCCCGCAATGGTTGCCATAACGGCGGTAAAGAAAACGGTGGCGCCAATGCCAGCATATTTGGTGCGTTCGCCGGGAGAACATTCGTCAAGGATTGCTGTATCTGCGCCAGAGCAGAAGATGAAAAAACGTTGTAGCATTTTGATTTTAGATTGATGAATCTATATAACGCTTTTTCTGTTAGAATGTTACAGAAGATGAATGATTATTGGATAATGTGAGATGAAGAATAGGTTTTGGTGCTTGCAGTAAAAAGGTTGAAATCTAAATAAAAAAATAGCTTACAGGTCCATTTTTCAATCTGTAAGTCTAGAATAATAATGTCAAAAATTAATGAAGAAAAGACTTGTTTTTTACCTCAGGTCTTTGTTGGCAACTGGCTTTTATTTATTCAATTCGTAAGATTCCATTATTTCCTTCGCCATTTGTTGAGTAATAGTATTTCTCATATTTGTCAAACTATCGGTCGTTTCAAAATCAAATTCGAATTCGGGAAATTTTATTCTATTCGAGTCAAACATTAAATTATGCTGAAAATTTTGAGTCAATGACTTTCCAAGTAATGGAATTAAACTGTCGACTTTATTTCCAAAAAACAAAGATGCTATATGCATTTTTGAAGCATTTCGATAGAGGTCCTTGTGATATTGTACCATTAATTCACTCAATCTTTCTCCTTGCTCGGGTTTCGTATAGTATTTCGATACTGCTACTTCTAATTTTATTTCTTTTGCTTGAATCTCAAGTTGCAATATTTGTGCGTTTACATCTTCCAACATTCTGATTCGAGTATCATTTATTTTATCGATACTTTCAATATCATACTTTTCTTTCCAAGAAGACAATTCTTTATCTAATTGTCTACTTTGTAAGTATGATTGAGAAATAGTTGTTATCAATGCAGTTATTATAGCTGTTAAAACTATTTTTCCAAAACCTATTTTATTCTCTTTTTTACTCATTTTCGGTCTATTTCAATTATATTTTCATCTTCCAATATTTTAAAATAAAGTTGGAAAAACCGAACTAAAGGCAGAATACTTATTTCCTTTTCATTGTCATATTTATATTGAATTAGACAATCTAAAGTTTTCTCATTAATATTTACAATAGAGACTAAATTAAATACTACTTTTTTAGTATTGTGATGTTTTAGCTTGTTATTAAACTCTCTTAACTCTTTAAGATACTTATATTTAATTTCCAAATTTGGTTTGTCAAATTTTCCATTTTTTGCGACATAAACTCCTTCTAAAATTGAGTAAATATCTTTTACTATACTCTTAATTACAGGAATTGATTCGTTAAATTTTTTTGTTGTCTCATCCGAAATCCAAAAGGCATCTTCTGGAAATTTGATTTTAGAGGTAAATTTTATTCTTTCTTTTAAAAACTCAATTTCATATAAATTTCCAATTCTGTCTATCACATTTTCAATATCTTCTTCGAGAAATGCAGAATTATTCAAATCATAAACATTTAGTTTTTGAGTCATTCAATTTTATTTAGTATCAATCGCAGAGTTTCGCGGTAATTGCTGCTAATGGTCTTGTATAAGGTTTGTTGCGTGTTTGTGTGCGAGGGTTTTCCGAAGGAAAATCAGAAGCTAGCAAACAAGCAACTAACATTGGTTTAGCTAAAACTAGCAATTTTTTTTATATGGTGTTGTAACACGTATTTACCGCTTTAATATGCTTTCAAGTAAATTCTCTCTTGTTGTTCCCAACGCTTTTTGTTTTTCCGATGCAAGTACATTTTCTTGAATATTTGTAAATAATACGCTTGGATTTAATTGCGGTATGGAACCTATTCCAAAATTTAATTTGTATTCCGAAAACTTCAAAGGTGATTTTTTACCACCAAAAAATAGAATTAAATCCATTTCATTATTATGTTGGTCATTTAGGGTATTCATATTAAAAATTAATTTCTGGTCGTTCATCTCTGGCGCACCAAAGTGTAATATATCTACTCTATTTTTATTGATATATTGATGACCTTCCATTGTATAGTTAGATTGCAAGTTTTGATTTAAACTTCCAGCAAAAATTGCTTGAGGACAGATTAACCTATAGCTGACATCTTGTTCGTTCTGTAGTTCAGAAAAATTAATTAATAAAATAGAAATGTCTAAAAACACATTACCATTATTCATATTTCCAAATCGGTTAAGATTTATAAAACCTTCAATATTTGGATAAGATACTTTTTTGAATAAAGCATCGATTAGATAATGAGGTGCAGGTTTAGTTTGACCATCTAAACGAGCATAATAAATGTTTTTAAATTGATGTGGACTATAATTACTCGTTTGAACTTCAAACACGTATAAATAATTTCCTCCGTTTTCAATAATTTGAACATTCACGTTGACAGGTAAAGGCGTAATTGAATCAGAAATTTTACTAATTAACGAATCCTTTTCTATAAGTTGGTCTACTAATGAAAGTGCTCCTTGAAAAATTAATCTTTCATCAATTGTTTGTCCCAAAGGTGCTCCCCAAATTAAAATTCCACCATTAGAGTTTAAAAAGGCAGAAATACCACGAATTACTCCTTCAAGATTTTTATTGAAATTCCCATATTGCGGATGAAAGGCTTTAAATTCGATTTTGTCTGATTCTTCTTTTTCATCATTAAAAAAATCGATAACATCTTGGAATTCTAATGTCTCCAAATCTTTTCCAAAGTATTGATGTGCGTAGTTTATCATATGTGTTACAACATGTGGATAAAGTCCATTATTGCGTTTATGCCCCTTAGATGGTTATATTGTTCAATTCCAAATATAACACAATCCATCTATTTTCATGTCACCTGCATCAGCGTTTCCACCTTGTTAATCATTAGTTTATTTTCTTCTTTGAGTTTGAAAATAAATTCTTGAAAGACAATTATATGTTTTGGCTGTATAGTTCAGCAACTTTTTTCAGGTCGGTTGCTTTAGTTAGTAAAAAAAAATAATCGAGTTGCCATTGTTGTGTTCTTTGGGCTTGTTTGCTGGTTGGGGTATCCCAAATAGGATAAATACGAAAGCCTGTTTTCCCATCTTTCACTTCGGTAGAAACAATTCCTTTGCTAATTAAAATTGATTTCGGAAAAACAAATTGCCCCACGCGGTTGTCCTTTTCTACATTAATAACGTAAAAGTGGAAGTTGTCCTTTACAGAAAATGGTTGTGTGATTCCTTTTGTGTTTCGGTTCCAAAAAGTAACGAACTGCCCTATTTTTTTAGGAGTTATTTTCGCTGTTCGGCATATAACAAAACACCCATCAATTTGAAATTGACAGGCGTTGTATTCTTTGCTTTCGGGTTCAGTTTTATGGTCAGAAATCTGGAAACCACAATGATTATAAACTTCTGTTGTGACTGTATTCATTAATAAAATTAAGGTAGAAGTTTTACTTTTTACTGTTAAATTGGCTTCATAACCTCAAATTTCAATCCGCTATCTTGGTCGGTAAAAAACACTTTATCGCCGCTTTTAGAAATTTTAAACGTCATTTTGGTACGCGTAGTAGAAATAGTTTGGGTGCTTTGGTTGAAACTCCACGTTGCATTTTTATTTGAAGTAGTGGTATATGAATAAGCAGTGCCATTTTCCTGTTTTTCCTTTACCTCAAAACTATTATCGGCATACAAATTAATTACAGCTTTGGTCATTGCCGTAGCCATTTTTGGATTGCTGTTACTGTTTTCAATATTTACTACAAGCCAAGTGCCAGTAACATCTTGTTGTGTTAAAGATTGACTTTGTGCCGTGGCAGCAATAAGTACGAAGGCGAAAAGTGCGATTAGATTTTTCATAGCTATATTTTTTATTGAATTATTTTAATGCGTTTTTAAACTTTTGTGAAGATAGGAATTTTTAGATAATGATTTTAATTTATTAAAAAATGCCCCATATTTCAGGGGCATTCCGGTTGGAGTTCAACCTTACTAGCTATTGAAAAATCTATTGTTTTATAATCCTTAAAGTTTTTGATCCTTCTTTAGCAGTACTCACTTTTACGAAATAGGTTCCTGCGGAAGCATTTAATTGCTTTTCGATAACCTTTGCAGAAAGGTATTTTTCCGAAGAAATTTGTTGCCCGAGCATATTGTATATCTGTAGGGTTACATCAGTATATTCCTTGCCGAGATCTATTGTGAAATGACCATTGGACGGATTGGGATACATTGAAAGATTACTCAACGTATTTACTTCAGTGCCTAATACAATGTCGGTAATCTTTAATGTAACATTGTCTGGATTGCAGATAACATCGAAAGTATAGTTTTGGTCGCCATAATGAGCAACGACCGTATTGGGTAGATTGCAACTGGTAATTGAATTTGCTGTAACAATTATAAATTCATCATTTAAACTTGCCGGATACCTCAGGTGCAATAGTATGTTTCCGTCCATAATGGCGTTGCCTTGAATATCAAAAACGTCATATTCAGTTCCTGCGGTTGGTCCATATATTTCCGTGGCCAAGATTGCGTTTGCAGAAGCTGTGTAATTGCCTTCGTTGGTCAAAGTTCCAGGAAAACCACCTGGAGAGATTGTGCCTTCAAAGGTAGTTCCGCTTGGCAGTTTCACAGAGCCATTTCCTGTAAGGGTTCCGGTGCCGGCATAATTCATAAACTCCAATAATCCTGTTTCGCTCTCAAAAGTTCCAGAGGCTAAATTATTCATGGTGGCAAACATAACAAACGTGTCTGAACTACCTTGTTTTCGTACCAGTCCTGAATTTGCTAAGGTTCCCACTCCCGCACTATAGGTTATTTGTCCTCCAGCATTTAAATTGATAATTCCCGAGCTTGTGTTATCAAGGGTTGAGGTTCCTTCTAAAATCAAAAAACCAGCAATATTGTAATCAATAACTCCTTCATTCCTTAAAATTGACTGTCCGCTTACGCTCCAAGTTGCGGAACCGCCCAAATTTAGTAGTCGCCTGTTAATGAGTGTGCCATCTCCCAGAAGGCTACCGTTAGTCCACGTTAGACCTGGACCGTCAAAATCGAAAATTGCTTCTGTACCGCTAGCAACATTTATAGTTCCGTTCCATTCTAGCGCGCCGTCCATTTGCCCTGTAAGGGTTCCGGAAAGGTCAAATCCACTATTCCATATTAATTTCTGTCCGCCGCTCACGTTGTAAATTCCATCACTAAGAATTGCATTAGGTACATCTCCATTTTCCGAATTTATATTTAGGGTTCCATTTTCTACTGTTATGGTTCCATTGTCATTTTGAAATGCGGCCAAGATTAAAAACCCTCCATTACTTTGCTGTTTTTTTATCAAACCAGAATTTAAAAGCAATCCGCTTCCGCCACCAAGCATGTGCGTTATTTGCCCGCCAGCATTTAAATTGATTACACCTGTTGAAGTATTAGTAAAGCCGTGATTTATATTGTTCAGCACAAGCAATTCATCAGAATTCATATTAAAGTCTCCATTGTTTATGAAGTGAGTATTTCCATTCATACCCTTATTGTTGACATTACTAAAATTAAATGTTCCATTATTTGTAATTGTACCTCCTTCAAGATATCCGAATGTCCAGTTTACAGTAGCGTTGCTAGCTACAGTTGAATTCTCACTAAAAGTGATGGTATTTGTTAGAGAAACAACGGCATTGCCCTCAATAACTATGGATTTAATGTCGGCGCCATCTATAATCATATTGCTTCCTGTTGGAATTATAACATCATTAAGTGATCCAGGAACTCCCGCAGGGTTCCAGTTGGCCGCAACATTAAAACTGCCGCCCGAAGGGCCTATCCATGTTTTGGTCTGAGCCGAAATAGTAAGGCAAAAAAGGCTCAATACTGAAAATAATAACAATCGTTTCATAATATTTGGTTTTAGGATTATACCCTTACATCGAAACGTTTTGCAATTGTCATCGCTTAAATGAAAAAGAAGTTTATTTTTGTAGTCTATCCCTAACCTTATGCCGCAACACAGATTTATTGTTAGTAGTTATACCGAATTTTTAGCAGATGGAGCCGTTTCTTGGCAATCTCCTAGCAATATTGCACTCGTTAAATATTGGGGAAAATATGGCGAACAGATGCCGATGAATACATCTGTAAGTTTTACCTTGAGTAAATCTCACACAAAAACAAAGTTGTCTTTTGAAAAATCTTCTGTGAAGGAATTTCAATTTGAAGTTTACCTTGACGGGAAAAGAGAAACATCCTTCGAGCCGAAAATTGAGAAATTTTTTGAAAGAGTAGAAGTGTATTTGCCGTTTCTGAAAGATTTCAAATTTCAAATTGAAACTTCAAACAGTTTTCCGCATAGCAGCGGCATTGCCTCTTCCGCTAGCGGAATGAGTGCATTGGCGCTTTGTTTAATGGAAATGGAAAAACAATTACAGCCTGCAATCACCGAAGAGTACTTACTCGAAAAAGCCTCCTTTTTAGCTCGGTTGGGTTCGGGTAGTGCGTGCCGAAGTTTAGAAGGACCATTAATTGTTTGGGGTGAACACCCAGAAATTCAAGGTAGTAATAACTGCTATGGAACAGCATATCCGTTTGAAGTTCACCAAAATTTTGAAAATTATCAGGATACTATTCTGTTAGTCGATAAAGGTGAAAAGCAAGTTAGCAGCACGGTTGGTCATAATTTAATGTTGGACCATCCTTTTGCAGAGCAACGCTTTAGACAGGCAAAGGACAATCTTTCAAAATTGATCCCTATTTTTAAAAACGGCGATATTTCAGAATTTATGAAAATTGTGGAAAGTGAAGCTTTATCGCTTCATGCAATGATGATGACTTCTATGCCGTATTTCATCTTGATGAAACCAAACACTTTAGAAATCATCAACCGTATTTGGAAGTTTAGAGAAGAAACCAAAAGCAATGTATGTTTTACGCTAGATGCCGGCGCCAATGTGCACGTTCTTTATCCCGAATCTGAAAAAGCAACTGTTTTGAAGTTTATAAAAAATGAACTTTCTAAATTCTGTAAAAACGGTGAGTTTATTGAAGATGAGGTTGGTTTTGGAGCTTCCAAAATTCAGAATTAAGAAGTCGTTCGTTTTTTGTATAGAAGTATAAAAATAAGAAGTAGAACTGCAACAATACCCGCAAATAAAAACCACCACCAAGCAACACCCGTATTTAAAGAAATAGGCGCGGTATCGCCAATAAGAACGAGTCCCGCCCAATATTGAGGAGCTGCGGTTCGACCTTCCGCGGTTTCCAAATAACTCAGTTTTGCCTTTTGCAAAGCTTCATCCTTCGGCATTCCCTTCGATAAATTATCATAAAAAAACTTCACTATTTTAGCGCTAGATTCTTCGTCAATTTCCCAAAGACTGGTCAAAATACTTTCGCTACCCGCGTAATTAAAAGCGTGGGCTAATGAAATCATTCCTTCACCCGACTGAAAGGTGGGTTTTCCTGTTTCGCAAGCAGTTAAAATAGCAAGGTTTGATGATAAATCTATATTGTAGATTTCATAGGAATACAAAGAGTTTTCGTCATAATTTTCTTCGCTATCAAGCTTTTTTGCAAAAATTAAACGGCTCAATTCTGGATTTACATTATTGCTTTCTGCGTGGGTGCCAATGTGTATTATTTTATGTTCGTTGGCCTGTGTTACAAACAAATCTTTGCTCGCGTTCTCATTCAGAAAATAATTGCCGTTAAAAATTTTGGAGTATTGCTTCACCAAATCTTCACTAAAAGGTTGCGGAAGCAGCGTGAGATAGGTTTTATCTAATTTCACTGAATCTTTAATAGCAAGTTTATATTGTTCCTTCATTTTAGTGTTGAAACCAGGCGCAAAGGCAACAAAATCTGAAGTATAATCCACCACCTTCTTTTTGTCTTTGTAAAGTAAAAGGCTGAAATTATACGATATTTCATATTTGGCAAGCAAACTATTGTTAGCCATTTCTTGAAAACTTTCGATAGGTTTTGGCGTGAGCATTTCAAAACTAAGATTGAAAAGCTCTCGGTCGGGAATGATTATTATTTTTTTGGTTTGCACAAATTCCTCAATTGGAAACCAGAGTATTTGATAAAGTTCGTAAAGCACAGGCCGCATTTTTTCTAATGAAAAGCTATAATCCTTTAAATTTGAAATATCATTTTCGGCTTTGTAATTATTTAAGTGAATCATTTTTTTCATTGAAGGCGAAACTACATAGGCATACAATTCATCTTCAATAAAAATATAACGCACCACGGTTGTGTTCTTCGGAATTTTCTGCTGAAGATCGCTTATAGATTCTTCCAAAGTTGCATAGCGCATTTTGTAGTATTTGGGGAAATTCTGTTTTAATGAATCTAAAAATTCCTCCCAATTTTTTGATGCTTCAAAAAAGTTGGAAATACTACTGTTTTCAGAATCATTCAATGATGAAACCATTTCGTTTTTAAGTAGATTTTCACGTGTTTGCACTTCATCAGGAATATGTTTGAACGTTACATTCTCGCGAAGATTTAACCGCGATCGAATGCGATTGTAAATGCTGGATTCGTGAAGAGCAATTAGTTTGTCTAAGTAGGTTTCATCTTTTGTAAGTTGAAAAAGTTCAAGCCTTAATTTTTCAGCAAAATTTAAAAGATCCTCATTTTCAGACATAAGTAGCGTAATATCTTCGTGATTATTTACCACTTTTTTACGTTGGTCTAGAATTGCAATGCCTTGTTCAATTTGCAATAGCAGTACTTTTAAGAGAGCTTGATTTTTGTTTTCAGTTATATAATATTTAGACGCTGCGTTAATAAGTAATGCCTGTGGTTTACGATATTGGCCCAAAATACTGTCTGAGGCATTCATCTTTTTCTCGCCCACCATATTGTAATTCAAAGCTTCGTGGCTGTACTTTATTGCTTCGTTATAATTTTTGAGTAAATAGTGAACTTGAGCAATATTAATAGTATGGTAGAATTCCTGCAACGTATTTTTAAGACTTCCTTCGTGAAGAAAATTATAGGTCTCTGCGGCAATTGCGATTGCTTTTTCTGGTTGCTTATTTTTTGCGTAAAACAGAGAAAGCTCGATTAAATTATCAAGAAAATCTTTTGAATAGGTGCCGTTCAATGATTTTCGGTACACTGCTTCTCCCTTTTCATAAAATCGTTGCGCATTTTCTATATCGCCAGTAAGTTCATAAATAGTGGCTCGGGTAACAATGGCCGCGGCATCCCAATATAAATCGGCGCCAGAACTCGTTTTTAAAAGTTCGAGCGCTTCGTCTGCATTTTTTGCGGCCTCTTCAAAATTACGATTGGCAGTTTTTGCCTCTGCAAGTATTATTAATGAAATTATAATACTGATATCATTCATTTCCAAAATCTTCTTTTTTTGAGCGTACGAATATTCCATAAGTTCTTCGGAACGCGAATACTCACCTAAAGTATTGTAGTATGAAGCAAGGTTATCTATTGCCACTAGCTGATTTCCTTTTGCTTTATGAATTCTTCCTTCGTCAGTAGATTTTTCTATGAATTGTTGAAATCCAGCTATAGCTTCGTCAGAAATTTTAATGGCCTCCCTGTTTTTACCGAGGGCATTCCACAAAATGGAAAGGTTCATTTTAACCAATGCAGGTCGGTAATATTTATTCATTATATCTTTATCATCGGTTTTTTCAAGAACTAAAACAGCTTGTTCAAAATAATATTTAGCACTGTCTAGCTTAGCTTCCTGCCACATTAGCCCGCCCAATGAATTGTACAATTGCTGATAAAAAACATAATCAGGATCTCCACTTTTTTTCAATAGTGATAACGAACGGATGTAATGTTTTTTTGAAAGCGGATAATTTCCCAATTTAGTAGAATAGTAACCCAAACTGTACTGAATTCCGGCTGCATCGGTGTTTTTAGGATCTTTGATTGTAGCGACAATTGGGACTGCGGTGAGTAACAATTCGTACGCTTTTTGAAGTTGACCGGCATCGTCGTAAACCCAGCCCATTTCAGTAAAAGCCTTTTTTATAAAATGTGGATTATTGGTTTTTTTAATCTCGGCAGTAAGTGCTTCAGCTTTTTTAACGGCCAATTTTTTATCTCCGTTATTTAGTTTAAAACTTCCTTCTAATTGAATATAGTTGGAAAGGCTGTCGTAGTTTTTTTCAGCCCTGTAAAAAGCAATATTTTTCGCAACTATTGCGCGCGCTTTTACTAAAGAATCTTGCTCAACGAGGGTTTGAATTTCTTTTACTGTGAAAATCTTTTCTTGCGCATATCCATCGAAAATGGTGAGCAGAAATAGTAAGTTAAAAACAAAAAGGAATCTCCAGTTTTTAGACACCATAATTTAGAAATGTTTTAAAAGATAAAACGCAACCGGGGATAGTGTACAGAAAGATACAACTTATTTTTTATTGATCTAGTTGGCCGCTTAAAACCAGTAAATTAATTCACACAGCTTTCTGAAAATAAACTTCTTAAAAATGTTATCTTTGTAACATATTTCAGTTTTAGGAATAAAACCTGTATTTTTATAGTTACAACAACACAGCTTATGCGCGGCCCGCTTTTTTACTCAAAAATTTTACTTTTCGGTGAATATGGTATTATTAAAGATTCTAAAGGACTTTCCATTCCTTATAATTTTTATAATGGCGCACTGAAAATTGATACCCATCACACCGTTTCTACTCATAAATCCAATGCTAGTCTTAAAAGATTTGCAGCTTATTTGGAAACGATTCAAGGTGAAAATCCAAAACTTGTTACTTTCGACATGGAGGCTTTGAAAAATGATGTAGAAAACGGATTGTATTTTGATAGTAGCATTCCACAAGGGTATGGAGTAGGCAGTAGCGGTGCTTTGGTGGCTGCTATTTATGATAAATATGCCAACAATAAAATTACGGTTCTTGAAAATCTTACGCGCGAAAAATTGTTGTCTTTAAAAACTATTTTTGCTGAAATGGAATCTTTTTTCCACGGTAAATCTTCAGGATTAGACCCTTTAAATAGTTATTTGAGTCTCCCAATTTTAATCAATTCTAAAGATAATATTGAACCTGCCGGTATTCCTTCACAAACGGAAAACGGTAAAGGTGCTGTGTTTTTATTAGACAGCGGAAGCACAGGAGAAACTGCGCCAATGGTTCAGATTTTTATGGAAAATATGAAGCAGGAAGGTTTCAGAAATATGCTGAAAGACCAATTTGTAAAACATACCGATGCCTGTGTTGATGATTTTCTGCAAGGCGACGTAAAATCTCTCTTCGGGAATATTAAGCAACTTTCAAAAGTAGTACTCGACAATTTTAAACCTATGATTCCTGCACAATTCCACAAACTTTGGAAGAAAGGAATTGACAGCAACGCCTACTATCTAAAACTTTGCGGATCTGGCGGCGGTGGCTATATGCTCGGCTTTACAGAAGATATTGATAAAGCGCGCAAAGCCTTAAAAGATTATAATCTGGAAGTGGTTTATAGTTTCTAGCAATACATTTATCTGAAATATTTCTTCAGATTTCTTCAACTTTATAAGCTATGTTAACCCGAAAACAAAAACACTTCCTGCTAAAGTTTTTCAGCTTGTTTTCTGTGGTTCGCGGCTACAATATTTTAATAATTGTAATTGCACAATACCTTACCAGTATTTACATTTTAGCGCCAGATTTGCCGGTGCGACAGGTTTTGTTTGATGTTAGTTTGCTAATGCTTGTTCTTGCTTCTTCGTCTGCAATTGCTGGAGGGTACATTATAAACAGTTTTTACGACAGCGAGAAAGATTTAATAAACCGTCCGCGCAAAACAATGCTGGATAAGCTCGTAAGTCAGCATACTAAGCTTTCTGCGTATTTCGTACTCAATTTTTTGTCGGTCATTTTTGCGAGTTATGTATCTTTTAGAGCAGTGCTTTTTTTCTCTATTTATATCTTTTTCCTCTGGTTCTATTCGCATAAATTAAAAAAATATCCCTTTATAGGAAATGCTACTGCCGCTATACTTGCGGTGATTCCTTTCTTTGCAATTTTTATGCATTATGGTAATTTTGATATCATAATTTTTGTGCACGCTACCTTCCTGTTTTTGCTAATTTCTATGCGCGAATTGGTAAAGGATCTCGAAAACATTCAAGGCGATTTAACGCACGGCTACAATACAATTCCGGTTGTATATGGCGAAAAAGCCTCAAAAAGAGTGTTGACACTTTTAAGTGTTTTAACGCTAGTACCTATAATTCTGCTAATCACAAAATTTAAAGTAGAAATAGGATATATGGATTATTATTTTTACGCAAGTATTGCCGGACTAGCTGTGTTTCTTGGGGTTTTGTGGTATTCAAAAAATAAAATACATTATATTATTTTGCACAATATTCTAAAGTTTGCCATCGTGCTAGGTGTTTTTAGTATTGTGTTAATACACGTAGAAATTATACTTCACCGCTTGTTTTAAATTGAAAAGCTATTTTTACTGACTATTTCAGTTTTACAAATAAGTCCCAAATCACAACCCCCACACTCACTGAAATATTTAACGAATGCTTGGTGCCAAACTGTGGAATTTCGATCACTGCATCGCTCTCAGTAACCACTTTTTGCTGCACACCTTTTACTTCATTTCCGAAAATTACTGCATAAGTTAATTCCGGTTGAACAGAAAAATCGTTGAGATTAACCGCAAGTTCGGCTTGCTCAATGGAAGCCACAAAAACCCCTTCCCTTTGCAGTTTTGCAACTACGTCTAAGGTGTTTTCAGCATATTCCCAATCTACGCTGTCCGTCGCGCCCAAAGCTGTTTTTTGAATATCTTTATGAGGTGGTTGGGCAGTAATGCCGCAGAGATATATTTTCTTAATCAAAAACGCATCAGCCGTTCTAAAAACAGAGCCGATATTGTTCAAACTGCGGATGTTATCAAGAATTATTATCAGTGGCGTCTTTTCCGAAGCTTTGTATTCTTCAGGATTGATGCGGTCTAGTTCGCTATTTTTTAATTTGCGGTTTTTCATAGGCGGCAAAGTTAATTATTAGCCAGCTATAGTTGAGGCCAATTGTTGATAAAAGCCAATAATTCTCAACCCCTTCATTTCAAAGAAAAAAGCATTTTCGTTACATTTATCCATTCAATAATTAATAGGAATATAAATTTAAAATTTTGAAAAAGGAAACCCCGTTGATGAAGCAATACAACACGATTAAGGCCAAGTATCCCGATGCTTTGTTGCTTTTTCGCGTGGGCGATTTCTACGAGACTTTTGGCGAAGATGCCGTGCGAGCCGCAAGAATTTTGAACATAACACTTACCGCTCGTAATAATGGCGGCGAGAATGTGGAGCTGGCTGGTTTTCCGCATCATTCCTTAAATACCTATTTGCCTAAATTGGTTATGGCTGGTTGTCGGGTTGCAATTTGCGACCAATTGGAAGATCCAAAAATGACCAAAACCATTGTAAAACGTGGCGTTACCGAATTGATTACGCCGGGTGTGGCTTTTAATGATGATATTTTACAATCAAAAACAAACAACTTTTTGGCGGCCGTTCACTTCGGTTCAAAAAACTTGGGTGTTTCTTTTTTAGATGTTTCCACGGGTGAGTTTTTGGTTTCTGAAGGTTCTGCGGAATATATTGATAAACTACTTCAGAATTTTAATCCTTCGGAAGTGCTTTTTTCGAAACAAAAACGAAAGCTTTTTTCAGAAACCTTCGGAAATAATTTTCACGTTTTCCACTTAGAAGATTGGATTTTTCAAACCGATTATTGCTTTGAAACGCTTACAAAACATTTCGATGTAAAAAACTTAAAAGGGTTTGGCGTAGATTATTTGGAAGATGGCATTATTGCCGCCGGAGCTGCGCTTCACTATTTAAGCGAAACGCGTCACACAAAGCTTCAGCATATTTCTCGCTTATCACGAATTGCCGAAGACGAGTACGTTTGGATGGACCGTTTTACCATTCGTAATTTAGAATTGTACCATTCTAATCAGCAAAACGCGGTTACGCTTTTGGATGTTATTGACAAAACTATTTCGCCTATGGGCGGAAGGCTTTTGAAACGTTGGATGGCGCTTCCACTTAAAAATGCCGAAAAGATAAATCGTCGTCATGAAGTGGTGAGTTTTCTGTTGGACAATCATACTGTATTAGAAAAAACGCAACAATACACCAAACGCATTGGCGATTTGGAACGACTTATTTCAAAAGTAGCAACCGCGAAAGTGAATCCTCGTGAAGTTATTCAGCTTAAAAATTCTTTGGAGGCTGTGGTTCCTATAAAAGCATTGGCTTTAAATTCAAAAAATGAATCTTTAAAAATTATAGGCGAACAATTGCACGACTGCGAATTGCTTCGGAATAAAATAAAGGAAACACTTTTTGAAGATGCTCCGGTGAATATTTTAAAAGGAAATTCTGTCGCCGAAGGTTTTTCGGAAACACTGGATGAGTTGCGTAATATTTCAGCAAATGGCAAGGGATATCTGGACGAAATGCTACAGCGCGAAACAAAACGCACGGGTATTACTTCATTAAAAATAGCTTCAAATAATGTTTTTGGATATTATATTGAAGTTCGAAATACCCATAAAGATAAGGTTCCTGAGGAATGGATTAGAAAGCAAACGCTTGTTAGCGCGGAAAGATATATTACCGAGGAATTAAAAGAATACGAAACCAAAATCCTCGGTGCCGAAGAGAAAATATTGGCTCTTGAGCAGGAGATTTTTGGAAAGTTGGTGGAATGGATGATTCAATATATTGATTCTGTTCAGCAAAATGCGGCTTTAATTGCGCAGTTGGATTGTTTATCTTCCTTCGCTACCCAAGCAAGAGAAGCAAATTACACCAGACCGTTGCTTGATGATACTTATGATTTAGATATAAAAGATGGCCGTCATCCAGTAATTGAAAAGCAGTTGCCGCCAGATTCACCGTACATTGCGAACGATGTTTTTTTAGATCGCGATAACCAGCAAATTATAATGATTACTGGGCCAAACATGAGTGGTAAATCGGCTATTCTTCGGCAAACGGCGTTGATTGTGCTATTGGCGCAGATGGGTAGTTTTGTTCCCGCTAAGGCAGTGCGTATGGGCTGTGTGGACAAAATTTTCACTAGAGTAGGTGCGAGCGATAATATTTCGATGGGCGAATCTACTTTTATGGTAGAAATGAACGAAACCGCGAGTATTCTAAATAATCTATCGGAGCGGAGTTTAATTCTTTTGGATGAAATAGGTCGTGGAACCAGTACGTATGATGGAATTTCGATTGCGTGGGCTATTAGTGAATATTTGCACGAACATCCGTCGCGTGGAAAAATACTTTTTGCGACGCATTATCACGAGTTAAATGAAATGACCGAAACTTTTGCACGAATTAAAAATTATAATGTTTCGGTGAAGGAATTGAAAGACAATGTGCTTTTTCTTCGGAAATTGGTTCCGGGCGGAAGTCACCACAGTTTCGGAATTCACGTTGCAAAAATGGCCGGAATGCCGCAAGCTGTACTTTTAAGAGCGAATAAAATACTTAAAAGGCTCGAAAAAAGTCATGCTTCGGAAGAATTGACCGAAGAAATGAAGGCAGTTTCCAAAGATGAAATGCAATTGAGCTTTTTTAAATTGGACGATCCGCTGCTTGAAGAGCTACGCGAAGAAATATTAGACATTGATATTGACACACTTACGCCCGTAGAGGCCTTAATGAAGCTAAATGAAATACGCCGCATGTTGCAACGTAATGCGACGGTTAAAATGAAAAAGTAAAATTCATTAATAATTTCTTCAAAAACACTTTGCTTTTGAAGTAAAATTTTTAAATTTGCTCCCGCTTTGAATACCAAGCGACGTTCATTAAAAATTACCCGAAAATTGCTCAGTTTGTGGAGCGCGTCCGCTTAAGGCGGATAGGGTTTGCGGGTAAGTATTGAAATAATGCGAAAATAGCTCAGTTGGTAGAGCGCCACCTTGCCAAGGTGGAGGTCGCGGGTTCGAATCCCGTTTTTCGCTCAACAAGATGCCGATGCAATTCGGCATTTTTTGTTATGTCCCGGTTGCAATAGGCAACCCAATTAAGCTCGAGTGGTGGAATTGGTAGACACGCCGGACTTAAAATCCTGTGACCATTAGGTCGTGCGGGTTCAAGTCCCGCCTCGAGTACTTTTAAAAAGCGCAATTCATTGATTATCAATGGTTGCGCTTTTTTTTGTCACTACATTTTTTATTAGACTAGCTGGTAAAGGACTTAGACAGAGATAGCTAGAGAAATAAAAAATTTAATTAAGTAGGTAGTTAATCCTTTTTCAGTTCCGAAAGAATGAGGTGTGTAGTTGGATTACCATATTTAATTAGCTTATCTATAAATTGTTGAAGGTGTAATTGGTCACGTAATACTACTACCATAAGTATATTATAAGGACCGGTTATTCTATATGCCTTTTGTACTTCTGGGAATGTTTTAATTTCTGTTAATATATAATTCAGTTTTCCATCAAAGATTTTTAATAAAACGAATACCTCTAATCCATTACCCAATAAGGCTTCATTTAATTGAACGTTATAGGACAATATCACTCCCATATCTTCTAGTTTTTGAACTCTTTCCCGTACAGAAGACGGTGAAAGAGCTATTTTTCTTCCAATTTCCGCAAATGAAAGTCTAGAATTTTCTTTTAATAAATTGATTATTTGAGTATCTATATCGCTTACCATTGATTCGTTCATATTTGTTTAAAAATACATTTTAAATTAATAATTATCTGCTTTTTGCCATTAAAGCCATTTTGCGAGGTGAGTTATCTCCCTTAATTTTAATGTAAATAAATAGTTTTTTTATATGGATTTAGAAATGTTTTTAGTTCTCTCAGTAGGAATATTTGTTGGGTTTTATGTGCAAACTGTAATTGGTTTTGCAGGGGCTTTAATGGCGCTCCCTATTTTGCTTTTTAAAATGCAACTACCAGATGCCGTAGCGTATATTTCTATATTTTATCTGTTTTCGAGTATTTTTCTAATAGCTAAGGAATGGAAAAATATTGACAGAAAAATTATACTTCAGCTTGCAATAGCATCTGTAATAGGCGTTATTTTAGGGATTGTAGTACTCGCTTTCACAAAACCGATAATTTTAAAAAGAGCGCTTGGACTATTTATATTGTTTTATGTAGCTTATGTTGTTTTTGGTAAAAAGAAGATAAAATTGAATAAGCCTAGTGTAATTAGTCTGGGTGTTTTGGCAGGTTTTTTTTCTGGAGTATTCTCTACTGGCGGCCCACTTTACGTAATATGTGTTGAAAATACAGTTAAAAATGTTAGAGCGTTTAGAGCAACAATGATTGGGATTTCGGGCGTTGTCACTATAGCTAGGGTTCCGGCACTTGCTGTGAGCGGAATATTAAATCTTAGTCATTTGAAAATGACGTTGATAGTATTTCCAGTTTTTATTCTTGCTCAATTCTTAGGAAAACGAACTTTTATGAAGATTGAAGAAAACTTGTTTAAAAGATCTTTAATGTTCCTTTTATGTGCTTCTGGCCTGATACTAATATTTTAAAGTGATAGTTTGTGAAAACAATCAGCCATGAGGCAGATAACCAGATTGTTGATGGAGATTTGATAAAAGTAATGGGTTGGTATGATAAGGAATTCGGGCTCACTAATCAGATGATTCGTGTGGTTCAAGAAATATAATTGATTTCTTTATTAGAATAATTCTAAGAGTTACCTTCAGTAAAGTCCTGAACATGTAATTTTGGGTGATAGCCATAAAAAAAGCCCTTTCATATTTGAAAAGGCTTTCTATTTTTTAGCAAAAAAATATGCTTATTGACCGTCAGTAGCGTCTTTTACAGCTTCTTTAGTGTCATCAGCAGCTTCTTCAACAGCTTCACCAGCATCATCCATAGCTTCTCCAGTTGCATCAGCAGCGTTGTCTATAGCATCGCCAGCTTCGTCAAGTGCATTTTCAGCATCAGATTGCATAGTTTCTGCAGTTTCTTCAGCATTTTCAGTAGTAGTTTCTCTGCAAGAGTAAACAGAAGCAACCAAAGCAAGAGCGGCAAGTGATAAAAATAATTTTTTCATTGTAGTAATAGATTAGTGATTAATAGTGCGCAAAAGTAATTAAAAATTCAATTCAAAAGTTTTTTTCAGGTAAATATTTCCAATACCTTTTTGGAATGTGTTTTATGTGTAATTCCATGTTCTTTCGAGAGACTATATTACTGTTTTTAAAGTAATTGCCCCACAATTTTTGAAACTGCATTTCTTTACATGTAAAGTAAGATTTCGCATCGATTTTACTATTTATGGTTGGCGAAACCTCTAATAAAACTGTTTCTACATTCTCAAGGTTGTAATAAATGCCATAATTTCGTTTTAAGTCGAAAATAAGCCATTTTTGATCGGCATATCTTCTTTTAAAATGAGTTTCAATTAAGGGCAATACATTAAAGTCTGGTTCTACTGTAGCAAAATAAATTCCATCTTTGCTTAATCGGAAACGTACAAAAGCATCCATTCTGTGTTTTTCGCGATTTACTTTTTTTACAACTTGTTCAATTTCTAAAATAAACGGATCCGAAAAATCTTTTTCAATATTAATTTCGGAAGAAAGTGCCCGACGAATATAATGTAAGATGGTATCTTCAATGGAAATGATCTCGCTTAGGTATGCTTTGTATAATTTCCTTTTAGCTTCGGCGCTTATTTTATTCGAAAGTCCATTCCAAACGCGTTGCGCTTTTTGAGAATCAGTAATTATTTCTTCTTCAGTATCGAAAAAACTTTTAACGGAATGCTCCTTTTTAACGATTGAAACAACCTTCAACTTATATTCATAAACGTAGAAAATAGCAGAAAGCATGCCATCAAAACTTCCGTCATAAATCAATATATTTTTCATGCAGAATGAATATTTGGAATGTCGAATAAATTTAATTGAGTGCTGAGATCTTTTCTAAATTTGCTGCTTGATTCGCTTAAAATTAAACCTTTTACTTGGGCAGCCGTCCGATCCTTACTTTCAAAAATTCTTGAATCGCAGGTAATAAAGTATTTTGCCCGGTTGAGCGAACCACCAATTGACTTTAGATTTTCCCAATTTAATTTTCGATACTTACGTGCGTGTATTATTTTATGAACAGATTTTAGTCCCAAACCGGGTACTCGTAACAACATGCGCATATCTGCTTTATTTATATCGATAGGAAATTGATCTAAATTTCGAAGTGCCCAACTTAATTTTGGGTCTATATCGGATTCTAAATTTGGAAAATCTTTGTTTAATAATTCACGAACATCAAAGCCGTAAAACCGAAGTAGCCAATCTGTTTGGTACAATCTATTTTCACGTAAAATAGGAACTGCGGAACCAATAGATGGCAATCGGGTATCATGGCTAATAGGCACATAACCGGAATAATAAACTCTTTTTAAATTAAACGATTTATAAAAATAGGCCGAAGTGTACATAATTTCCGCATCGCTTTCACCACTGGCACCCACAATCATTTGCGTGCTTTGTCCAGCGGGAGCATAAATAGGTACTTTCTTAAGAAGTTTCTTTTCGTTTTTATATTGAATGATTTCATCTTTTACCTTTTGCATAGGTTTAATGAAATCTTTTCTATCCTTTTCGGGAGCCAGAAGTTTTAAACCTTTCTCTGTGGGAATTTCAATATTTACAGAAAGTCGATCGGCGTAGAGACCAGCTTCGCGCATAAGTTCGTCGCTAGCTCCTGGAATTGATTTTAGGTGAATATAGCCGTTAAAATTTTCTTCTTCTCTAAGTTTTTTCGCCACGGAAATAAGGCGTTCCATAGTATAATCTGCGTTTTTGAAAATTCCACTGCTTAAAAAGAGGCCTTCAATGTAGTTTCTTCGATAAAAATTTATAGTGAGGTCAACTACTTCCTGAACTTTAAATGCTGCGCGTTTTATATCGTTGCTTTTGCGAGTAACACAATAGGCACAATCAAAAATACAGTGATTAGTTAGCAGAATTTTTAAAAGGGAAACACATCTTCCGTCTTCGGTATAGCTATGGCAAATGCCCATACCGCTGCTATTTCCTAAGCCTTTATTTTGGTTTTGCCTTTTGCTTCCGCTGGAAGAACAGGACACATCATACTTTGCAGCATCGGCTAAAATGCTGAGTTTTTCATTAATTCTTTCAAAATTCATAGTACACTTTGGAGTATGGCCAAAATTACGGAAATATTCCTAGTTGATTGGATATAATCCAATTTAAATTTAGGATATGTTCCAAATTATTATATATTTGTGTATGGAATCACAACTAACTATTGAAGCCCAACGATTTAAAAAGATTCGTGAAGAACAAAGGCATACGCAGCAGTCGTTTGCGGAATTGCTCGATATTGGTGCAACTACCGCCGATATTGAAAGGGGGAAAACCAAAATTACCGGTAAAATTATTATGGAACTCATGGCTCAGTTTAATATAAATCCGTTGTGGGTTTATGGTAAGAGTTTTGAAAAATATATAGATACGACGCGTGGCGACGTGAGTCCGAAAGTTTTAACTGTAGATACTACGGGCAACGACAGTATTTTGTTGGTTAATCAAAAAGCTGCGGCTGGTTATCCTAATAATATTCACGATGTAGGTTGGTATCAAACACTTCCTGCTTTCAATATACCATTGCCAGAATACAGAAACGCTTCATATCGTGGCTTTCAAGTAGAAGGCGATAGTATGTTACCAAATATTCGTCCCAACGAATGGGTATTGGGACGAGCAGTACCAAGCATTACTGAAGCTACGGATAGTAAAATATATATCGTGGTTTTGAGGGATTCTGTTCTGGTTAAAAAACTTCAGAAAATCCCAAATAATCCACAGGGCATTAGGCTTATTTCATTAAATGAAGAGTATTTGCCAATAGATGTAAAAGTGAAAGACATACAAGAACTTTGGATGGTAAATAGCAAACTTACTTTTGGAATTGACGAACCTTCAGAAAGTAATTTGTTGCGACAATTACAACATTCCATGGACGAATTGAAAGCGCAAATGACAGGAATAAGCCAAAAAAAAACCGACTAAAAGTAGTCGGTTTTTGAATTGTTGAAATTGCGAACTTAGTTGTTAACGTCAACTTTTATTTTAGAATCTCCGTCTTCATCTGTTTTTATTTTCACAGACTTTTCGTCGGTTTCCATTTTTATTTTGGTATCACCGTTGTCAGTTTTAACTTTTACGTCGGCGCCATCATTCTTCATTTCTTGAATAAGTGATTCTTCTTCAGTCATTTTCTCTTTTTGGTCACGACAAGAAGTAAAACCAGCAGATATAAATACTGCCGATAAGATTATTAATGCTACTTTTTTCATAATTGGTTTTTTAAGGTTAAATGTGATATTAAAATAGTATTCTAGATATCGTCTGTGCCGCCAGTTCCTGTGTTTTCCTGAATTTCATTTACACCTTCTTGAATGGTGTTTTCAATAGGATCTGTGGCGTCATCGTCTGTCATGTCTTTTACATCGTCTGCCGCGTCATTCATGTCGTCAGCAACATCTTGTACATCGTCAGTCTTTTTATTATCACGGCAAGAAACGAAAGCTGTGCTAAATGCAAGAACTAAAGCCAGACTTAAAATTAGTTTTTTCATAACTATATTGAATTTAAGTTAATTTATTTTTTGTCATCGTTACCGATGTCGTCAATTTTCTTATCAATTTCTTGATTTACTTCCTTATCCACTTCTTTAGCGGTTCTTTCTAAGATACCCTCTCTGTCATTAGAAGTATTGGTTTCAACCTTAACTTCGCGAATTACTTCTTTAGTTTCAGTTGTCTTCTCGCGGCACGAACCAAAGGCTGCGGCAACGATTGCAAGTGTTAGAATTAGTTTTTTCATAATTAGATTGTTTTTATTTGTTGGAACAAAGCTACCTTTTTAAAATTATGAAATGTATAATTATATACTAAAAAGTGTGAAGATTTTATTAATGCTTTTCTAATTTGTAGTTTTTAGCATAATATATTAAGGAAAATAAAGGCTATTTATAATTACTATTAATCCATTCCATTATTTTTTTTGTAGCGCCAGTATTTTTATTCACAAAGTGGCCTGCAATCATTCCAGTTTGGCTCCGAAAGCCTTCATTCGCAACTAGTTTCTCAAAGATTTCTTTACTTTCCGTAACATTTTTAATAGAGAATAAACCTGCCAACTCGCGCAAGCGAATGGCCTCGGGGAACTGTTCGTAATTGTTTCCTATTATAATAGGTACTCCAAAAGTGGCTGGCTCTAAAATATTATGAAGCCCAGTTTTTCCCATCGCGCCACCCACATAAGCGATATCTGCATAATTATACAGTTTGGTTAATAAGCCGATGCAATCTATTATTAAGACAGAATATGCAGCAATATTTACTTCATCTTTATTAGAATGAAGCACGGTTTTCTTTACAATATTTTCAGTGAAAGCTGCTATTTTATCGGCTTCTATTTTATGTGGAGCAATAATGAATTTTACATTTTCTGGGGCGCTATTTATATAATCTAAAAGTACGGCTTCATCTTCTGGCCAAGTGCTTCCGCAGACAATACAGAGTGAATTACCTTTAAATTCTTCAGCAAATTTTAAAGTATTGTCAATTTCAATTTGATGCGAAACCCTATCAAAACGCGTGTCGCCACTAACAGTTGTGTTGGTAAAACCGATGCTTTTCAAAAGTATTTCTGAATTTTCATCCTGCAAAAAGAAGTGATTAAAGCTTCCAAGCGCTTTAATCATAAAGCCGCCATAACTCTTAAAAAATATTTGGTCTGCGCGAAAAACACCCGAAACCAAAAGTGTTGGTGTATTTTTTTTCTGAAGTTCGAAAAGATAATTAGGCCAAAATTCATATTTCACAAAAATGGCGAGCGAAGGGTTAACTGCAGCAATAAATCTTTTCGCATTAGTTGGGGTGTCCATTGGCAAATAAACTACAGCATCTGCTAGCGGTGTGTTCTTTTTATTTTCAAATCCCGAAGGCGAAAAGAAACTCACCACAATTTTATGGTTGGGTTTTAGTTTTTTCATCGCCTCTATAATTGGTACGCCCTGCTCAAACTCTCCTAATGAAGCACAGTGAAACCAAATGGTTTTATCTGAAGGAGAAATTTTTTGTTGAAGTATTTCAAACACATCTTTTCTGCCGTTGACGAAAAGCTTCATTTTACTACTAAATAGAGCCACAATCCTTAAACCGAAGGAGGCTACATAAATTAATAAATTGTAGAGTTGGTGCATATGCTGTAAAAATACTAAATTCAATGTTCAGTAATTTAGTTATTTTGAAACGTGTTATCTTTCGAATACCTAATTAACCAATCTCTAATTCCGACGAATCAAATATCATTTTCGTAATTTTACCGAATTCAAAATTATTTCAACAAAATGAAGAAAATTCAAATGGTTGACCTTAAAGGTCAGTATCAAAATATAAAGGAACGCGTGGACAGTTCTATAATGAACGTAATTGAAACTACCACTTTTGTTAACGGTCCCGAAGTTCACGAATTTCAAAAGGAGCTTGAAGAATATCTAGACGTAAAACACGTAATTCCCTGCGCTAATGGAACAGATGCACTGCAAATTGCTATGATGGGGCTTGGCCTAAAACCAGGCGATGAAGTAATTACGGCCGACTTTACCTTTGCTGCAACAGTGGAGGTTATCGCACTTTTACAACTCACTCCAGTTTTAGTAGATGTTGATCCAATCAATTTCAATATAGATGTGGAAGCAATTAAAAGAGCTATCACGCCAAAGACAAAGGCTATCGTTCCTGTGCATCTTTTTGGCCTTGCGGCAAATATGGACGAAATTATGGCCATTGCTAAAGAACATAATCTTTATGTAATTGAAGACAACGCCCAAGGAATTGGCGCTGATTATACATCAAAAGACGGTTTAAAAAAGAAGACTGGTACTATTGGCCACGTTGCTTCAACGTCATTTTTTCCTTCTAAAAATTTAGGATGTTACGGTGATGGCGGTGCTATTTTTACAAATGACGACGATTTGGCGCACATTATTCGCGGCATTGTAAATCACGGTATGTACGAGCGCTATCATCACGATGTGGTGGGCGTAAATAGTAGATTGGATTCTATTCAAGCAGCCGTGCTTCGTGCAAAACTTCCACTTTTGGACCAATACAATGCGGCGCGTCGAAATGCAGCGAGAAAATACAGTGCGGCATTCGCTGGGATTAAAAATATAATTACGCCAACTGGATTTTGTGATAATACGCAAACCATTTGCGATGTATGTGACTGCCACGTTTTTCACCAATACACTCTTAAAATCGTAAATGCAGACCGCGATGCCTTGGTGAATCACTTAAATGAAAAAGGAATTCCTTGCGGTGTTTATTATCCAATTCCGTTACATCTTCAAAAGGCTTACAGAGATGAGCGTTACAAAGAGGAAGATTTTCCTGTAACAAATCAATTGATAAAAGAAGTTATTTCCCTGCCCATGCATACTGAATTAGATGATGAGCAGATTGATTATATTACAAAAACTGTGATTGATTTTATTTCGAAAAAATAATTAAGAGATACCCGCCTTCGCGGGCATAGATATGAAAAAAATACTCGTTACTGGTGGTTTAGGCTATATTGGCTCCCACACCGTTGTTGAGCTTCAAAATTCAGGTTATGAAGTTTTAATTGTAGATAATTTATCCAATTCTTCACTAGACGTTTTAGAGCGCATTACCAATATTTCTAAAACTCCACCAACTTTTGAACGTTTGGATCTTCGGCTAAAAGCAGATGTTTCAGAATTTTTCAAAAGAAATAATGATATTGAAGGAATCATACATTTTGCAGCGAGCAAAGCCGTGGGAGAAAGTGTTGAAAATCCGCTTCTTTATTACGAAAACAATCTAAACACACTTATCTATTTGCTTCAGGAATGCAATACCCATGAAATTGAAAATTTCATTTTTAGTTCCTCGTGTACTGTTTATGGTGAGCCGGATTCGTTGCCCATTACAGAGGATGCGCCTGTAAAAGCAGCGACTTCGCCCTATGGAAACACAAAGCAGATAAGCGAAGAAATATTAAAAGATACTTGCGCAATTTCAACTCTAAAATCGATTGCACTGCGTTATTTCAACCCAATTGGAGCGCATGCAACTGCGCAAATCGGGGAGCTTCCAGCGGGTGTTCCTCAAAATCTGGTGCCATTTATTACACAAACTGCTGCGGGCGTTCGCGAACAGCTTTCAGTTTTTGGAGATGATTACCCAACAGAAGATGGTAGTTGTGTTCGTGATTATATTCACGTTGTAGATTTGGCAAAAGCGCACGTTATTGCATTGCAACGCTTGCTTTCAGCTAAAAACGAAACTCAATTTGAAGTTTTCAATTTGGGAACAGGTAGAGGAAGCTCAGTTTTGGAAGTGGTGAATTCCTTTGAAAAAACAACGGGCGAGAAATTGAATTACAAAATTGTAGAGCGTCGCCCGGGAGATGTTACTTCGGTTTATGCAGATACCAAAAAAGCGAATGAAGTTTTGGGTTGGAAGGCTCAGGAATCTATGGAAAATGCTTTGGCTTCGGCGTGGAAGTGGGAAAAAAAAGTGCGCGGTATTCAATAATTTAATTATTTATATATGAAAAAATTACTACCCCTCTTATTGCTGCTTGTTTTCATCGGAAGCAATGCCCAAGACATTTACCTGCATTGCGGAAAACTAGTTGACACTAAAAATGGCAAAGTGCTTTCAGAAAAAACCATTGTTATTTCTGAAAATAAAATAACAAGCATTGAAGACGGTTATGTAACTCCAAAAAATCCTACAGACCAAGTAATCGATTTAAAAAATAAAACGGTGCTACCCGGCTTAATAGATATGCACGTTCATATTGAAGGAGAAAGCAGTCGCAATGGTTATTTAGAGCCTTTTATTTTAAACGAGGCAGATGTAGCTTTTAATGCTGCAGAAATTGCAAAACGAACGCTTATGGCTGGTTTTACAACTGTGCGTGATTTAGGTGGAAGTGGAGTAAATGTATCTCTTCGCAATGCAATAAATAGTGGAAAAACCGATGGTCCGCGAATTTATACTGCAGAAAAGGCCTTGGCCACAACTGGTGGGCACGCAGATCCAACAAACGGACGAAAGAAAGAATTAATGGGAGACCCCGGTCCAGCCGAAGGTGTAGTAAATGGAGTGGAAGATGCAGCAAAAGCTGTTCGGCAACGATATAAAAATGGTGCAGATTGGATAAAGATTACTGCAACCGGCGGAGTTTTAAGTGTAGCAAAAAGCGGGAAAAATCCACAGTTTACTGAAGAAGAAATAAAGGCCATAGTAGATACCGCAAAAGATTACGATATGCAGGTAGCAGCACATGCACACGGCGATGAAGGTATGCAACGCGCCGTTCGCGCAGGGGTAAAAACCATTGAGCATGGTACGCTTATGAGCGATGAAACTATGGAGTTAATGAAAAAGCATAATACATATTTAGTACCAACGATTTCCGCAGGGAGGTTTGTAAGCGATCAGGCTAAAATTGAAAACTACTATCCGGCCATTATTGTTCCCAAAGCGTTGGAAATAGGTCCGAAAATTCAGGGTATGTTTGCACGAGCGTATAAAAAAGGGGTGCCAATAGTATTTGGTACCGATGCTGGCGTGTTTCCACATGGGCAGAATGCAAAAGAATTTAGTTATATGGTTGAAGCAGGAATGCCAGCAATGGAATCTATTCAGTCGGCTACTGTGGTTCCAGCGATGCTTTTAAAAGCTGAAAACGAAATCGGCCAACTCGCTATCGGTTTTATGGCAGATATTATTGCTGTAGATGAGGATCCAACAAAAAATATCAAAACGCTTGAAAATGTAGTTTTTATTATGAAAAACGGCATAATTTACAAGAATTAACCCTCAATTAACCCAGGTTTAACGCTAATTATTTGGAAATGAGGCTTAGCAATGGTTTCTTTGTACTCGAACAGCATCCTTTACTTTTGCTTTCAAACATTTTGTCTGGTGGGCTAAAGGGGATCAAAGAAAACATGATGAAGTTAGTTTCAGTGAAACGACAAACAAGAATAGAAAAAAGATTTACAGAAAAAATGGGAATGTTCACAACTAGTGTGATCTACATCAAAAAGACATTTTTGAGTGTTCCGTTTAAAACAGTACATAAGTATCGCGAAACCTATTACGGTAAAGTAAAGTCATGCGAAGATTGCAGCATAAGTGCTTAAAAAATTTTAAATTCAGAATTCTGGATTTATAAAAACGCCGAATGATATTTATCATTCGGCGTTTTTCATGTTACTATCCGTCCATTTCTTTTTTGGATAGAACTAATCACAATTTCAGCTACCATTAAATATGTGTTCCCAAGTATGCTTTAAATCATATTTTGGAGCTTTAATATGGGCTATTTTTGAGCTATTGTAAATAGTGAAAATTAAAAATCATAATTATGAAAACAGCATCATTAATAAACGACCTTAACTACAACGAGCAAAAGCCCGCAATACAAGTTTTAATGGAAACTGAAAGTGGAAAGGAAATCAGAATTGCCTTTAAAGAAGGTCAAATAATGAAAGAGCACAAAACTCCATTCCCAATTGTAGTAGAAATATTTGAAGGAGCCATAGACTTTGGTGTAAATGGAGTGATTCATAACTTGAAGAAAGGAGATTTAGTTGCGCTTGAAGGAGGCATTCCACACGATTTAAAAGCTTTAGAGCCAAGTACGGTACGTTTAAGTCTTAACAAGGCAGACTCAGCAAAACGGGTTCAAGATGTTGCCAATCAATAATATATTTTCAAAGTAAGTATAATTTTTAAAGGGAATATCAGTTTATACTTATAGCGAAGAATATCCAAAAGATATGCGTAATAATTGTTATTATTGCAGCCTTGATGGTGAAGGAGATTTTATAATAAAATAGTTAACCTAATCCTTTAAATTACTATGAAAAGAATCTTGTTTTTAATTTTTATGGGAGGATCCTTATTGGGGTTTTCTCAAGAGACAGAAAATTTTGAAGCTGGACCTCAGGGCAAGCACGAATTAAGACTTGATGCTTTTGAAGCTTTAGCCTTTAAAAACATTGAAATAAATTATGAATATATTATTAGCAAATACTCGGGGGCTGGTGCCGCCATTAGCTTTAATTTAGATGATGAGTCTATTGGTGGTTATGGTGAAAATTTTGCCTTTACTCCTTATTACCGACAGTATTTTCTGAATAAAAAAGAGTACGGAGCGCGCGGTCTTTTTGTTGAAGGATCGTTACAATTTGCGGGTGGAGAACGTGAAAATTATTTTTATAGCTATAATCCAGTTACAGACTCATATATAGAAGGAACCACAAAAGAAAACTGGTTTGACGCTGGTGTGGGATTGGCTATTGGTCAAAAATGGGTGAGTAATAATGGTTTCACTTTTGAAATTAGCGCAGGTGGCGGAAGGTATCTTTTAAATGACGATGCTGCACCGGGAGGCTATTTTAGAGGCGGAATTTTAGTAGGCTATAGATTTTAATGAATTTGTAATTCGCTAAATAAAAAAACCTTCGGTGCCTACCGAAGGTTTTTTATACTTCAAATTGTCTATATCTGAACTAACAGATTTATATTTCCGCTTTTTCAGTTTCTGCTGAAGAATCTATCTTTTTAACCAATCCCTGTAAAACATTGCCGGGGCCAACTTCAATAAATTTAGTAGCGCCATCTTTAATCATATTTTGAACACTCTGTGTCCATTTAACTGGAGAAGTCAATTGGAAAATTAGGTTTTCCTTTATTTCCGAAGGATTCGTAACAGCAAAAGTTGTAACGTTTTGGTAAATAGGGCAGGCAGGTGCTGTAAAAGTCGTTGCTTCAATAGCAGCGGCAAGTTCTTCGCGAGCAGGTTCCATTAACGGGCTGTGAAATGCTCCGCCCACGGGCAGAATCAATGCGCGTCGTGCGCCAGCTTCTTTCAAACTTTCGCAAGCTTTTCCCACCGCATCAACATCGCCAGAAATTACTAATTGTCCGGGGCAGTTGTAATTTGCTGCAACTACAATTCCGGGAGTGTTTGCGCAAATTTCTTCAACTAAATGATCTTCCAATCCTAAAACCGCAGCCATAGTTGAAGGTGTTTTTTCACAAGCTTTTTGCATTGCCAAAGCACGTTTGTAAACCAACTGCAGTCCGTCGCTAAAAGCAAGTGTTCTATTGGCTACTAATGCTGAAATCTCACCCAATGAATGTCCAGCAACCATATCTGGTTGGAACTTACTGCCCATTACTTCGGCCAAAATAGTTGAGTGAAGAAAAATAGCGGGTTGGGTAACTTTGGTTTCTTTTAGTTCGTCGGCAGTGCCTTCAAACATGATTTTGGTAATGTCAAAACCCAAAATTTCATTAGCTTGCTGAAACAGCTCTTTAGCTTTTGAAGAATTTTCGTAAAGATCTTTGCCCATTCCGGTAAATTGAGCGCCTTGTCCGGGGAAAATGTATGCTTTCATATTAGTGGTTTTCTATATTTAATCAACTTTTTTATTGTCTTTTAATTGCAACGAATTTGATTCTGGAATTCGTTTTTTCAGTAATAGTATTTGTCCCAAATGGCTGGATTGATGCTCCATTACGTGAAACCATGAAAAATGATTATTTACGGTCGATCCTTCTGTAAATTCGGCTAACCATGCATCGTCTTTCTCTTTCAACAATTCCAAGGTTTTTTTTCGGGCTTTTTTGTAAATATCTAAATAATAAGCTGCGTCGTGGCCTTTTATGTGTTGTCTGCCTTCATCGCCCAATTCCATGGCAATTCTTAACTCTTCTAATTCCTTTTCAGATAAATTACTACTGCCGAAAGTTGCTTCTTGATAATAAACTTCGGTAGCGGCAAGGTGCATTACCAAAGCGCCAACAGAGTTTGATTTTTTATCGATTTGATAATCTAATTCAGCTTGTGTCATATTTGCCACGGTATATTCTACGCGATCGCTGAGGTTGTTTAGCATTGTTACTAAGGTGCCAATATTAGGTGTGTAGCCATCAATGGGTCCAATGTAATTTGCGTCTATGTGATTAATGTTTTTGCCCTCGATTCTTATAGAATGATTGCCTTCAGAATTTTCCTCAGAACTATAAACTGAAAAACCTTTTATGCTTTCCGCACTTGCTTTGTCAATGCCAATCCACCATTTAGGAATTTGGCTGTCTTTTACCGTAGTTTCAAAACTAGAATTATCTATGATAACCGTTTCCATTTTTCCTGTCTTTGGGTTTTCAATGGAGAGTTTAAAATCATCAAAATAAAAATTTCCATTTCCGTAAACAAGTCCCCCAAAAACCAATCTTCTAGCCTTCGAATCTAAACTGCCTTTTATAGAATAAGTTTTCCAAACAGAATCTTTAATGGGTCTATTAAACATATTATCAAAAAAACCCATTTCCCCTTTTTTGTTATCAACCCGAGCCCAGAGTCCAGCTTTACTGTAAGCTTCAGAAGCGTCTGTTTTAACAGATGCGGTTAATTCAAAAGATAACTTTTTATTGACTTCCAAGTCTAATATTTGAGAAAATGCGACCCAATCCTGCTCTTTTTCCTGTGCTGATACCGATGAAATAATAACAAGGAAGAAACTGAAAAATATTAGTTTTCCGAAATTCATAATTCTTTTTTTAGTGAAGACTTCCTTGTAAAAATATGATAAAAATAAATTTAAGCGAAAACTATTTCTTCACCCAGGTTTCATAATCAAACGAATACTTATGTTTTTCGTCTTTGCCGTGTTCAACTTCAGAAATAAGTTGCCATTCTTCTTTAGAAAATTCAGGAAAAAAAGTATCGGCATCTTTAAAAGTTCCGTGAACGCGGGTGAGTTCTATTTTATCGGCAAAGGGAAGCCCCATTTTATATATTTCGCCGCCACCAATTATAAAAGGTTGTGCGTCATCTTTTGAAATTTGAAGTGCTTCCTCCATGCTATGAACCACCACAGCGCCTTCTTTTTTATAATCCGCATTTCGGGTTATCACAAGATGCGTTCTATTGGGGAGTGGTTTTGGAAACGATTCAAAAGTCTTTCGACCCATAATTATATGGTGTTCGGAGGTCAGTTGCTTAAAACGCTTAAAATCGTCTGGCAGATGCCAAAGCAAGTCATTGTCCTTTCCTAATTCATTGTTTTCGCCGGCGGCGGCGATCATTGTAATCATTGTACGTCTGGTGGTAAAGGATTATACAATTCGTTTTCATTTGTAGTATTTGGTGGTGTTGAGGGCAGTTGTAACTCAGTATCAACCTTTTTTTGAAGTTCTCCTATACGCTCTGCTTGGCGGGCTTTTAGTTTTTCTAACTGCATATCTTCCCACTCTTTGCCCATGAATTTGTTCATTACAAAAACATTGAAAAGGTGAATTAAGAAGATAAAAGTCCAAATTAAGATAGCCCAAATAAACCAATCTTTTATAAAGAAATTATTACCATATCCTAAAAGCGGATTTATAATAATAAGTAATACCGAACCCACCAAAAATACTATGAAATGGCGCATTAGGTTTTTTTTCTGATTGATTCGGTGGCGTGCATATTCGTACTGCTCGCGCTGCTCTGAATCAATTCTTTCGGTTTTTTTAGATTTTGAAAACATAGTTGGTTATTTTCGTTGAAATTCAACAATTTCTGTTACTTTCAGTGTTGTAAAAATACCATTTTTCACCATTTAGACCACTCACTTATGGAAGATTTAAGAAAACACTTTCCTGCTTTGGAATCCTGTACGTACTTAAACACAGCCTCAAATGGCTTGATACCGAAACCTATTATTGAATGGCGCCGCCAGCACGATTTAGATTTATTGAATCATGCAAGTGTTTTTCGCGATAAACATAAAATTCATATTGAACAAATAAGGAAAACTGTTTCCGGTTTTTTTGATGCTTCCATTGCCGAAACAGCTTTGGTTCCTAACGTATCTTTTGCGCTTAATACCGTTTTAGAAGGATTTCCAAAGAAACAGAAAATCTTGCTTCTGAAAGATGATTATCCGTCAGTAAATTGGCCTGTTGAAACAAGAGATTTTGAAGTTTGCTACGCCGAAATCGATGAAAATTTAGAACAAAATATTGAAACGGCTGTGGCAGAAAACAAGCCAGATATATTTATGTTTAGCATAGTGCAATGGCTAAGTGGTATAAAAATAGATTTCGATTTTTTAAAGCAATTAAAGGGCTATCACCCCAATTTATTACTCATCGCCGATGGCACACAATATTTAGGCACAGAAGATTTTAGCTTTGCAGATAATGCCATAGATATTGTGGCTGCTAGTGCTTATAAATGGCTAACAGCAGGTTACGGAAATGGTTTTATCATGGTGAAAGAATCTGCACGTGAACGTATTATTCCAAAGACTTTAGGATTTAATTCGGCAGAACGTTTTGAGAGTTTGGCGACGGAAACAACGTTTATGAAGCATTTTGAACCGGGACATCAAGACACTTTAAATTACGGAAGTTTGGAGCAAGCAATATTATTTCAACAAAAGCTTGGGGCGAAAAATTTGTATCAAAAACTTGCTTCACTTTCTATGAAAGCGAAGGCGCGTTTTACTGAAATGGATTTGCTGAAAAATGACACCTTGCTTCGCGAAAAACATTCTTCTATTTTTAATTTGAAAGGTGATAAAGCACTCTTCAAAAAACTGAGGGAAAACGATATTATTTGTTCGCTTCGCGGTGGGGGAATACGAGTGAGTTTTCATTATTACAATACGGAAAAAGATTTGGAAAAGCTACTTCGAATTTTGAAATAATTATTCTTTTACTTCCACGCCTTTCCAGAAAGCAACGTAATTTTTTATTCCCTTTGCAGCATATTTTGGCTCTGAATAATACCAAGCGGCATCTTTATTTTTTTCGCCATCCACAACGATGTTATAATAGGAAGCTTCCCCTTTCCAAGGGCAGTAGGTTACGGTATCTCTTTCTTCGAAATATTCTGATTTAATAGCATCTGCGGGAAAGTAATGATTGTTTTCTAGAACTACAGTTTCTGAGCTTACTGCAATTATTTTATTGTTCCAAATGGCTTTCATGTTTTAAGTTTTGAGATTCGGGTTTATTACTTTTTAAGCTTCTTTCTTTACGCTTTTGTAAAGGCATAGTTTTTATAATATCCTTTTTCATCAGTAAAGGAAGATTCAATTTTTAGTCCAGCTTCTTCCGCAAGCCAGCTTACAATTGTATCGTCATATTTCTGCGAAATTTCTGTGTGTATGGTTTCCCATTGTTCAAAATGAATCTTTAATTGCAGTTTTTCAATAGATACGTCCATTGCTTCAAGTGCAACTAAAAAACTTTTTGCGGTACCTGTTTCGGGGTCGTAAACTTCCCAATGTTTAAATTTTGCCAAATCGAAGTTGCCATCTAATTCGCGGTTTATTCGCGTTAAAATGTTTTTATTGAAAGCTTCCGTTATTCCTTCGGCATCATTGTATGCATTTAAAATAGTTTGCGGATGTTTTTTTTGATCGAAACCCATAAAAACTATATCATCTGGAAGCATCGCATCCTTTAGTTTTGTAAGAAACTCGATTGCTTTTGGGTGTTTAAGATTTCCGATATTACTACCCAAAACCATAATTACTTTTTTGCGTTTATTGAACCCTTTCAATCGTTCCAATACTTCAAAATATTCACCTACTTCAGCATCTACATTTAGATTGGGCATTTCTTTTGCCAAATTATTCGAAAGTAATTCTACTGCATTTTCGCTTATATCAATCGGCTTGTAAACAAAGTTGAATTTGTTTTCAGACATATAATTTAGCAACACTTTTGTTTTTTTTCCATCTCCCGCTCCCAATTCAATTAAATCGAGGCCATTTTCACGATCGCGGAAAAGTTCGCCAATTGTTTCAGTATGCGTGGAGAGAATTTGAAATTCGCAACCGGTTAAATAATATCCCGGCATTGCCATAATTTCCTGAAAAAGCTTATCGCCTTTTTTATCGTAAAAATATTTTGACGACAGATACTTCGGAAAACTTGAAAGTCCTTCAGAAATTTCATCTTGAAAGGTCGTACTGCGCTGAGGTTGTGTTTTGGTAGTCATAAAGCTTTTGTCGTAATTATTTAGCTAACCTTAAACCGGTGAATTGCCATCTTAAATTTGTTTGAAAAAAGTTGCGATAGGTAGAACGCGTATGCTTAGGTGAAGTAGCCACAGAGCCACCGCGAAGCACCTTTTGGTTTACCATAAATTTGCCATTGTACTCGCCAATGGCGCCGGGTGCTTTTGTATAACCTGGGTAGGGTAGGTAGGCACTTTCTGTCCATTCCCATCGACTTCCCCAATCAAAATTATGTTGCGCTGCTTCCCATTCAAACTCGGTTGGCAAACGACAATCTTTCCATTGTGCAAACGCGAATGCCTCAAAATAAGAAATGTGCGAAACAGGCGCTTCACCATTGAGTTTGTGTAAACCTTGTAAAGTGTATTGATGCCAATCACCGTTAATATTATACCAGTGCATTGGAGCCACAATTTGGTCTTGCTTTACCCAATCCCAGCCTTCAGCGTGCCAAAGGTTGAAATCTTTGTAACCACCAGCATTTATGAATTCTAGGTATTCGGCATTTGTAATAAGTTTGTTTGAAATTTTATAATCGTGTAGATAGACTTTATGCCTTCCCAATTCATTGTCGTAGCAAAATTCTTCTGAATTTTTATGGCCAATTTCATAAATTCCTTCGTTCATTTCAATCCATTCTTGCTGGAATTTCTGAAGTGGATTTTCTATAAATGAATCATTGTATTTCGGCAATAAAGGATTGTTTCCTAAAATGTATTTTATGTCTGTAGTAAGTAATTCTTGGTGTTGTTTTTCGTGATGAATTCCTATTAAAAGGATCTCTCTAATTTCTTCGGAAATATCTTCCGAAAGAAATTCTCTCATTTCATTGGTTACATAAAGACGGTAATCATAAACTTTTGCCACTCCTGGTCTGGAAAGGTTTCCGCGATCATTCCGAATTACACGTTTGCCTACATTTTCATAATAACTATTGAAAACAAAGGCGAAATCGTCGTGAAAAAGCTGATAATTGGGTTTGTGTGGTTTTAAAATGAATTCTTCAAAAAACCAAGTTGTATGACCTAGGTGCCATTTTGGAGGGGATACGTCTACAATTGGCTGAACTACATAGTCTTCAATTTCCAGCGGTTTGCAAATGTTTTCGGTATGTTGGCGAGTTTCGAGAAAGAGCGAAACCAATGTATCGGTTGCAATCATAAAAAAAGTGCCGCATTTTTTTGACGACACTTTAAATATAAATATTATAATTGTTTAACTCTATTTCATACACGTTAAACAGTTGTTAAACTAGGTTTCGCGTTACAAAAAGAGTATTTTGAGTTATTATTTTCCTGTTTTGAAGGTAAAAGGTACGGCCATTTTAATTGCTCGTGGTTTTCCGCCCATCATTCCAGGCTTAGACATTTTTGGGATTGCCATAATATTTCGTTTAGCTTCCTCTTGTAATTCCTTTGTGCCGCCCGAAACATTTTGTACTTCTACCATGCCTTTTTCATTAATAATGAATTCAACAATAACTTTTCCTTGATCGTTATTTTTGTACGAAACTGTAGGATATTTGAAGTTTTGGGCGATGTGCGTAGCAAGTTTATTGTTAAAACAATTGTCGCGATCTGAGGCGCTACCTTTTTCACAACCGGGCCATACTGGGCCTATTTCTTTAAGGGTAACAGTGTTTTTTTGAACATCTCCCCATTCTTGCTGGGCAAAAATAGTAGTGGAGAATAGAATGCAGGCTAGAATAATTAAGTTCTTCATAATTGGGGGTATAAATTTGGGTTAAATGGCAACAGCACCTTTAATGTGGGGGTGTGGATTGTAATCCACAAGTGTAAAGTCATCAAAAGTGAAGCCAAATATATCTTTTACTTCTGGATTAAGCAACATTTTTGGCAAAGGTCTTTGATCTCGAGACAATTGAAGTTCAACTTGTTCGAGGTGATTGCTGTATATATGGGCATCGCCAAAGGTGTGTATAAAATCGCCAGCTTCGTAACCGCATACTTGCGCCATCATCATGGTTAAAAGTGCATATGAAGCAATATTGAAAGGAACTCCCAAGAAAATATCTGCACTACGTTGGTAGAGTTGGCAGGACAATTTTCCATCGGCTACGTAAAACTGAAAGAAGGCGTGACACGGTGGCAGTGCGGCTTTGCCATTGGCAACATTTTCTGCAAAAGGCTTTGAGGTATCTGGTAATACACTCGGATTCCAGGCGCTAACGAGCATTCTTCGGCTGTCAGGATTTGATTTAAGTGTTTTCATAACATCTGAAATCTGATCAATCTCCTCGCTGTTCCAATTTCTCCATTGATGGCCATAAACTGGGCCTAGGTCGCCATTTTCATCTGCCCATTCATTCCAAATACGAACACCATTTTCTTGCAGGTATTTAATATTTGTGTCACCATTTAAAAACCACAATAGCTCATAAATAATAGACTTTAAGTGAAGCTTTTTAGTAGTTATCATGGGGAAACCTTCGCTTAAATCGAAGCGCATTTGGTAGCCGAAAACACTTTTTGTGCCAGTGCCAGTACGGTCCTGCTTTACGGCGCCAGTTTCAATTACGTGCTTAAGGAGATCGTGGTATTGTTTCATTTTAAGGAAGCTAAATTAATGGTCTAAAATTACTAATAGTGCAGATGATGCTCAAGGAATTTAAGAATTGCTTTTTAAATAGTTATTAACGATTCAGAATTATTTCTTAATTTTAATCGTAATCTACTCACTATGGAAGAAAAATACGAGCTAATAACAGGAACATTAGAGTGTTATCCATTTTATGCTATATTCTATTTTGATGCACCGCAATATGATTTCGCCGAAGCAAAAGAGCTCGTTAATACTTTAGACACACATTATAAGGGTAGAAAATGTGTGGTTATTTCTAATAGGGAAATGGCTAAAAAAGTGAATCCAGAAGTGTACAACAGAGCTAAATCCAAAAGTGTCGTAGGCATCGCAATAGTTTCAAATAACGACGATGTTAAAAGCGAAGCAATTGAAGAGCAGGGGCTTTTTGAAGGCGCCTTTAGTTATTTTAAATGTATTAAAGAGGCAGCAGATTGGGCCGAAACTGTTGTTAATTAACATTAACCAATAATCATTCCTGCAATTGTCGCTGAAATTAGCGAAGCGATGGTTCCACCAATTAAAGCTTTCATTCCAAATTTAGAAAGAGTTTTACGTTGTCCGGGTGCTAAAGAACCAATCCCTCCAATTTGAATTCCAATAGAAGCGAAATTTGCAAACCCACAAAGCATGTAGGTTGCCATAATAATGCTTTTCTCATAATTAAGGTGAAGCCCGTTAGATATGTTTTTGAGTTCTGCTAACTGAATGTAGCCTACAAATTCACTTGCGGCGAGTTTAATACCTAACAACTGGCCCATCATATAAATGTCTTCCTCTGCAACGCCAATTAGCCACATTAAAGGCGCAAAAACGCTTCCGAGAATTGCTTCCAAAGAAAAACTTTTGTAGTCTGAATTTGCAATAACCCAATCATTTAAGGGGGTTACTCCACCAATCCAACCTAAAATTCCGTTTAGCATTGCGATAAAAGCTACAAAAACTAAAAGCATTGCACCTACATTTACAGCGAGTTTTAAACCTTCCGTAGTTCCGTTGGCGATTGCATCCAAAAGGTTGGAACCAATTTTTTCTGATGATACTTTTACATCTGTATTTATAGGTTCTGTTTGTGGATACAGAATTTTTGAAATCACAATTGCACCCGGAGCCGCCATTACTGAAGCTGCCAAAAGGTGTTTTGCAAATGTTAATCGTAACGCTGGATCATCACCACCCAAAAACCCGATGTAGGCCGCTAGAACTGCTCCGGCAACCGTTGCCATCCCACCAATCATCACGAGCAGCATTTCAGATTTGTTCATTTTTTCTAAATAGGCTTTTATAAGAAGCGGTGCTTCGGTTTGTCCTAAAAAGATATTTCCAGCAACGCTTAAACTTTCCGCTCCCGAAATATTCAAAAGCTTTGTAAGCAGCCAGCCCATTCCTTTTACTATTATTTGAATTATTCCGAGGTAAAAAAGAACCGACGTTAGCGCAGAGAAAAATACTATAGTTGGTAATACTTGAAAAGCAAATATAAACCCGTAGGAATTGATGTCTAGCATGCCGCCAAAAAGGAATTCGCTACCAGCTTTGGTGTAATCTAAAACATTTACGAATAATTGGCCCACACCTTCAAATGCGCTTTTAATAAAATTCACTTTTAACACGCCAATGGCAATTATCAATTGAAAAGCGAGGCCGATACCCACCGTTTTCCAATGGATGGCTCTTCTATTTGAACTAAAAAGAATGGCGATTACCAAAAGAGAAATCATCCCTAATACGCCACGCCAAAGACTTTGCATAGAAAAACCTTGACTAGGAGTTATTTCTGAACTATTAGCAATAGTGTCGAGCGCGGAAGCCTTTTGTATGCTTTGCGTTTTTAATTCGTATTTATAATTGTTTTCAGAAAGTAAAAGTGTGCTATCTGTAAGTTGCTCAACGCGAAATCTTCTTATACTGTCTGCAGGTTCGTTAAAGAAAAGAACCAATAAATTATTCTGAAGTAAATAGTCGCCGCTCGATTTTAAGCTGTCATTTTCAACTTGGTATTCAAAAGCTCCATTTTCGAGTTTTAGAAAATCCTTTTCAGAATTGATGTTTAGTGTAGAAAGGCCATTTTCATCTTTTACTTCTGAAAATTGCCATGTTTTTTCAATGCTTTGCGCAAAAACATTTCCGAAGAAGAAAAGCGCAATGGCTACAAGTATAAATTTCTGCATAAATTTTTTATAAATCCCAACCCTTCATTTGCACTTCGGCTTTACTCAGGGTGCCAAATATTTTAATTCTTAAACCAACAACCGACGCTACTCCCTTTTGGAAATTTCATCGCGGATGCTTGCTGCTTTTTCGTAGTTTTCGTTATTTACTGCCTCATCCAGCATTTTATTTAAATCGCCGAGGCTAAATTTAGTGAAATCCTCGCTTACTGGTTTGAAAGACTCTTTGTCTTCACCAAGAATTAAATTCTCAATAACGGCCTCTTCTTTTTTAGATAATGTTTTTTTAGAAGTAGTCGTTTTGAGAAAGATTCCAGCCTTGTCTAAAATGTTTTTATAAGTAAAAATAGGTGCTTTAAAGCGAAGTGCTAATGCAATGGCATCGCTGGTTCGGGCATCTATTATTTCTTCAATTTTGTCGCGTTCGCAAATAATGCTTGAATAGAAAACGCCATCCACCAATTTGTGAATTATAACTTGCTTCACCACAATATCGAAGCGATCTGCAAAATTTTTAAAAAGGTCGTGGGTGAGTGGGCGCGGTGGGGTAATATCTTTTTCTAGCGCGATTGCAATGGACTGTGCCTCAAAAGCACCGATAACTATAGGTAGTTTTCGTTCGCCATCAACTTCGTTCAATATAAGGGCATATGCGCCATTTTGAGTTTGGCTGTATGAAATTCCTTTGATTGTAAGTTTTACTAAACTCATTCTTCAAAAATCAGTGATAAATATTTAGTACGCGGTGTTCAGTTAAACAATTGATTATAAAAGTAACGAATAAAAAAACAATAAAAAAAGCTGTTTAAATTTGGATGCTTCCTTATTTAAACAGCCCTTTTTCGAGGCACAAATTAATGAAAAATTATGCGTTTTGCGCCTTAAATTCTTTTAATTTTTCTGTGAGTTTTGGCACTATCTCAAAGGCATCGCCAACAATACCGTAGTCTGCGGCTTTAAAGAAAGGCGCTTCGGGATCGTTATTAATTACCACCTTCACTTTTGATGCGTTAATACCCGCCAAATGCTGAATAGCACCAGAAATACCAATTGCAATATAAAGGTTTGAAGCAACAGGTTTTCCTGTCTGTCCAACGTGCTCGCTATGTGGTCTCCAGCCCATGTCGCTCACAGGTTTTGAACAAGCTGTGGCAGCACCTAATGTTTGTGCAAGATCTTCAATCATTCCCCAGTTTTCGGGACCTTTCATTCCACGACCAGCAGAAACTACAATTTCGGCATCGGCGATAGTAACTTTATCGGTTGCCTTATCTACGGAAACAATTTCCATATCAAAATCGTGTGCGTCAAGATTTGGTGCGAAGTCTTCATTTGTTGCTGAAGTTTCATTTTCCTTTAAACCGTATGAATTTTTCCCTAAACCAATTATTTTGATATCGGTTTTAATTTCTGTGGTTGCAAATGCTTTATTTGTGAAAACGCTGTGTTTCACTTTAAAAGGTGAAGTGCTTTCTGGAAGCGCAACTACGTTTGGCACAAAACCAGCCTCAAGATTAACCGCCAAAGTTGGCGCTAAAAACTTGCTGTTTGCACTTGCCGTTAGCACGATAACTTGTGCGCCTTCATTTTTTGCGGCTTGTCCAATTGCGTCTGCATAAGCTTCGCCATTGAAATTGTTCAATTTGTCATTTGAAACCTGCAATACTCTTGAAGCGCCATATTTTGCCAATTCTGAAGTGTCATTGGCATTAATGCTAACTGCAGTTACAGAAGTTCCCATTTGGTCTGCAATTCCTTTGGCATAAGCAACTGCTTCCAAAGCGATCTTCTTAATTTTTCCTTCTTCTGATTCTGTATATACTAAAACTGACATTTGATTTACGATTTTAGATTTACGATTTTAGATTGAAATGTTCGTAAATATTATTATTAAAAATTGAGTGAGCCGAACAGAGTCGAGGTATTAAATTACCTTGGCTTCGTTATGCAAAAGATTGATCAAGTCGTCCACATTATCAACCAATTTCACCGCGCCTTTTGGGGCTGGTTTTTCAAAAGAAATTGAAGTTGTTTCTGCTGTAGCATCAATTGGTTCTTTCACATTAAGTGGTTTTGAACGCGCTTGCATAATCCCGCGCATATTAGGAATACGAAGATCGCTTTCTTGAACCAAACCTTTTTGTCCGCCAATTACTAGTGGAAGTGAAGTTTTTAAAGTTTCCTTTCCTCCGTCAATTTCACGAATAGCAGTGGCTTTATCGCCTTCTACTTCAAGACCGATGCAAGTATTTACGAAATTTGCTCCCGTTAACTTTGCAAGCATTCCCGGCACCATTCCGCCGTTATAGTCAATTGATTCTCTACCGCCGATTACTAAATCGTAACCGCCTTCTTTTACAATAGCTGCAAGTTGCTTAGCTACGGAAAAACCATCAGTAGCAGGCGTATTTACGCGTATTGCTTCATCGGCACCAATAGCCAAGGCTTTACGAAGTGTTGGCTCTGTTTCTGGTCCGCCAACGTTTATAACGTGTACGGTTGCACCTTGTTTTTCTTTAAACCACATGGCTCTTGTTAAGCCAAATTCATCATTCGGATTAATTACAAACTGAACGCCATTAGCATCAAACTTGGTGTCTCCGTCGGTGAAGTTAATCTTTGAGGTAGTGTCCGGTACGTGACTTATACAGACTAATATTTTCATCTTTAAAAGTATTTTTGGATTGTAAAATATTGGCAAATTTAATTGTAAGTAAAAAAGAAATTTGCTCGTGTGCGAAGTTAAGAATATATTTCTTTTTTTTATTATGCACGCATAATAAATTTTGGTTAAAAGTGAGGAAATTATACTCAAACAGATGTTAATTATAGTATTTTTGCTTCCCCATTCCGATAATTTATGGAATTCAGTTATTTATATTTCAATCTAGACAAATGAAAACATTACAATTTAGAGAAGCCATACAAGAAGCGATGAGTGAAGAAATGCGTCGCGACGAAACTATATATTTAATGGGCGAGGAGGTTGCCGAATACAATGGTGCCTACAAAGCCAGTAAAGGAATGCTCGACGAGTTTGGAGCGAAACGCATTATAGATACTCCAATTTCTGAAATGGGCTTTTCGGGAATAGGCGTAGGTTCTGCAATGAACGGGAACAGACCGATTATTGAATTTATGACTTTCAACTTCTCGTTGGTTGCCATTGATCAAATTATTAATAATGCTGCAAAAATGCGACAAATGAGTGGTGGGCAGTTTAATATTCCTATCGTTTTCCGCGGACCAACGGCTTCTGCTGGACAACTTGCAGCTACACACAGTCAAGCTTTTGAAAGCTGGTACGCTAACTGTCCAGGTTTAAAAGTGATTGTGCCAAGTAATCCTGCTGATGCAAAAGGCTTGTTGAAAAGTGCCATTCGCGATAATGATCCGGTAATTTTTATGGAAAGTGAGCAGATGTACGGCGATAAAGGTGAAGTGCCAGAAGGAGAATATTTAATCCCGATTGGGGTTGCCGATATTAAAAGAAAAGGAACAGATGTAACGATTGTTTCCTTCGGAAAAATTATAAAAGAGGCTTATAAAGCTGCAGAAACACTTGCCGAAGAAGGCATTGAATGTGAAATAATCGATTTACGTACTGTACGTCCGTTGGATTATGAAGCAATTTATGAATCTGTGAAGAAAACAAATCGTTTGGTGATTTTAGAGGAAGCGTGGCCTTTTGGAAACGTTGCTACCGAAATATCGTACCAAGTTCAAAACAATATTTTTGATTACTTAGACGCACCAATCGTAAAAATAAATACTGCTGATACTCCAGCGCCTTACTCGCCTGTATTACTAAAGGAGTGGTTGCCAAATAGTGAAGATGTTGTTAAGGCTGTAAAGAAAGTTCTTTATAGAGACTAATTTTACGACCGAAAATAATTTCGTCCCCCTAATTTATGAAGTACCTTCTTTTATCTTTTTTTATTTTAACTGGTGCTTCGGTATTTTCCCAAACCAAAGTAAGCGGTGTAATTAAAGACGCTACGGGTTATCCTGTTGCCTTTGCGAATGTTATCTATAAAGATTCGCAGGAGGGAACTATTTCCGACGAAAACGGTCGATTTTACTTAGAAAGCGATAAAACTTATAAAACCGTAATCTTCTCTTTTATAGGTTTCACAACTAAAGAAGTGGAACTCACTACGAGAACTACCTACACTATGGAAGTACTTTTGGAAGAGAGTGCTGATGCGTTGGACGAGGTGGTTATATTTGCAGGAAAAACTTCAAAAAAGAATAATCCAGCTTTGGATATTCTTCGGAAGATTTGGGAAAATCGCAGGGAGAATGGGGTTAAAAAATTCAAACAATACCAGTACGATAAATACGAAAAACTTGAATTTGATTTAAATACAATTGATAGTGCGCTCATTAAAAGCAAGATTTTTAAAGGGATGGAATTCATTTTTGACCAGACCGATACTTCAAGTGTAACTGGTAATACGTATCTGCCTATTTTTATAAATGAGGCAGCTTCCAAAGTCTATGGCGACAATTCTTTATCTGAAGAAAAGGAAGTGCTTCAAGGAAATAAAAACTCTGGTTTTGATAACAATCAAACACTTATCGCTTTCGTAAAAGATCTTTATAGCGACTATGATGTTTATGATAATTATCTGAAATTTTTCGATAAAGCTTTTACTAGTCCGCTATCAAAAACTGGAATAGACGTTTACAATTACGTGTTGCGCGACAGTGCCTATCGCGATAATAAATGGTGCTATAATATTGTGTATTACCCACGCCGAAAAAATGAACTGACTTTTAAAGGCGATTTTTGGGTGAATGATTCCACTTGGGCTATTAAAGAAATAAATTTAAAAGCTTCCAAAAGCGCAAACCTAAACTGGGTGCGCGATGTGTATATAGAGCAGGAGTTTGAAGTATTAAACGATTCTACTTTCCTAATTACTCGCGACTATTTTATGAGCGATTTCAGCTTTAGGAAAAAGGAAGAAGCTCGAGGCGTTTATGGCAAACGTACCACCTTATATGATAATTATGTTTTTGATATTCCGAAAGACAAAAAGTTTTATTCGCAGCAAGTAGATCCATATAATTATGAGGTTTACAACCGTCCCGATGATTTTTGGGATACAAACCGAATGGAGAAACTAAGCAAAGACGAAACAGGCGTTTACAAAATGCTGGACACGCTTAAAACTGTAGGTCGGTTTAAAGCGCTTTACAATGTGGGTGCAACATTGGCCAGTGGTTATTACGAAGTAAACAATTTTGATATCGGCCCTGTTTTTTCAATTTTTGGTTTTAATGAAGCTGAAGGTATGCGAATCCGTTTGGGAGGTAGAACCTATTTTGGACAAAATGACCCTTGGAGAATAGAAGGTTTTGGAGCTTACGGTTTTAAAGACGATCGTTTTAAATACGGTATTTCTGGAAAGCTGCTTTTAGATAGAAAATCTAGACTTACTGTCTTTGGCGGTAACCGTCGAGATGTGGAGCAAACCGGAGCTAGCTTAACAAATAGTAATGATGTTTTGGGAAGAAGTTTGGCGTCGTCGTCGCTGCTTTCTGTGGGCTCAAATGATAGGTTGTCTCGAATAAACTTAAGTACCATTGGTTTTGATATTGAACCGTGGAAGAACTTTATATTACGCTTAACAGGTTCTTATAGAACTTTAGAGTCTGCTACCGAAACTTTCAGTATAGATTATAAAGTAATGGAAGATGGTCTATTTACAGGCGATGTAAAGAGCCAACTAAAACAAGCCGAAATTCAAGTAGGATTTTTATATAGTCCCGGACGTAAAACTTCAGGTTATGGCGTGGAGCGCACGGTAATAAACGATGGCGATTTTCCATCGTTTTATGCAGGTTATAGCTACGGACTAAAAGATGTAATGGGAGGCGATTTTGAATACAAAAAATTGCAAGCACTTTACACCCAACCTTGGAATATAGGTGGTATTGGTCGTTTGCTTTCTACTGTTGAGGTAGGTACAACCATTGGCGCAGTTCCGTTAAGTCTGCTAAATCCAATTCCTGGAAATCAAACTTATTTCAGTCTTTACAATACTTTTACGCAGTTAGATTATTACGAATTTGTAAGTGATACCTATACTTCACTTCATTTGGAACACAACTTTGGAGGTAGAATTTTCTCCCGAATTCCATTACTTAGAAAACTTGACCTACGTGAAGTTGTTGGTTTTAGAGCTGTTTATGGTACAATTTCGCAAGAGAATAAAGACTTAAACGCTTCCAATATAGTTTATCAATCTCCCGAAGATATCTACTGGGAATACAGTGTTGGGGTGGGTAACATCTTTAGAGTTTTCAGACTCGATTTTAACTTCCGAGGTAATTACTTAGATAATATTGATGCACGAAGCTTTGGGGTAACAGGGATTTTCGGATTTAGTTTCTAAACTTTTCTTCTTTTTTATACTTTAAATATGATGTGTTTTTTCCAAGGGATGCCAGTGGGATATCGTGTATTTAATATAAGTATTATACGCTATAGAGATACTGTATATATACTATAAACATACTATAAGTATAGTATATAGTTACTTTAAATATACTATAAACAAAATTCCTACTACTGTTTTATTCGTCTTTCATAGAATTTAGATTATAGTGCAAACAGGGGAAATTTTTCTGGAAGGAAAAAGTAAGAGCGGCTGGTGCGTGTGGTTGGAGGGTATTTAGTGAAAACACGATGAATAAAGAGATATTGGAATCGTGTCTAGTTCTCAATGATGACAATGCTTTAAGGAGTCCCACCATTGATATAAAATGCTTACAGTTACGGTTTTCCGTAATGGGTGGGTTTGCGTTAGGGTGGCTTGGATTCATTTTTTATTCCGCTGCGCTTCATAAAAAACACTCGGACACCGTGATCACTTTGGCTTGCAAATGGAACAGGCTTGGTAGCCAAGGTTGATGGCTTGTTCTAAAGTGATCTCTTTTTCGGAGTATTTGAGGTGTACCCCAATATAAACACGAAAATTACCAATTTTAGAATCTTCATCTTAATGTTATATTCTTATTTTATAAACCTTATTTAAAGTAATCGATTAACTAATATAGTTAGATTTTATATATAATAATCTACCGTCCTCAAAAGTGCCTCCTCAAATTTATAGATGTCGTCTATTGATTGAATTGGTTCCCGAGTTTCGTTTTTCTTTTCGTCAAAAACACCCACATATTTATTGCCTCCGTTTAGATGTAACCTGCAGAGTGGTTTCCGATTATTATCATCCAAGAGAATTCCAAAATAGGATTGAGTATCACGGTGTATTATTCTGTTTATGGGCAGTTTTCTTCTCAGGATTGCTACTACAATTCGGAATCCTTCCATTTCCTCTTCAGTAGTAATAACTTTGCTTTCCGGCTCTTGAACTTCAATATTATCCTCCTGTTGTTTTTCTGCTTCTTTATTTATTGCGGCATTAAGCCGATCATTTACCTTTTCACTTATGGTTTGATTGAAAGCTTTTTGGACGAGCTCTGTAAACTCTTCCATTACACGTTCAGTAAGTCTTCCGGAATATGCTTTATTTGCAAAGAGCCTTACAAAGTCATGGGAGGGAGTGGTGAGTTCGTCGGAAATTAATCTTTTGATTTCCCTTGTATATTTAAGGGAACTGGCATTGTCCACAATAGAGTCTACATCAAAATTTGATTTGTGAAATTTGGCTATTTCATTTATCACATTTTCTTTTACCGTTGTGATATCGAATTCCAAAAATGGTTTTTCGTCCATTTTGTTGGGTTCTTCCAAATCTGTGTAGAAGCGATATTCTATTCCGTTGGTGAGCAATGAAAAACGTGTTTTTGTAACATGGAAATAACGGAACAATTGTGAATTATGAACGTTGAGGTTTTCTTTCCAGTTTTTACATTCCACAATGAGGATTGGGTTACCGTTTTGAAAAATGGCATAATCGACTTTTTCGCCCTTTTTAAGGCCCAGGTCGGCTGTAAATTCTGGAACTACTTCAGTGGGGTTGAAAGTATCATATCCCAAAATATTAATAAAGGGCAGTACAAAGGCGTGTTTGGTAGATTCTTCTGTTTCTATTTTGTCTTTTAGCTGATGAATTTTATCTGCTAATGCTTTTAGTTGGTTGTGGAGTTCCATATTTTAAAATTTTGATATGAATGTTTAAATCTATAATCTTGGTTTCAATCGTTTACGGGATTCCTTGAGAGATTATATCAATTTCTCATTTCCGCAACCAATTGTTGTGTTGCATCTTTAATAAATATTTCCAGTTCATCTTTTTCTACACCTTCATAACCTTTAGGCCCATTTTTTTCACGCGTTCTACGTTCTTTGGTTAACTCGTTCATAGATTTTTTGATGACACAACCTTCAGTACAGGGAGTATAATTGAACTTGTAAACTCCCGCAAATTCGTTGGTACTAATAAGGACTACTTTAAATTCTACAGAAGCGCCGTAGCGTTCGTGAACATAGGATTGCTCTATTTTTTCATCATTATTTTTATTGAAGTATTTGTTTGTAGAATACTTGATTTTGGGATCAAGTTTTGTTAATTCAATAATCAGGTCTGTGTCTGACTTGTTTTTGAGAACTTCATAATCTACATTATTGTCTTCATTGCCTATTATTTGATTGAACAACTGTCTGTCTCTTACAACAAAGCCGCTAGCCAAAAGCTGGTTTTCTATAGCATTATACAGGTAATCAATATTTTCGTTTTCCGTAACCGTGTATGAAGATTCATTAACCCTTAGCACTACTTTTGGATTTTTATTAATGGCGAGGAATTTTTTCAAAGACTCTGTTTTTACAATTTCATCTGGTTTTTTTGAAAACCTAATGTTTTTTGAAGAGGAACAAGAAGTGGCTATAATGAGTAAAGCAAATAGGAGGAAAGTAATATTTTTCATTTCGATTAGTTTTATTTGTTAGTAACTTCAAACCTACAACACCTAAATAAAAATTCCTTACGGGATTCCGTAAGGAGCTGAAAATAGCCTATATATCCTCCTCAATTCATTATACAGTCCTTTGGGCGTTCGATAAGGGTAACTGTTTTTGAGGAAATTTCAGACTGGGGTATGTAATACTTTATATCAAGAGGTATATTTGAACTTTGGATAGGATGCAACATTTAGTTGTAATAGTAGTATGAACTATCATTTTGTTGCGAATAGAATTTACTGCCTAATAGTAAAAAGCGCCTAAAAAAAAGAGGAATGAAAAGCTATGTGCATTCATTCCCCTAAAGTACTAACAAATTGGCAAATCTCTATCCGCCTCCGTTTCCACCAATAGGCGGAGGCGGAGGAGGCGGTGGTAAATTCCCATCATCGCCGCAACAGGCTTGTGTGCTCTTCACTTCCTCAGAAATTGCTTGTGGGGTACAGGAAAAAAGACCCATATTGAGAAAAACCGTAAATAAAATTAAAGCTATTTTTTTCATTTTGTATGATTTAAAAGTTGATACTAGCGTGGCTGTCCAGGTATTTACCCAGAGAATTTTACAGCGACACCTTATGGTGGAAGTGAATCCTTCCGATTTGAGAAGTGTGGAGCGCAGAAGTAAGGCGAGAGGTTACTTCTCATAATGGCCAATCAACTTAAACTGCGGCTCCAGTAGTAGTATTGAAATGTTTTGTAAACCCTGTTACACCCAAGGTGGCATTGCAATACTGAAGCAAATGAAGAAAGAATGTGCCTGAAAGGTTGGAAAGGAAATGGAAAGGTTATGGAAAAGAATTTCCAAGTATTTTCCATTTGGTTTTTGTAGTTTTAAAATGTTGAAAAACAGTTTATATGCATAGAGAATTACTTTTAAATGCTTTTGAGAAAGTAGAGCAGAAATTGAATAGTGAAGGCATTAACAGCCCCTCAGTAAATCAATGTGCCGTACGTTTATCAGAAATTATCTCTGAAACATTTCCTTATGGTGATAGACGCCTAAGGGATTTCTATAAGGAAGCGAAGAATAGTGATGGGGGAGCTATTAATATTCCGCAGCCTCAAGTTTTAATGGTCTTAGCGCAATATTTGGGATATGATAATTACAACGATTTTCTCGTTAAGAATACTATAGATGAAGTAAAAGGGCGCGCAGATGAAGGAAATGTTCCAAAGAAAAGAAACAAATTGCTGCTAATGCTAATGTCACTTTTCTTGATAGCGGTTATTGGATTTTTTGGATACCATTATTTTACAAAACAACGATGGATGGAATGGAATTCCACTCATTATGTTGAAACTAGTTTTGACGGTGAAAAGTTAAAAACTGGAATCCTTAAAGCATATAAACAGGAGCGCATTGAGGGTTTTAGAGAGTTATCTATAAATTGCTCGACCCAGTTTTTTAATGAGGATGGAAGTGTTCGTATTTGGTACGGAAAAGATAGGAATGGCGGAATGGAATATTTTTCGAGTTATGGTCTTCATCCGCAAACCAATAAAACGCTGAGGCCAATTACCAAATATATAATTGACAAGTATGTTTGCAATTAGATTTTTTAAAAGCCGAATTAGTCAATTTGTCAATATCTTTGTTCAATGGAAAACCTTTCGCTGGCAAAACCCATTCCTATTGTTGAAATAGATCTCTCTCTTTTCAATATAACGGGTTATAAATTATTTATAAAACGAGAAGATTTATTGCACCCGTTTGTTTCGGGGAATAAATTTAGAAAGCTAAAATACAATCTCCAAGCTGCCCAAGAACAGGGGCAGAATACACTTCTTACTTTTGGCGGTGCTTATTCAAATCATATTGCAGCTGTTGCGGCTGCCGGAAAAAAGATGAGTTTTAAAACCATCGGGATTATTCGAGGGGAAGAATTAGAAAGCAAGATTGCAGAAAACCCGACGCTTACTTTTGCAAAGGAATGTGGGATGCAGTTGCATTTTGTTTCTCGGGAAGAATATAGGCTGAAAGAGGAGCTTGAATTTATAGCTGAGTTAAAAAATCAATTTGGAAATTTTTATTTGTTGCCAGAAGGTGGAACTAACGCGTTGGCAGTAAAAGGATGCGAAGAAATTTTAGGCGAAGATAATTTTTCGGCAGATTATATATGTGTTCCTGTAGGTACTGGGGGTACGATGGCTGGTTTGGTAAAAGCTTCAAATGAAAATCAACATGTTTTAGGTTTTTCAGCTTTAAAAGGAACTTTTCAATCTTCCGAAATATCAAAATATACTTCGAAATTTAATTTTGAAATCACCGATTCCTATTGTTTTGGTGGGTATGGCAAAATAGATTCAGAATTGGTTCGTTTTATAAATGAGTTCAAGAAAAAAACGGCTATTCCATTAGATCCTGTCTATACCGGAAAAATGATGTACGGTATTATGGATCTACTAAAAAAGGGGTATTTCAAAGAAAATAGCTGTATTTTTGCCGTTCATACGGGCGGTTTGCAAGGCATAGCAGGTATGAACCAAAAATTGAAAAAGAAAAACCTACCTATAATTGAATAATATGATTGGCAGATTAACTTTCCTACTTATTGTATGTATTATTTGTTTTGGCAGTTGCAAATCGAAAAAAACGGCTTCAAAATATAAAAAGAAACCCAACACCGAGCGTGTTGTTCGCACAAATCCATCTGTTAAGGAGAACAATACCAAAGCAGAAGAACCTCGCGTGGTTGATGTGCCAGTAAATATTCCGTACAGTGAACGTGTAGCTAACTACATTAACGAATATAGCGGTATAGCCATGGAAGAAATGCTGCAATACGGTATTCCAGCCAGCATAACGCTTGCCCAAGGTATTTTGGAAAGTGGCGCTGGTGCGGGCGAACTTACGATGAAGGCTAATAACCATTTCGGTATAAAATGTCATACCGGTTGGGAAGGCGATAGTGTTTATCACGACGATGATGAACGCGGAGAGTGTTTCAGAAAATACAACGATCCTAAATATTCTTATCGCGATCACTCCTTGTTTTTAACGCAACGTAGTCGTTATCAAGATTTATTCAAATTGCGCAAAGACGATTATAAAGGTTGGGCGCATGGGCTTCGCAAAGCGGGTTATGCAACGGACCCCAAGTATCCGGAAAAACTTATAAGCCTTGTAGAAAGATACAGATTAGATCAATACGACAATCAGGTTTTAGGCAAGAGAGTAAGAAATGTAGATCCTGATGATTCCAAAATTGCTACTTACGCAGTCCAAGCTGGCGATACACTATATAGTATTTCGAGAAAATTTAATCTTACTGTGGAAAACCTAAAACAATACAACGGATTAAAAAATAATGATTTGTCTATTGGTCAGGTTTTGTATCTGCATTCTCTAAAAAATCAGTAAAAAAGAAAGTTGCATTTGCAGTTTTCAGTTTGAATATTTCTTCAACAGCAATTAAATAATATTATTACGAATTCTTCAATTATTACCATGAAATACCAAAGAAGCAGTGCTCTTTTTCAAGAGGCGTTAAAAGTTATTCCCGGAGGCGTAAATTCGCCTGTACGTGCTTTTAAAGCCGTAGGTGGGGATCCTATTTTTGTAGAAAAAGCGAAAGGCGCATATATTTACGACGTTGATGGCAACAAACTAATAGACTATATAAATTCTTGGGGCCCAATGATTCTTGGCCATGCTTTTGAGCCTGTTGTAAACGCGGTAATTGAGAAGGCGAAAAAAGGAACTTCTTTCGGGATGCCCACAGAAATTGAGACTGATATAGCGGCGCTTGCCGTTTCCATGGTTCCGAATATTGATAAAATCCGTTTTGTAAATAGCGGTACCGAAGCTTGTATGAGTGCTGTTCGTTTAGCACGTGGTTTTTCGGGGAAAGATAAAATTATAAAATTTGCAGGCTGCTACCACGGGCATAGCGATTCCTTCCTTATTCAGGCAGGAAGTGGCGCCGTTACTTTCGGATCACCAAATAGTCCTGGTGTAACTGAAGGAACCGCGAAGGATACGCTGCTGGCAACTTATAATGATTTGGACAATGTGGCAGAAGTTATTGCTGCAAACAAAAACGAAATAGCCTGTATTATTTTAGAACCTGTTGCGGGAAATATGGGTTGCATTCCACCTGCCGAAGGATTTTTAGAAGGCTTGCGAAAACTTTGCGATGACAACGATATTCTTTTAATTTTTGATGAGGTAATGACTGGTTTCAGACTTGCTGCTGGTGGAGTTCAAGAATTATTTGGGGTGAAAGCCGATATAGTAACTTTTGGAAAAGTAATTGGTGGCGGATTGCCTGTTGGTGCATTTGCTGCAAGAGAAGAAATTATGAATCAACTAGCGCCCCTTGGTCCTGTTTATCAGGCGGGAACATTGAGCGGAAATCCTCTGGCAATGGCTGCAGGATTGGCGATGTTAAAAGAATTAAACGAAAATCGAGCGATTTTTGATTCTATCAATAAAAAGACCGAATATCTGCATAAAGGTTTAGACGCGGCGCTTACTTCAGAAAATGTAAAGTTCACTATTAACAGACTGGGATCTATGATTTCGATACATTTTTCTGAAATGCCCGTAACCGATTTTGCTTCGGCAGCTCATGCGAATAATGAAAATTTCAAAATCTTTTTCCACGGAATGTTGGACGAAGGAATCTATATTGCGCCAAGTGCTTTTGAAACTTGGTTTATCTGCGATGCGCTGAGTTATGAAGACTTAGACGCTACTATTGCAGCATGTGGAAAGGTTGCTAAAAACTTGAAATAAAAGTTAACTACTAAGCACAGGAAGTTGGCAAATAGTGTCACAAATATTTTTTGATATTCCAAAAAAAAGACCCTTTCTAAACTTAGAAAGGGTCTTGGAATTACTAATAATCAATCACTAATTATTCATTTTTACCCATTGGGTGTATTGATCTGCCGTTAAGGTTTTTTTCATTGTTTCCTTCAGAGAAGAATCGAATTTATCCTTATTGGCTTTAACGGTTGCATCTTTTACATCTTTACCGTCAATGTGCTTTTGATAGTTTACTTCTTTTGCTACGTAAGCTCTAAAGATAGCACGACTTTGATCACCGTTTAAATTTAATGCATCAGTCAATTTTGCAGTTTCTGTCTTGGCAATTACTTCTGGTCTGCTTTTGTCCTGCGACAACTGCTGAGCCGAGATTGTTTGAACTCCCAAAAGCATGGTTACTGCAAATGCGAATACTGTTAGTAGGTTTTTCATTTTAGTTGTTTTTAAATTTAAAGTTACTAATGTAACCAATTTGATTATAACTAAAACAATAATTGCGCCATAAAATATAATTGGAGTCTTTATTACTTATCTCCGCGCTTCTCCATTCTATTTTTGTTGCTAGAACGATGCTGTTTATGACCTTGGCTTTTGTCCCATTTAGTGTATTGTTCCTCTGTAAGGATTTCTTTCATTGCCTTCTTCATTGCGATGCGTCTGTCTAGCATAGCCGCTTTTGCCTCAAACTTTTGCGTGTCTGTCATTTCTTTTCTGTTTTCAGAACGCTCGGGTTTATTTTTCTGCATTTCGAGTAGCACTTGGTTCACTTTAGTTTGTTGCGCTTCGTTTAAACCTAAATCTAGCGTCATTTTTTTAGCGTGCAATTCAGCTTTTTGTTCTGGAGTAAAATTTTCTTTTTGCTCACTACGTTGCTCTTTTCTATCAGAATTTTTATTCTGTGCGGTAATAGCGAAAGTGGTAAGCGCCATAAAAATTATCATTACTTTTTTCATCTGTTTATTTTTTAAGGTTTTACATAACTATGACGCTCATATTTGAAATAAGTTTAATTACAATCAATTTTATAGATAATTATTGAAGAGTAGTCTTAACTCATTCAAAAGAGGAGTTCTCTAAAAGGAATTTTTTAAGGTTTGTAAAATTCAATAGTTTTATACGACTATAATACTACTACTCATGTTTACTTGCGATGATGCGAGACCACTTATGCCAAGAAGTAGGAAAAAACATGGGCAGTAGATTTTTTAAAAAAAATGAGCCGCATTTCTGCGGCTCATTTCAATTTAATATAAAATTATATACTACTTATTTTACAACGAAGCGTAACACTTTGTCATAATCATTAAATTTCAAGATATACACACCGAATGAAAGATCGTCAATGTTGATGCTGTTGTTAGTTGCATCTACATATTGTTCTTTTACTCTCTGGCCAAGCATATTGTAGATAGCTACATTGTATTCTTGTGTTAAGTTTGATAATGAAATAGTCTGATCGGCAGGGTTTGGATAAAGTGCCACACCGAAAAATTCATTGTCATTAACTCCTGCAGTAACACAAGGCGCTGGTGCAGTACCTGCGTTATTGTCGTCATAATCACAATCAGCAGAATCAGAAAACTCAGCAGAAAGTTGAATTGCGGTACCATCAGAGGCAAACACAACGCCTACAAACGTATGCGATGTAGTTAAACCTGATGTAGATACTGAAGCCGTTCCGTCTCCCGTTAAATCTAAAGTTCCGGTTGCTGGAGGATTTATGAAAGTTACTGTAACATCTGCTGTAAAGAAATCATCACTACCATCTGTAGGAGTGCCATTATCGTTACAAGGAGAAATGTTAGTTGTTTCTATTTCTGAAATGTCGCAAGCATTTGGATCGCAAACGTAGTTTGGTAATACGTAGCCACGTGCTGTAAACCTGTCTGTGAAAGCATCTATCTCTGCACAGCTATAGTTCATATCTATAGCAGCTTGCCTTACAGCAATAGCAGCGTTTTGTTGATTCGTGTTGCTGTTGGTCATTCCTAGACCTTCCCAAACTGCAGCATCCATTTTTTCTCTTCCAATAATTTCCCAGATTTCAAGTAAAACAGTTGCCCAAATTTGTCCATCTGTATGGATTGATCCGGTAAGTCCACCTGGATACATAGCTCCATAATTAGTTGCGCGGCCACCCCAAAATGGGTTGTGTCCGTCCCAGCCAAATACCCAAAAATATTGTGGGTCTGTAATATCCCAAAAACCTGTACTTCTTTTATAGCTATTTGCCCAGTAGTCACCAGTTCCTTCACTTAAACCATTTACTTGGCTAAGATTTCCGTTGGTTATGAAATCGTGAAGACCATGACCCAATTCGTGAAGTACTACGTCCATATCTTCAGCATCATCAACACCACCTTCGCCAAACTGAAGGCTTCCGGCACTGTAAAAAGAATTATCTGCGCCATTGGCACCGTGTGGATCATAACGAACCACTCCGCCATTGTAAAGCGAAACTAAAGGAATTCCTAAATCATCATTGATGTAACGGAAACTTTTATCAATATGGTGATAGCAGTTTGCAGCTTCAAAACCCTGTTGGTCTCTAGTGAAGCTAAAATCTGAAGTTGTCTGTAAAAATAAACCTGTAGACGGAGAGCCTAATTCTGCTATTTCAGTATATGGTCCTCTTAATCTGTAGTTTGTTCCGTCAAAATCAATATCTAATAAAGTTACTGCGGTTCTTGCAGCATCAAGATCTGCGTTGGTTGCGTCGTTATTATCAGAATAGTTTCCGCCATAATTGCTTCCTGTTTTGGTAAGTGGGTCTGGATCAAAAACCATTGCTGTACCAGTAGCCAAGGTTGTTGGTTTTACTGGATGTTTTGTGTCATCCCCACCATTTCTTTTATGGTAAATCGCAATATCTTGTGTGCTTAAAACAGCACCTGTTACAGCATCTACGATAGTTTCCCAATTCCCCATTCGGAATTCAGACATTGTAGTTACCCTGTAAACCAATTTGCTGTCGCCTAATTTTTTATAGACGTAAAGTTTCACCTCCTTTTGAGAAATATATCCCTCAATACTTAAAGCGGTTTTTGCTGTATTTAAAGCATCTTCTTCTGAAATTGAAGGGGTTGTGCTAATTGTTTCAACAGCACTATCAAAAGTACTTGCGTGATAAGTTACTTGGTTCTTGTTTGAAACGTGAACTGCTACTGAAGAATCAAAAACTTCTACACCGTTTACAGTATGTTGAAAGCGAAATGTTTCACCAGAAGGACCTGCGTGGCTGTTTGTTAAGGCAAAACTTTGGTTCGTTTTGTTGATTGGCATATTGTTATCCAGCCAAGTTTGGGCAACAGTTTCTTTGCTGTTCTGAGCAAAGAAAACCTGCGTAAATAACAATAATAGCGAAATGAATAATAGTCTTTTCATAAAAAATGTCTGTTTAGAAAATGTGAATAGATTCCCAAATGTAATTGTAAAGATTTATATTTCAAAGGGTTTTGAAATAAAGTAATTTCAATTCTATTTAAAATGTACTGCAGAATGCCATAAAAAAAAGGAAACTACATTGCTGCAATTTCCCATTTTTTAGGCGAAGTGATACTATTTTCTATAACATAGAAACCATCAAATTATCTTCTGTTTTTTCAACTTTTGCTACTTTAGATGCTGTCAAACCTTTTATGGCTTTATCCCACTTTTTGTTGCTCAAGCCACTTTGCGCTTTAAGATCTTCCAAGGCAACTGGCGAGGTGGTTTTTAAGACTGCAAATACGGCTTTTTCGTCCTCGCTCATTTCTGGCCTCTTCTTTTCTGGGCGCATTTGAGGAAAGAAAAGTACTTCTTGAATAGAGGGATTGTTAGTCAAAAACATAACTAAACGGTCCATTCCAATACCCATACCGCTAGTAGGCGGCATGCCGTATTCTAAAGCGCGTAAAAAGTCGTAATCTATAAATGCAGTTGCTTCGTCGTCGCCTCTATCTGCTAGTTTTAATTGTGCTTCAAAACGCTCGCGCTGGTCTATAGGGTCGTTCAATTCACTATATGCATTTGCAATTTCCTTACCGCAAACCATCAATTCAAAACGTTCTGTAAGTTCAGGATTGTCGCGGTGTTCTTTACACAACGGGCTCATTTCCTTTGGGTAATCTGTAATAAATGTTGGCTGAATGTAATTGCCTTCACACTTTTCGCCAAAAATTTCATCAATCAATTTTCCTTTCCCCATCGTTTCGTCCACCGGAACTTTCATATCGAGCGCCGCTTTTCGGATTTCATCTTCTGTTTTGCCAGTTATGTCGAAACCGGTGAAGTTCAGGATTGCTTCCGCCATTGTTACTCGTGGGTATGGCGCTTTAAAATCTATTTCGTGTTTTCCGAAAGTCGCTTTGGAAGTACCATTTACTTCAATTGCACAGAATTCCAGCAATTGTTCGCAGAAATCCATCATCCAATTATAGTCTTTATAGGAAACGTAAATTTCCATAGCGGTAAATTCTGGGTTGTGGGTGCGGTCCATCCCTTCGTTTCGGAAGTTTTTGGAAAATTCATACACACCGTCAAAACCACCGACGATTAATCTTTTTAGATACAATTCATTTGCAATTCGCATATAAAGCGGAATGTCTAACGAGTTGTGGTGAGTGGTGAAAGGTCGCGCTGCTGCTCCACCCGGAATAGGTTGCAAAACAGGGGTTTCTACTTCAAAATAACCGCGATCGTTAAAAAAGCTTCGCATGGCATTAAAAAGCTTTGTGCGCTTTACAAAAATTTCTTTTACGTGTGGGTTTACCACCAAATCTGCGTAGCGCTGGCGATACCGTTGTTCGGGGTCTGTAAAAGCATCGTGTACTTTTCCATCTGCGTCTACACGTGGTTGTGGCAAAGGTTTTAAGGCTTTGCTGAGAAGTGTAAATTTCTTCACCATTACCGTTTTTTCGCCTACTTGCGTGTTGAATAATTCGCCTTCAATTCCTATAAAATCGCCAATATCGAGCAATTTTTTATACACTTCATTATAAAGGGTTTTATCTTCACCCGTACAAATTTCGTCGCGGTTAAAATATACTTGAATGCGGCCGTCAGCATCCTGAAGTTCAGCAAAAGAAGCTTTTCCTTGAATTCGTCGTGACATTAGTCTTCCGGCAATTACTACTTTTTTTCCTTCTTCAAAATTATCCTTTATCTTTTTAGAAGTATCGCTTACGGGATAAAGATCTGCGGGATAGGGATTAATGCCCATATTGCGCAGTTGTTGTAGTTTTTCTCTTCGGATGATTTCCAGTTCGGACAGTTGCATATATTCGGTATAAAAATAAGTTTGCAAAGATAGGGAAATGATGTGCGAAATACGAAGTGTGAAATGCGAAATACGAAGTTTTGAATAAAGGGAGGCAAGCGGAAAGAAAAAAGAGAAAAGATGTTTTAGCTGCGAAAGAATTACGGATAGGCTATTAACAAATTATTGAAGCGCACAAATAAAGAATATAAATCGTAGCTTTGTTTTCTATGAGTATATGGAGAGTGCTGTTGTCAATTCTTTTTCCGCCATTAGCTGTTATAGACAAAGGCTGCGGATCGGTTATAATTGTTTTTATACTTACCGTTCTTGGGTGGATTCCTGGTGTGATTGCCGCACTTATTATTATAAATAACCCTAATAAATAGACTATGCAATTAAAATTACTCTTTGTTTTTGCTTTGACATTTACTTTGGTGAGTTGCCAATTTTCTGAAACAATGGTTATGAATGCTGATGGCAGCGGACAAATAACTGTTGAAGTTAATTTAAACGAAATGATGGCCTTTGGTGGTGCTGCAATGATGGATTCTGCAGTAGTAAAAATGGACACCATTATTAGTATGAAAGAATTTTTAGAAGAAAAAAGGGATAGTATTTCCACGCTTTCGGCAGTAGAACAACAGAAACTAAAGAAGCTAGAAAATTTTAATTTTCATATAAAAATGAATTCTGAAACTTCTGAAATGATTTATGCTATTTCAACCAATTTCAAAAATGTAGGGGAAGCTAACGATATGCTAAACGGATTGGAGCAAGCTGCAAATTTGATGCCTGGCGACAAAACCGAAGCGATGAAAACAACTAAAGAAGAAGGCTCGCAGGAATTAATTGGCGTGAATTACATCTTTAAAAACGGGGTTTTTAAGCGTGATGCGTATATAAAAGATAAAAAAATGCATCAACAACAAGTAGATAGCATGCAACAGGCTGCAGCTTTTATGGGTGGCTCTAATTATACCTTGAATTATACTTTTCCGAAGAAAATTAAGAAAACGTCGAATGCTGACGCTACCTTTTCCGCAGATAAAAAAACAGTAATTTTACAAAAATCATTTATGGAATATTTCAAAAATCCGGATGTGTTAGATTTGCAAGTAGAATTAGAAAATTAAGATTTTAGCTTTTAGCTGCTGAAATACGGATGCCTTTAGGAAAAACGAATTACTAATTATTGAATGATATTAACCAATCACAAATTAATATAATATGAAAGCACTATACTTTTTAATTCCACTATTTATGGTCAATGCCTGTAAAACACAGACGGGAACTGTAGTTACATCAGAAAATACAAATATGGCACAACTAGAAAATAATGTTGCAGGTTGCCCAGAAGAAGGAACTTGTACGGTAGTACTGCATAAAAATAAAAGCTTTGTTGTTAAAGAAGATGGCACAGGCGCTGTGTATCCAGAAATGGTGGCTAGCGAAAATATGGTTGTAGAATACACTTACTTAAAGAAGGGGCCAGAGGGTACCGCAGATGGAAATTATTCTGAAACAATACATTTTGAAATACCAGCATCTACAAATTCCATAAATAAAGAAAATGCTTCATTAAGTGATGTAAAATTACTCTATGGAAAACATTGTTATTGCAAAGGCGAAGCAGGCTATTACCCAATAACCGATGGAAAGTTAGTAGTTAAAAAATCTGATCAGTCAGTGTCATTCGACCTAAAGTTTAAAGTTGGTAAAACTTCGCAAGTGGTTACGCATATTAAGGAAACGGTGAAGCTTTAGCAATAAAGGGAGTCAAGAATCACGACGGACTAAAAGTTTGTTGAAGACATTCTATACTTCATAAATTAGAATACAAAAAGAGGCGTTCAAATTTTGAACGCCTCTTTCTGTATAGGTAAATGATTTCTTTCTTATAGCTTTCAAATAAAGCTTAACTACACCTATTCTTCCCTTTTAAGAGCGGGAGAAATAACTATACGCAGCTATTAAACGATATTGAGAGATATTCAATAGAATATCTCAAAGTGAACTGTTTGGTTGAAAATAGCGTAAAAAAAGAAAGAGAAAAGAACAGGATATAAACCCTGTCTTTTCTCTTTACTCAATATGCAATTTTCTGTAAATTAGTTTTTCACAATCTTCTTAGTAGTTACTTTGTTGCCATTTTTCACAACAAGGAAATACATTCCACTTTCAATATAATTGTACTCTAATTGTTTGTTGAAAGTACTTGAAGCAGAAACCCCATCAAAAGTATATTGATTGATCGCTCTTCCTCTTAAATCGTAAAGAGAGATTTCAATTTTATCGTTTGATGCTGGTTTGAAAGTAAGGTTAAATGTTCCATTTGATGGATTCGGGTAAACCGAGAAATTATCAAATGCAAAGTCTTCAACACTAACTACACCATCTACAGTAATAACAGCATTGTTAAGATCGTAAAAAATGTTGTTAGATGAAATAACCATCAATCTACCTGTGGTTGTATTAACGTTTGGTACATTAACCATAGCACTTCCTGTGTTAGGAACGTTTAACGCTACTGAAACTGGGTAAGTCTGACCGTTATCTGTTGAAAACCAAATATCCACGTTAGGGCTATCTACAGGAGCTACGTCAGTTCCGGCTACATCCCACGTAATTGTTTCAGTGTTTCCGATTGTCCAGGTAGTAGCTGTATTTTGTGAAGTAACCACAAATGGGCCTGAAATTCCATCAACTGTTACCGACATATTATCGCTAGCAGTAGCAGATCCACCCGCAACATTGTCGCGAACGGTATATCTGAAATTCATATTTCTTCCAACAGCAGGAACTACTTCCCAAGTACTTTGTGTGTTTCCGGCAAGCACAGTTGCAATTGCTGGCATATATCTATCAGGAGAAGCACTAGGGTCTAAAGTTCTAAAAGCTGGTCCAGTTGTAGATGTATTTGCCGGTGGCATTGGTGCAACTTGTGGGTTCATTTGTTCCCAGCAGTGAGATAATACATTTCCACCATCTGGATCAGATGCAGTACCTTTTAAAATAAAAGGAGTTGACTTTGGAATAGTGTAATTAGCTCCAGCATCTGCTACAGGAGGTAGGTTGTTAGTAGGCGTTTGCACTGCACATTGTCCAGCACCATTTTTAATGTGATTCCATATTTCTTGTATGCTTATAGCCGTAAAATAGTCATCACTGTTGTTTTGTACGTTTGGAGGACAAATTCCTGCATAACCCATAATAGAAGAAGCACTTCCAGGTTCTACAGCAGTAGAACCGTTTCTGTTATTTCCACAAGAGTTGTTAAAAGTATGGTTTGCACCAAATTGGTGACCCATTTCGTGAGCTACATAATCAATAAAGAAAATATCGCCTCTTGGTTGAGTTAAACCAGTAACCCCTCTTGCTTTTTGTCCAGTAACGCATGGTACACGAAGACCAGCAATACCACCACCACCAGTACTAAATACGTGGCCAATATCATAATCAGCATTACCAATAAGAGCGTCGCATGTAGCTTGGTTTTGAGCCAACATAGCACCTCCGTTATTATTAGTGTAAGGATCGGTGTTAGCATCAAGGAAAATAATATCTGTATTGTTTGCAACAATAACCATAGTTAAAGAAGCATCTCTTTCATAAACTCCGTTCACACGTGTCATTGCAACGTTCATTGCAGAAAGTACAGCAGCTTTCTTTACTGCATCTGTTGCTCCTGGATCTATTCCTTGATCGTTAAGGTGAAATTGTGAATATTCCCCAGTAGATGCTAAAGCAAGTCTAAAAGTTCTAAGTATGCCGTCATCTGCATTTCTGTTATTTGCAGGCATATCCATAATTTCAGTCTCTACAGTCAAACATGCGGGGGCGTCAAGATTAGCAGGAACACTATTGATGTTATAAACTATGTAATTATTTCTATCCTGAGTATAAGGATCTATGTAAACAGTAGAATAGTTTACAGATGAAATCATAACATGAACTCCTACGCTAGAAACACTAAAACGAGCAATAGCAGAGCCATCCTCTATACCTTGCGCAACGTATGAACGTATGTTTGGGTGTTGTGCCTGAAGCGCTGGCTCCATTATAGAAGCTTCATAAACTCTGAAACGTTGTATTTCACCGTTATTTGTAGGCAACTCTATAATTACGTTTGACTGCCCACTAAATCTTTGTGGAGCGCTAAGCAATTGGCTTTTTAAAGCTGAAGTATTCAGTGAAAATAGGTTAAAGTCTTGCGGTATAGCATTGCGCAAGGCTTTTTGTCGGTTTTGCAACTCTGTGGGAGAAACTTTTGTCCACAGCGCGCTCTGAGCTTGTAGTCCGAAGCTTAAAAGCAAAAGACATACAATCAGAAATGGTTTTAAAGTACTTTTTTTCATTTGTATTGTAGTTTTTATGAATGTTTAGAACCGTAAATATAATACCCTTTAAGGAATTTAGTAAATATTTAAGATGTTAACTTTAATATATATTGCAAAATATTTCAAAAAAGCACAAAATTTATAGAACTCAATATTTTTAATCAATAGCTTTGTAGCGCCAAATAAAATCGGCATTGTATTGAATAAAAATTTGCAAATAACGGACCTCGGGCTTAGAGATTACAAAGAGATTTGGGAATATCAAGAAGCGCTATTCCAAGGCATTCTACAGATAAAAAGTAACAACAAAAAAGAAGCACTGCTGCAGGAAACGCCCAACTACTTTTTATTTGTTGAGCATCCACACGTATATACACTCGGAAAAAGCGGGCATGTTGAAAATTTGCTTATTTCAGAAGAAAAGCTAAAAGATATAAATGCTACTTTTTATAAAATAAACCGAGGTGGCGATATAACCTATCACGGTCCAGGGCAGATAGTGGGCTACCCTATTTTAGATTTGGAAAACTTCTTTACCGACATTCACAAGTATTTGCGATTATTAGAAGAAATGATTATCCTAACCCTCGCTGAATACGGATTAAAAGCAGAACGCAGCAAAGGCGAAACAGGCGTATGGCTAGATGTGGGCACTCCCTTTGCTAGAAAAATTTGCGCAATGGGCGTTCGCGCAAGCCGTTGGGTAACTATGCACGGTTTTGCCTTAAACGTAAATACCAATTTAGGTTATTTTGACAATATGATTCCCTGCGGAATAAAAGACAAAGCTGTTACTTCTTTAAATGTGGAGTTGGGTAAAGTTGAAATTTCTACGGAAGAAGTAAAAGCAAAATTAACAAAGCATTTTCTCGAACTTTTTGAAGCTGAAATAAATGAAAAAACCGAAGCTTAAGCCTCGGTTTTTGAAATTTGAACTTGTATCCTTTTATTCTGAAAACATAGTAAGAACAGTGCTAGAGGTAACCTTCCCTTTTTTATAATCTTCTTGTTTTACCATGCCCACGCCTTCTGCAATCCATTGTTTTGAGTTGCTAGTTTGGGTCATTCCCAACTTGGTACTCATGTCATAAGTTATTACAAAACAATTAAATGTACCGGCAGGGGTAGTTACATTTTCTTGGCCAATAACTTCTCTATTTGTAATTGTAACATCCATATTCATGTTTATACCGCTCATGCTAATTTTCATATTCATTTCGGCATCCGGAAGTTTCTGACCCACAGAAAGATTGTTTGGAATTTCTAAATCAATTCCGCTTATTTCATAATCCATGTTTTTAAATTGCTCCATCATCATTGGGCTAAACATCGAATTGTAGTCTATCGAGATTTTTGAACCGTCGCAGGTAACATTGTATTCAGTTTCGGCTATTAGTTTTCCTTTATCATCTTTTACAGAAGATTGCATAGTTGCAACTTCCCCTTCAGCAGTCTTCGTTTTGCTTAAAACTGTATAAGATACAACTGCTGCTATTTTTCCTTTTTTATCGTAAGATGTTATCTCAGCTTTAGTGCCTTCCTTAAACGGATAGAATTTGCTGCAACTAGATTGTGCGTTTGCCACAGGTAATACTATTGCTACTAGCAATACCGAAATGATTAATGATTTTATCATAATTATTGGTTTTAAGTTATCAAACTATCTTGTCCCAAGGCGATGTTCTAAATACAATGCATCTCTTTGTAAATAAAGAAATTACTTTACAATTTAAATTTACAAAAATTCTTCGAACTAATGTGGAAATTGTTCTGCTAGTGAATTAATATGCAGGTCGTTACGGATTAATTGATGTTATAAAAAACCACATTATTGGCTTCTCCTTTAACAACCAGACCTGTAGAACTGCCTTCGGCCATTGCTGCTGCAGAGGTTCCGTACACTGGAAAACCGTTTAAAGGGTCTCCATTTTTATCAAAAACATATACCTTTTTCTCTTGGGTTTCGGTAATGGTAACGTATGTTTTTCTATTAATATTGAAAAGCTGAGGTTTAGAATAAAGACCTAAAGGTAGTTCGGCTAATTTTCCGTTAATGCGTAAAAGGTTATCGTCCAGCGTTACTTTTGTACTTCCCAGGATTGTAAACCAATACGTACTGCCTACATCGAGTTTTAGCGATGAAATTTTTCCATCCTGCGAAATGCGCTCTTTAGTATTCTCTTTCGTAATTATCACAAAAGTGTCATCTTCATCTACAATTGGAATTTCAGAGAATTTGAAGTTTTTTGAAACCGTAATCCGCGATTTACCCACGCGACTTAAAATGTTGAGTTTGCCGTTTTCTTCAGCAATAAGTATGTAATCTTTATTGCCCATTCTTAGGTGTACCGGCGATTGTGCAATTGAGCTCTTCGCTTTATTGAAGCCAAAACCTTTAACCGTTTTACCGTTTTTATCGTACATTAAAACTTCTTTGTCTTGTACAATTACAAAGCGATAGTTTCGGTTGTTATCGTAATCAAAAACCGAGAGTGGTTGTGTAATTTTATCTTTAAATTTTATAGGAAATCCGCTCGCATCCTTTCCGTTTCGGTCCAAAATATAGAAAGCATCTTTAGTGGCAAAAGCTATCTTTTTGCTGCCAGAAATTTCAACTTCCTCTACTTTTCCTAAAATAGCCGACTCGAGTTTTTTGGTCCAAAGAATTTTCCCACTTTCCGAAATAAAATAGAGGGTATTACTCATATCCTGCGCCACCACTTTAATACCTCCGTTATTGGTTTCTATTAATTGTGGATTGCCTAATATGCTGCTTTCAAGTTTTATGTTGAATTTTTCCGAAACATTACCCGAAACACTCTTTGCAGAGGCGCCAGCTTCTTTGCAGCTTAGGGTTACGTGCGCAAAATTTCTATCGAAACTAAATTGAAGGACTGCCAGCGGAAATTTATCCAACGAAACATTTTTAATATCCGCTCTACTTTTCGAATTGAAAAAACCAGCGATAGTTTCAGAAAATTCGCCCTGCATTTTAAAAATTAATAGCGAAGACGCAGAGCTTAAACCTTTCGCAGTATTTTCAAAATACGAAGTGTTTTTTAAAGTTGCATTGTTTTGAAACGAACCTATTAATTGTTCGGCAGCGTTTTCAGTTTCGGTAAAAACGAAGAAATTGTCAAGTTGAAAAACGTAGTTTGCCTTTTCAGAATTAATAATTGGCGAAAATGTTTTTTGAAACAATTGCGGCTCACTGAAGCTGCTTATTTCAACTTCGCGAAACATGCTTTTTGAAGTTACAAAACGCGCCAAAGCATCGTTTGTTAAAGAGGCATCAATACTTTTTATAAAAATGGCGGTTTCATTATTAAGCTGAATACTTCCAACTTCACTTACAGATCCGAAAATTCCCGTTGTTTTGTCGGCTACTTTTTCACCTCTAAAAGTGCGTAAATTATTCTGAAAAGTTTCAGCATCGTTAAATGTAAAACTCAAAGCACCCAAAGCATCTGTGGGTACCAAAGCCGAAACATCGTTCTGCTGCGGCACTTGGTCTTTAAAAACGCTAAGTAATTGCGGAATGCTGTCTGTGGCGAGTGTAATTCCCGTAGCGGTAAAAGACTCGGGGGCAATAGCAACGTCCAAAACGCTCCACGAAGTAAAATCTATTTTGGTAGAATCGTTTATAACAATTTTGTTTCCGCGCATTAAAGCCGTTAGACCATTTGCAGAGGGCAGATTAAAGACTTTTTTGAAAGTTGCGTCGCGTTCGGTTTTTCCTTTTAGAATGTTTTGCAAAAGTTGTTGCGAAGACGATAATACAAACACGCTGTCGATAATTGCAGAGTAACTAATCTCTTTGTCAATCGTAATTCTCTGAAATGATTGGTCGTCAAACGTTAGCGTTTCAATGGTTTTATTTTTTATGGAATCTGATAGGAAAAGGTTCTTAGTGTGTTTTGAAATAAAAGTATATGCCGAAACGGAATCATTGATTTCATTAATACACAAAAGACTTTGCGAAGTGGGATGCAAGTTTTTAAGCAGCGACATTCTTTCGGTAAAAAAGGAATAGGGTGCAGTTTTTTCGAATTTGGAAAGCAACGAATTGGCTTTAATATCCGCCTGTAGATTTTCTAGATTTGAAATCTTAAAAACCATTGCAGCATTTTCGGGAACGAAATCCATTAAAGTGCCGGTTTTTTGAGGAGTGTTGTCGCAGCTTCCCAAAACTCCGAAAAGAATAGCAACCAAAAGTAAAAGCGTAACTGTTTTTCCTTGAATTTTTCCCATAAAACAAAAATAGCATGGAATAATGATGGTTCAATGCATTGTAGGAAATGTTTATTGACGGGTTTTCAACAGTCCCCCTCCGCCTTTGGCACCTCCCCCTGAAAAAGGGGGAGGAAAATTCTTGTCTCAAAAGAACAAGATGTTTTTAAGAATTGATTTTTCAGTATATTTATAAAATTAAAGCTGCTTATTATGAATCTGACAGACGATAAAAAATGGATACAAAAGGAGTTGGAATCTGTAACAGATCCAGCCTTTTTAGAAATTATCAAAAACATGTTAGAATACAGAAAGAAAATCTCTGAATCTGAACGCATAAGTATTGAGCAATATAATAAGGAAATTGACGAGGCCGTGGCAGCTATTGAAAGAGGTGAATTTTACACCCAAGCAGAAGTCAAAAAAATTGTGGAAAGTTGGTAAGAGTTGTTTGGCAGAAAAGAGCCCTTGCTCAGTTAAGAAAGATATTTGAATATATCCGTGAGGATTCATTAGAGTCTGCAAGAAAAGTGACAAATAGTATTCTTGACACTGCTGAAAGTCTGGGTGATAATCCTGAAAAATTCCCGCCAGATAAATACAAACTAAATAATGATGGTTCGTTTCGTGCTTTTGAAATATCCAGCTATCGCATTGCCTACCAAACTACTTCAAAAGAAATAAGGATTTTAAGAGTGCGACATATTCGAAGGGAGCCTTTGGAATTTTAAATTCAAAATTTTCAAGAATAATTTTTTCTCCATTTAGGATTTAAGTTTGCCTTCAATTGCCGGGTTTTCTGGGAGTAATCTAAAACTCTTTCGATGAAAAATAGTACTGCCGTGGTTGCGAATGGCTTCGCGGTGCTGTTTAGTGGGGTAGCCTTTATTTTGTTTCCAATTGTACTGCGGAAAATCGTTGTGAAGCGCAGTCATATATTCATCGCGATATGTTTTTGCTAAAATGGAAGCTGCGGCAATATGCAGAAATTTTCCATCGCCTTTTACAACACATTCAAAAGGTGTTTTTCCGAAAGGTTTAAAACGATTGCCGTCAATGGCAATAAATTGTGGAATGGACGTAAGCCCTTTTATGGCGCGGTGCATTCCTAAAATGGAGGCGTTTAGAATATTTATTTTGTCAATTTCATCCATCATTACGTGGACCACTTTAAAACAAATGGCTTCCCGTTCAATAATCACTTTTAACTCCAAACGTTTTTTTTCTGAAAGCTGTTTGCTATCGGTCAAAAAAGGGTGTTGAAAATTATCGGGAAGAATCACCGCGGCGGCGGTAACAGGGCCAGCCAGACAACCGCGACCTGCTTCGTCTGTACCGCATTCTAGTAAATTGGGATTGATTTTTAGCTGCAACATTTGCCAAAGTTACTAAGTTATTCAGTTATTGAAAGAGGAAGGTTGAAATGTATTCAATAACCTAAAAACTCAATATCCCTTTCAGCTAAAAAAAATATACCTTTGCCCGAAAGTTATATCACGGATGAAAAAGACACTTTTGCTATTCCTATTGTTTTGTGCCTCGACAACTGTGTTTTCGCAAACTACTCCCGCAAAAAAGGATAAGCCGCCAATTGATTACTACAAAATAATTTCGGCAGCCCGCGATACTACTTTTATAGACACTACGCTTTCTATTGCGAAAAAATACAAATTCAATTATTTAAGAAAAGATAATTTTGAATTGCTTCAGTTTTCAAACGTTGGGCAGACATATAATTCGCTTGCGTATTCTTTTGACAAATTGAATCTGAAACCGCTTTTTGTAGCGCAGTCGCATCATTTCAATTATAAAGAAATTGAGGATGTGAATTACTTCAACGTTCCAACACCTTTAACCGAGCTATATTTCAAAACAGCTTATGCACAGGGGCAGCAATTAGATGCGTTTTTTACAGTAAATACTTCGCCTCAATTTAATTTTTCAGTGGGTTATAAGGGCGTTCGTTCTCTTGGGAACTATCAACATATTTTAACGAGCACGGGTAATTTACTTTTCACTTCAAATTATCATACAAAAAGCAAGCGCTACAGTGCCCGCATACACTTAGCTGCGCAGGATATTTTAAATGAAGAAAACGGTGGATTGACGGACAATTCTTTACAGCTTTTTATAAACGATGATCCCGAATTTAGTGATCGTGGAAGACTTGATGTTAACTTTGAAAATGCCGAAAACAAACTGGAAGGGCTTCGTTTTTATGCCGATCATTATTACGAATTACTAAGCACTCGCGACAGTACGGGGTATTCCGTATTAACGATTGGGAATGTTTTGAGTTATGAAGATAAGTTTTTTAGATACAACCAAACTGCACCTTTTTCGGCATATGGGCCATCTTACGAAACTGCGAATTTGTTCACGAAAACAAAACTGGAAGATTTTAATGTAAAAGCATACGCAGATTTTAATAATTCGCTTATCGGAAAAATTACGGCTTGGGCAGGTTACAATGATTTTAATTACGGATATGATTCGGTTTTAATTTTAGATGACGAACGTATTCCCAACAGAATTAAAGGAAATATTATTGAAGCTGGCGCGGCATACGAAAAAGAATATAGAGGCTTTAAACTTAGTGGAAAAGGAGCCATAAATGTTGCCGGCGATTTTGATGGAAATTATTTGCAGGGCGCAGCATCGTACGATTTAAACGAAGATTACAATGCAAGAGCATCGCTAACAATACATTCTGTAGCGCCCAATTTTAACTTTCTTTTGTACCAAAGTGATTACCAAAATTACAATTGGAAAAACGAGTTAAACAATATAAAAACTCAGGAATTAAACTTTGAAATTAATACTAAGAAATTCGGGAATGCATCTGTTAGTTATACTGGAATTGACGATTATACGTACTTTGGGATAAAGGAAAACGATAGCACGCCATCGCCAATGCAAGCTTCGGAACGAGTTGATTATTTAAAAATAAAAGCTGCAAAAGAATTTAAGTACGGCAATTTCGGATTGGAAAATACGGTGATGTACCAACAAGTTTTAACTGGCGAAAACGTACTTAATGTTCCGCAACTCATTACACGAAATACCCTTTATTTTGAGAATCACTTATTTAAACGTGCATTGTTTTTGCAGACTGGAGTTACTTTTAAATACTTCACCAAATACAATATGAATGGGTATGATCCTGTACTTGCAGAATTTTATGTGCAGAACGATCAGGAATTGGGTGGTTTTCCGTTGGTAGATATTTTCTTTAATGCGAAAATACGGCAGACACGCATTTTCTTGGTTTATGAAAACTTTACTAATTTATTTAGCAGTGGAACAAACGATCATTTTTCAGCACCAGGTTATCCGTATCGCGACGCCGTGTTGCGCTTTGGTTTAGTTTGGGATTTCTTCCTATAAAAAAACCCGTCGCTTGGACGGGTTTAGAATTTTAATGATTACCCCTCGACTGCGCTCGGGGAGACATTTCAAAGTATTAATCTCTCAAAAGTCCTCTTGAAATAACGATTTTCTGAATTTCTGAAGTACCTTCGTAAATCTGTGTAATTTTCGCATCGCGCATAAAGCGTTCTACGTGATATTCTTTAACGAAACCATTTCCACCGTGAACCTGAACTGCTTCCACAGAAACATCCATTGCTACTTGGCTGGCGTATAATTTTGCCATTGCGCCGCTCATATCGTAATCGTTGCCTTGGTCTTTATCCCAAGCTGCTTTCATTACCAAAAGACGCGCAGCTTCAATGCTAGTGTGCATATCTGCAAGTTTAAAAGCGATAGCTTGATGGTTGCAAATTTCTGTTCCAAAAGCTTTGCGAACTTTAGAATATTCTCGTGCAAGATCGTATGCTCCACCGGCAATTCCCAAAGCTTGGGCAGCTATACCAATTCGGCCACCAGCAAGGGTTTTCATTGCGAATTTAAAACCGAATCCGTCTTCGCCAATGCGGTTTTCCTTTGGTACTTTTACGTCGTTGAATATTAAAGAATGCGTATCGCTTCCGCGGATACCCAATTTGTCTTCTTTTGGTCCAATTTCAAATCCTTCCCAGCCTTTTTCAACAATAAAAGCGTTGATTCCTTTGTGTTTTTTTTCTCTATCGGTTTGTGCAATTACTAAATAATAATCTGCAGTTCCACCGTTTGTAATCCAGTTTTTGGTGCCGTTCAGAATGTAATGGTCACCTTTATCTATAGCGGTAGTTTTTTGCGAAGTTGCATCACTACCAGCTTCTGGTTCGCTCAAGCAAAATGCGCCTAATTTCTCGCCAGTTGTAAGTTTTGTTAGGTATTTCTGTTTTTGATCTTCAGAGCCATATTTTTCAAGTCCGAAGCAAACTAATGAATTGTTTACAGAAACGATTACTGAACACGAAGCATCAACTTTGCTGAGCTCTTCCATTACCAAAACGTAACTAGTAGTGTCCATTCCGCCTCCGCCGTATTTTGGATCGACCATCATTCCTAGAAATCCGAGTTCGCCCATTTTCTTAACTTGTTCGGTAGGAAATTTTTGAAGGTTATCGCGTTCTATAACCCCCGGAAGTAATTCGGTGCGGGCAAAATCGCGTGCGGCGTCGCGAATCATTAATTGTTCTTCAGAAAGACTGAAATCCATAAGCTTGAGTTTTGAAAAAATTCGTTTTAGAGAATTGCAAAGGTACTTTAAAATTAAAGCAAAACCCAAATTCCAAATAACAAAGAAGGACCAAACCCCATCCCGATAGTTATCGGGGCCAAAAGGGATGAGAAGGTTTGAAATTTGATGCTGTCATTTTCTTGAAATTTATTTGGAATTTGTTGCGTGTATTTTGGAATTTTTTAAATCTTCTGTGTTATCTTTAAAATAATAACATTTCGAAAATTGGAAAATAACAGTTACCATATTATTGGCGTAATGAGCGGCACTTCGCTAGACGGAATTGATTTGGCAGAAATTATATTTAGCTTATCTGAAAAAAAATGGAATTTCGAAATCCTCGCAGCGGAAACAGTTCCATATTCTACCTTTTGGAAGGACGAATTGCGAGACGCTATCAATAATTCTGAAGAGCAACTAGAGCGACTCGGTTTTAAATACACCGAAAAGCTTTCCGAAGAAATTTCTAAATTCATTAAAAAACACAATATTCAAGAAATTGATGCGGTTTGTAGCCACGGGCACACAATTTTACATCAGCCAGAGAGAGGATTTACGTACCAAATTGGCAATTTGCCACGTATTTCAAAAACACTCGGACAAACGGTGGTTTGCGATTTTCGGGTACAGGATGTTGCCCTCGGCGGACAGGGGGCGCCTTTAGTTCCAATTGGCGATAAATTACTTTTTCCGGAATACGATTATTGCTTGAATTTGGGCGGTTTCGCGAATTGTTCTTTTGAAAAAAATAGAGAAAGAATCGCTTTTGATATTTGTCCTGTGAACATTGTTTTAAACAAGTACGCCGAAAAACTTGGGTTTGATTTTGATGAAAGCGGAAAAATTGCGGTTTCGGGAAAAGTAGATGAAAAGCTACTTCAAAAATTAAATTCGATTTCTTTTTACAATGAAAAACCACCGAAATCTTTGGGATTGGAGTGGGTTAAAGAACAGATATTTCCACTTTTGGATGACTTCAAAATTACTTCCGAAGACATATTGCGCACATTTACGGAGCATATTGCGATGCAACTTGCTAAACAATTTCCATCGAATGCTTCAGTATTTATAACTGGCGGAGGCGTGTATAATTCTTTTTTAATTGAAAGGTTAAAAAACCTCGCAGAGATTAAAGTAATTATTCCTTCCTCAGAAATTGTAGAATATAAAGAAGCGTTGATTTTTGGACTTTTAGGCGTTCTTAAACTTCGAGATGAGGTTAATTGTTTGGCGAGTGTTACTGGGGCTTCAAAGGATCATTCAAGTGGAAAAGTTTACAACTTATATTATTAATAGTAACTTTCGGGCTTTATTTATAATAGATTGATTTATGAAAATTTTTTGGTTTCTGCTTTTTATTACATTTCAATTATTTTCACAAAATGGGCCTGATAAGCCAGATAGGGACCTTATTATCTGGGAGCTCGATAAAAAATTAGAATGGAAAGACTTTTCTGGGGAAATCGATCCAAATTTATTCGGAAATGCACTAACAACTTACACGATTGAAATTGTGCCAGAAAATGTCATGGTGGATGAAGAGGATAATATTCGAGGATATGAAAACTTGACGGTAGTAGCAAAATTTTATAGAGATAAATCTTGGTCGGTAACACATACCGATAATTTGCTTGAACACGAGCAGTTACACTTTGATATAGCCGAGCTTTACGCCCGAAAAATTCGAAAAAAGTTTGCTGAATTAATAAATTTAGAAGAAAAGAAATTTGATACTTACGCTAATGCCTACGAAGTCTTATGGCAAGAGTGCAGACAATATCAAAAAAAATACGACTTTGAAACCAAAAATGGAATACTCGAGGACACGAATAGAATTTGGATAAACAAAATTAAACAGGAAATCGAGGTGCTTGAGGATTATAGGTGGAATTAATAATTCAAAAAATGAAATATTAGCCGAATGATTTTTGAGCTTGTAAATTTTAGAGAAAATAAATCTAAACCCCTCACAAGTTTTTTATATTTGTCGTCACTATCCGAAGTCTTGACCACGGACAGCAATCATAACCCGAAGCTTTGGCAATGGGTATTCTAAAAGACTCCATAATTAATGAAGGAATTACTTAAAAAGTACGAAGAAAAAGAACCCGAAATAGTTTTTCATTGGAACGATCCCGAAACCGAAGCCGAAGGCTGGACGGTTATCAACTCGTTACGCGGCGGTGCTGCTGGCGGTGGAACCCGTATGCGAAAAGGACTTGACATGAATGAAGTGCTTTCCCTAGCAAAAACAATGGAGGTGAAGTTTTCAGTTTCTGGCCCTGCTATTGGTGGTGCAAAATCTGGAATCAATTTCGATCCTTCCGATCCTCGTAAAAAAGGAGTTTTGGAACGATGGTTTAAAGCTGTGGCCCCTTTGTTAAAAGGATATTACGGCACGGGTGGCGACTTAAACGTAGATGAAATACACGAAGTAATTCCGTTTACCGAACAATGTGGAATTTGGCATCCGCAGGAAGGTGTTTTTAATGGTCACTTTGTTCCAACCGAAGCAGATAAAATAAACCGAATTGGCCAATTGCGTCACGGCGTTATAAAAGCATTAGAAAGTCCGCAATACTCACCAGATATTACTAGAAGATATAAAGTAGCAGATATGGTAACTGGCTTTGGCGTTGCAGAAGCTGTTAAGCATTATTACGATATTTATGGCGGTACTGTAAAAGGAAAGCGTGCAATAGTTCAAGGTTTTGGAAACGTTGGCTCTGCAGCAGCTTATTACTTATCGCAAATGGGAGCCAAGATTGTTGGTATAATTGACCGCGATGGTGGCGTTATCAACAAAGACGGTTTTTCTTTTGAAGAAATAAAACAATTTTTCCTTACAAAGGATGGAAATACGCTTGTTGCGGATAACATGATTCCTTTTGAAGAGATAAATGATAAAATATGGAAACTCGAGGCAGAGATTTTTGCACCCTGTGCCGCCTCGCGCTTAATTACAAAGGATCAGATCTCCGAAATGATTAAATCTGGATTAGAGGTTATAAGCAGTGGTGCGAATGTGCCATTTGCAGATAAAGAAATTTTCTTCGGACCTATCATGGAATACACCGATGAACGTGTAAGCCTGATTCCAGATTTTATAAGTAACTGCGGAATGGCGCGTGTTTTTGCATATTTTATGGAACGCAAAGTACTAATGACGGACGAGGCTATTTTTAACGATACCTCTATTACCATTAAAAACGCAATTCAAAATACTTACGATAATAACAGTTCTAAAACGAACATCAGCAAAACTGCTTTTGAAATAGCATTGAAACAATTGTTATAATTTTCAATATTAAGCAAACACTATGGAATCAATCATTATTTTAATTTTCGTAATTGGATACCTTTCCATTACACTGGAACATCCATTAAAACTGGATAAAACTGTACCTGCGCTTATTATGGCAGCACTTATATGGGCTGTTTTGGCTATAGGTTTTGTCAGCGGATGGTTTGATGTAATTAATACTGAAGAACAAGCATTCAGTTTTCTTACTGGAGGCGAGCTTGCCATGGAAGGCTTTGAAGGTACGCTGCTTCACCATTTAGGGAAAACAGCAGAGATACTCATTTTCCTTATTGGAGCAATGACGATAGTGGAGATTATAGATCTTCACCGTGGTTTTGAAGTATTAAAAAGCGCTGTTAAAACAAAAAGCAAGCGAAAATTATTATGGATTATAGGGATACTTGCATTTTTCCTTTCAGCAATAATAGATAACCTTACCGCTACCATTGTGCTAATTACGCTTTTGAGAAAATTGATTCACAGAAGAGAAGACAGGATTTGGTACGCATCTATGGTAGTAATTGCTGCAAACGCTGGTGGGGCTTGGTCTCCAATTGGCGATGTAACAACAACTATGTTATGGATTGCTAAGAAAGTATCTGCTGGTGGTTTGATGGAATTTGTTGTATTGCCATCTATTGTATGTTTTGTAATACCGTTCATAATTGCCAGCTATTTGCCAGCTTTCCGAGGAAATATAGCGATGGATGATAGTGAAGATAAAGAAGGAGAAGCTTTATTAAGCAGTAAAACAATGCTTTTCCTAGGTTTAGGAATGATTGTTTCCGTACCAATATTTAAAACCTTGACGCATTTGCCTCCGTATATGGGAATGATGCTTGCTTTGGGTGTGGTATGGCTTGTTTCTGAATATATCCATCCCGAAGAAGATTTCAGCAAAGAAAGAAGGCATTTATATTCTGCACACAAGGCGTTATCGCGAATTGAAATTTCGAGTATTCTATTTTTCTTAGGTATTTTAATGGCTGTTGCAGGACTCGAAAGTCTTGTTTATGGCGTTGTAAATGGTGAAGAAGTAGGAACTTTAAGATATTTAGCTGAAGTATTACAAAGCGCAATCCCCAATCAAGATGTGGTGGTAATATTGCTTGGTATATTTTCTGCTATTATAGACAACGTGCCACTAGTAGCTGCGTCTATAGGAATGTATGATATGCCAATAGACTCTGTGCTGTGGCACTTTATAGCGTATTCTGCCGGAACGGGTGGAAGTATGCTTATCATCGGCTCTGCCGCTGGTGTTGCTGCAATGGGAATGGAGCGAATAGACTTTATCTGGTACTTAAAGAAGATTGCATGGCTTGCCTTTGTAGGCTTTATTGCCGGAGCAGGTGTCTTCCTTTTATTCGAAAGAGTGTTATTTCACCACACCTAACAATTTCTGAAACCTAATACCGTTATTCACTAAAACAAAACCTTTTTTATGCTAAATTTCTTTATTCAAGAAGGTGCAGAAGTCGCACAAAATCTTGAACCAGTTTCTGAAGAAAAAACCTTATCCATAATGGATCTCCTTCTAAATGGAGGTATGGCAGGACAGATAATAATATTTGTGCTTTTCATACTTTTATTTGTTGCGGTTTACATTTATTTTGAACGTCTATTCGCCATAAAAGCGGCTTCCAAAATGGATAGCAATTTTATGAACCAAATTCGCGATCACGTAGCCAAAGGAAATATACAAGCTGCAAAAGTACTTTGCGCACAGAATAACACGCCGGTTTCACATTTAACTGAAAAAGGAATTTCACGAATTGGAAGTCCTTTGGAAGACATCAATACCGCAATTGAAAACGCAGGTCGTCTTGAAGTTTATAAACTAGAGAAAAATGTAAGTGTGCTAGCAACAATTGCCGGAGCTGCGCCTATGATTGGTTTCTTAGGAACAGTAATCGGGATGGTTTTGGCATTTCATCAATTGGCGACCAGCAGTGGTCAAGCCGAAATGGGAAGCCTTGCAGAAGGTATCTACACAGCGATGACAACCACGGTTGCTGGATTGATAGTTGGTATTATTGCATATATGGGCTACAACCATTTGGTTGTAAAAACAGATAAAGTGGTGCATCAAATGGAAGCCACAGCAGTAGATTTTCTAGACATGTTAAACGAGCCGACTTAATGAACTTAAGAGGAAGAAATAAAGTAAGTGCCGAATTTAGCATGAGTTCCATGACAGATATAGTATTTCTGTTGTTGGTATTTTTCCTGCTAACTTCGCCTGCCATAACCCCAGACGCTTTGGATTTAATACTTCCAAAGGCAAAAGGGAAGACTTCAAATGTGCAAAAAGCTTCCGTTAGTATAACTAAAGATGGAGCTTATTACGTAGACAAAGAGCGCGTAAGCGAATACAGCATTGAAAGCGAACTTAAAAAGGTGCTTGCTGGCCAAGATGAACCTACAATTATTCTTCGCGCTGAAGAAGGTGTACCAATTGAAGATGCTGTTTTTGTGATGGATATTGCAAACCGAAATAGCTTCAAAGTCGTTCTCGCCGTCAGACCTAACTAAAGTAAGCAAATTTAGAAGCAGTATGCAGTTGCTTTTGTTCACAATGGCACTGAAATTGTAAATGCCTTTAATCACTATAATAAAACTTCAGCCTTGAAAATTCTAGATACAGAATATAAACGAAAAAGTATGACTATCACGGTAATCGTGCATGTTATCATTCTTATTCTGTTGTTTTATGTAGGGATGAAATATATGGATCCGCCATTGGAGCAGGGCATAGCGATTAATTTTGGGACTACTGAAACGGGTAGTGGTGAAATTCAGCCAACAGAAAAAATTCAATCTGCACCTCAAAAAACAACATCAGAACCTATTGCACAACCTAAAACCGATATAAAGGAAGATGTTGTTACGCAAGAAAATGTAGATGCTCCCGTAATTAAAAAAGAGCAACCTAAAAAGGAACAAACGGTAACTCCAGTAAAAGAGCAGCCCAAAAAAGAAGTAAAAAAGCCAGATCCAAAACCCGATAAATCTACAACAGATGCACTTTCAAGTATTTTGAACGGGCCAAAAAGTGATGGCACGGCAAAAGGTGGCGAAGGAGATGATAAAAGTCCTGGCGACAAAGGAAGCCCCGATGGCGACCCAAATGCGAGTGCCTATTACGGAACAGGTAAAGGTTTGGACGGAGATGGCAATTATTTGTTGGGCGGAAGAAAAGCTCTTAACAAAGAAAAATTTGTGCAAGACTGTAACGAAGCGGGAACAGTGGTTGTGAGCATTGAAGTAGATAGAAACGGAAGAGTAATAAGCGCAACTCCTGGAGTACGCGGAACTACAAATAATACGCGATGTCTTTTAGAGCCTGCCAAAAGAGCTGCATTAGCAACAAAATTCAATGCTGATGATAAGGCGCCTGCAAAGCAGATTGGCAAAATTATCTATAGATTCAGTCTTTCTCAATAGCCTTTTTCTCTTTTAAAAATACCTTGAATTTTTCAGTATCTTTAAACTTCTAAAAAGATACTATGCTTCGAAATTTTACCTATCTCTTTCTTATATGCTGTTTAGCGGGTTGTAAAAATACTTCCAAAGAAAATAATGACTTTGCTTCCGAAGAAATTAAGGATGAAAAGTATCCGCACGATTTTATGTTTATGCAAAGGGCCTATCCAAACGGTGAATTAAACACTGCGGCATATTCTGAAGCAATCCGTTGGAAACAACAAGCTGCACACAAAAGTAATGCAACCGAAGTATGGCAGTTCAGCGGCCCCTTAAATGTAGGCGGTAGAATTACAGATATAGAAATTCCCTCTACCCAGCCCGAAGTGTATTATGTGGGTGCCGCTTCTGGAGGAATTTTTAAAACCATTAATGGTGGTGACGATTGGATCCCAATTTTTGACGAACAGGAAATGCTTTCCATTGGCGATATAGAAATTTCAAAAAATAACAATAATCTAATTTGGGCTGGCACGGGCGAAGTAAACGCTGGCGGAGGTTCATTGGTGTACGATGGCGATGGAATCTATAAAAGTACAGACGGAGGAACCACTTGGCAATCCAAAGGTTTGCCAGAGATTGGCAGCGTTGGTAAAATTGTTTTAGATCCAAATAACGATAATATAGCTTTTGTTGGCGCAATGGGTCCATTGTTCAAAAAAAGTACAAATCGCGGTGTTTATAAAACCACAAACGGCGGCGATAGTTGGCAGCAAGTATTGTTTGTAAGTGATTCTACGGGGGTTGTAGATATGTCAATTCATCCCACCAATGGAAATATTGTTTACGCTGCAAGTTGGGAGCGCATCAGAAGACCTAATAATAGGCAATACGGCGGAATTACTTCGGGAATTTACAGAACTACAGATGGTGGTTCTAATTGGACAGAGCTAACAAATGGACTGCCAAACTTAGCTTCACAAAAGGGAAGAATCAGTATAGATATTTCAGCATCGAACCCAGATGTACTTTATACCCGTTACGCAGATGCTTCGGGAAATATTCAAGGAGTTTATAAAACTAATAACGGTGGAGATTCTTGGACGGCCGTTAATTCTAGTCAGTTGAACAATGTAGGTTTTCATTGGTGGTTTGGCGGGATTTATGTAGATCCCACAGATGAAAATATAATTTATAATGTAGATTTCGTTGTTCAAAAATCTATAAATGGTGGTACTAGTTGGTCAAATGCTTTTTCAAATGTACACGTAGATCAACATGCGCTCGCGTTTAATGCATCGGTGCCAGGAGAAGTACTTCTCGGCAATGACGGCGGACTTTATTACAGCAGTAATGGTGGTGCTTCGTCGGTTAAAGATTTAAAGCTGCCCATTACACAATTTTATAGAATGCATGTTGATGCACAGAACGAAAATAAAATATACGGCGGAGCGCAAGATAACAGCACCAGCCGCACACAGACGGGTGGATTGACAGATTGGAGTATCATTTTTGGGGGCGACGGTTTTCAACCGCTGGTTGATCCTACAAATACAAACGTTATTTATGCGCTCGCTCAAAATGGAACTTTGGGAAAATCTACCAACAATGGCAGCTCTTTTTCCAATGCCACTTCTGGTATTTCTAGTGGCGATCGCAAAAATTGGGACACCCCAATTACTTTTGATCCATCAAATTCACAAACGCTTTATTTCGGAACAAATAAACTTTACAAAACCACGAATGCCGCTGGCTTTTGGTCGGCTATAAGTCCGGATCTCACGGATGGGCCACACGCTGGCAACCTTACATTTGGCACCATAACAACGATTAGTGTTTCGCCTTTAGACAACGAAATTATTTTTGTGGGCACAGACGATGGCAAAGCGTGGGTTACGCAGGATGGTGGTTCAAATTGGATTGATATTTCGGCAGGAGTTCCCAACAGATGGGTTACAAGAGTTTTGGCTTCGCGTGAAGATCCAAATATTGTTTACTTAACGCTTTCGGGATATCGGTTTGGTGATGAGGTGGGCCATGTGTATAAAAGCAATGATTTAGGAACTAATTGGTTCGATATTTCTGCGAGTTTGCCAGATATTCCAGTGAACGACTTGGAGCAAGACAGTTTTGGAAATCTATTTGTAGCAACAGATGTAGGTGTTTTGGCGACAAGTGATGAAGGTGTAAATTGGAGTGTTTTAGGCGAAAATTTGCCTTCGGTTGTGGTTACAGATTTGTTTATTCACGAAGATTCACAATTCCTTTTTGCCGCTACTTATGGTCGGTCAATTTATAAAATTGATATTTCAGATGATATTTTGAATTTAGATGAAAATAGTTTTTCTTCGGAAGTGAAAGTTTATCCAAATCCCGCTACGGAAATGGTGACTATTTCGCTTAAAAACACTTCAGAAAAAGCTTCATTAATAGTTTATGACGTTATGGGAAGACTTGTAAAACAACAGGCTTTTAAGGGTGAAAAAGATCTTCGTCTTTCTGTTGAAAACCTTCAGCCGGGAATCTATTATTTGAAAATTTCCGAAGGAAAAAAGCAGACCACAAAAAAACTGATTGTAAAATAAAAGAATTTAGCTATCAACTATTCAGAAACCATTGCTTGGCTTTTTGCGCAACTCCCAATGTACCAAAGGGTGGGGCAGAGCGCTTATAAAGCAGATTTGGCAGCAACGATTAGCCTTGCCAATCATTTAGATAATCCCGAGAAAAGTTTTAAAAGCGTGCACGTTGCCGGTACAAATGGCAAGGGTAGTACGAGCCATATGCTGGCTTCAGTTTTTCAGGAAGCGGGTTATAAAACGGGGCTTTACACTTCGCCACATTTAAAAGATTTTCGCGAACGGATAAAAATTAATGGCGAAATGATTTTCGAATTTTACGTTTCAGAATTTGTTTACAAACACAAGTCGTATTTTGAAAGTAATCAACTGTCTTTTTTTGAAATGACCGTGGGTTTGGCTTTTGATTTTTTCAGAAATGAAAAGGTAGATATCGCTATAATTGAAGTTGGGATGGGCGGAAGGCTGGACAGCACAAACATTATTACTCCGGAAGTGTCCGTAATTACGAATATTGGTTTAGATCACACCCAGTTTTTGGGCAGCACTTTAGACAAAGTAGCTTCAGAAAAAGCTGGGATTATAAAAGCTGGAATTCCTGTTATAATTGGCGAATCCCTTCCAGAAACTAAAGCTGTCTTTCAAAATGTTGCTTCGGAAAGAAATGCACCAATTACTTTTGCCGAAACAATGGATGTGGTTGATTATACTTCAGACTTAAAAGGCATTTATCAAAGAAAAAATATAAAAACTGTTTTAACAACTTTGAAAATTTTACAAGAAAATGGTTGGAATATTTCTGAAGAAAATATAAAAGATGGTTTATTAAATACCGTTAAAAACACTGGATTGATGGGGCGTTGGCAGGTTATAAAAGAAAATCCAAAAGTAATTTGCGATACAGGACACAATAAAGAAGGGCTGCAATTGGTAATGGCACAGCTTGGAAAAGAGGATTTTCAAAACCTTCACATTGTGCTGGGCGTTGTAAGTGATAAGGATTTGGCGTCTGTATTACCGTTGTTTCCTCAAAATGCGACTTATTATTTTTGCAAACCAAATATTCCTAGGGGCTTGGATGCTTCACTTTTACTCACTAGAGCTCGCGGATTTGGACTAGTTGGAGATGAATATATTTCAGTATCAAAAGCTTATAAGTCCGCGCTTGATGCCGCAACAGCTCAAGATTTTATTTTTATTGGGGGGAGTACTTTTGTGGTTGCAGAAGTTTTATAATTTTTTTCAAATAAATGTTTGCGGGAATTAAAAACTAGCTTATATTTGCAACCTCTAAACAATGAGGGCGATTAGCTCAGCTGGTTCAGAGCATCCCGAATTAACTTCGGGAGGTTCGGGGAAAAGTTTAAAAATATTGTTTTAAGAGGGCGATTAGCTCAGCTGGTTCAGAGCACCTCGTTTACACCGAGGGGGTCGGGGGTTCGAACCCCTCATCGCCCACCAGATTTAAAACCGAAGCTTTCGCTTCGGTTTTTTTTATGGCTTATTTTATCTACATACTATATTCTGGAACTTTAGATAGATTCTATGTTGGCGCTACAGAAAATATCTTGTTTCGGTTAAAAGAGCATCTTTGGAAGCATAAAGGATTTACGTCAAAAGCTAACGATTGGGAACTTAAATATTCCGAAAGCTTCGCGACAAAAACTGAAGCGTTCTTACGTGAAAAACAGATTAAAAAATGGAAAAGTAGAAAAATGATTGAGAGATTAATAAAATCATTGAATTAGCTCAGCTGGTTTAGAGCATCCCGAATTAACTTCGGGAGGGTCGGGGGTTCGAACCTTCCGAAGTTAATTCGGAACAGGCTCTCATCGCCCACCAGATTTAAAACCGAAGCTTTCGCTTCGGTTTTTTTTATGGCTTATTTTATCTACATACTATATTCTGGAACTTTAGATAGATTCTATGTTGGCGCTACAGAAAATATCTTGTTTCGGTTAAAAGAGCATCTTTGGAAGCATAAAGGATTTACGTCAAAAGCTAACGATTGGGAACTTAAATATTCCGAAAGCTTCGCGACAAAAACTGAAGCGTTCTTACGTGAAAAACAGATTAAAAAATGGAAAAGTAGAAAAATGATTGAGAGATTAATAAAATCATTGAATTAGCTCAGCTGGTTTAGAGCATCCCGAATTAACTTCGGGAGGGTCGGGGGTTCGAACCTTCCGAAGTAAATTCGGAACAGGCGCTCATCGCCGACCAGATTTTTTTATTTTAATACACCGCGTTTTATATTAAAAGGAATAAGTCTAACTTTGACCGCATCACTAATTAAAACCAAAATACTTGATTCCATTTATCCATAAAATTATAATCGACGTAGTAAAAAAGCGGCAAAAGAGCGGAAAATCAGCAAAAGCTTCTGAGCCTTTCGAAAAGCGCGTTAAAAATCTTGAGGTTGAAATTACGCACGAAGTCGTAGATATTTTCTATCTACTTCTCGGAGTTCTATCGGCGTCATTTGGTTTAAGAGGTTTTTTGATTCCCAGCGGTTTTATAGATGGTGGAGTTACCGGAGTTTCACTAATGGTGAATGAATTGGCGGGTATTTCATTTTCGCTACTGTTAGTGTGTTTCAACCTGCCCTTTTTAGCATTGGCTTATTTTTCCATAGGAAAAAGATTTGCCGTTAAAAGTGTTTTAGGAATAGTGCTTTTAGCGGTTGCTGTGGCTATAATGCCTTATCCAACTATTACGGACGATCAAATATTGGTCGCTGCTTTTGGAGGATTATTCCTTGGATTAGGGATTGGATTGGCAATTCGTGGAGGTGCAATAATAGATGGAACCGAAGTATTAGCCATTTTCATTAGCCGCAAAACTAGCCTTACAGTTGGGAATGTTATAATGATATTTAATGTAGCAATTTTTACTACTGCGTCTTACTTTCTTTCTACTGAAATTGCGCTGTACGCAATACTCACTTATTTCGCAGCTTCAAAAACAGTCGATTTTGTAATTGACGGTATTGAAGAATTTATGGGGATTACTATTATTTCTGAGAAAAATGACGAAATACGAATAGCTATTATTGAAAAAATGGGACGTGGATGTACTATTTTTAAAGGCGAAAATGGCTTTTCAATAAACGGCGAGCCAAGAAAACCAGTAGATATTGTTTATACTGTAATTACGCGTTTGGAAATGAGTAAGCTAAAAACTGAAGTAGATAAAATTGACGCGCAGGCTTTTATGATTATGACTTCCGTTAAAGATGCTAAAGGAGGAATGATTAAAAAGAAACCCATCAAAAAATTCGACAAGTAACGCCGAAAGAACTGTTGGTTTAGAGATATTGCCAACTATGATTTGCTTGCAGATTTTTTTTTACAATAATTCTAAAATTCTTTCTAAAGCCATTCCGCGAGAGGCTTTAATTAAGATTGTTGAATTTTTCGGCACATTAGTTTCAATCTCTTTTTTCAATTCTTCAAATGTTTCAAATTGCTTTATGTGTGAAGCATTATTTTTTGATTTATAAAAATTACTTCCTACGAAAACCGCTCTTCCGAACGGGTTTTCTCTTAAAAAGTCAACGATGTTTTGATGCTCTGTTTCGGCTTCTTTTCCCAATTCAAACATATCGCCTAAAAACATAATTTTGTTTTCGCCTTTAGCCTGTTTAAAGTTTTCTAAGGCTGCGAGCATACTTGTTGGGTTGGCATTATAGGCATCCATTAAAACAGTATTACTACCTTTATCAACCAATTGTGAGCGATTGTTGGATGGAATATAGCTTTCTATACCAGCCTTTATCTTTTCGGTTGAAACATTTAAAAAGGCGCCCATAGCGATAGCAGCAGAAAGGTTTGCGAAATTGTAGGCGCCAACTAAATTGCTTTGTATTTTAGTGCCTTCAAATTCTACTAAAAGGTGGTGCGAGCTATTTATTAATTTAATGTTGTAAGCGCTTTCAGGTGTTCCAAAAGTTATTCGAAAAATGCCTTGCGAATTTTCTATTTGCTTTGGGTCGTTGGCATTCACAAATATTTTCTTGTCGTGTTTTTTTAGATATTGATAAAGTTCAGTTTTTGCTTGAATTACTCCTTCAAGGCTTCCAAAACCTTCTAGATGTGCTTTCCCAAAATTGGTTATATACCCGTAATCTGGTTCTGCAATTTCGCTTAACATTTTTATTTCGCCTAAATGGTTGGCGCCCATTTCTACAATTCCAATTTCGGTTTCTTTGTCCATCGCTAGCAATGTTAAAGGAACTCCAATATGGTTATTTAAATTTCCTTGGGTTGCAACGGTTTTAAACTTTTGGGAAAGTACTGCGTTTATAAGCTCTTTTGAAGTAGTTTTTCCGTTACTTCCGGTGAGCGATATAATTGGAAGATTTAAAGATTCTCTGTGAAACCTAGCTAATTGTTGAAGTGTTAAAAGTACATTTTGCACTAAAATAGTTTCGCCAGTGCTTTTGTGAAACGCTTCTTCTTCTACAATTACTTTTAGCGCACCTTTATCTAATGCTTCTTGGGTAAAAAGGTTTCCGTTGAAATTTTCACCTTTAAGGGCGAAAAAGATACAGTTTCTGAATATTTTACGAGTGTCTGTGCTTACGCCGCTACTCTGCAAAAAATACTTATGTAGGGATGGTATATTCATAAAATAAATATACTAAAAAACCCTCCGAAGCTGTATGCCAAGGAGGGTTTTTTATAATTTTTGAAATTTTAATTTCTTGGGCGTTTGCCTTTTTTCGATTTTGAACCAACGCGACTCATTGCGCATCTAAACCCAATATAGTCTGTTGCCATATCTTGTGGGAAATAACGTCTTTGAGCTGGGTCTAACCAGTAATCTCTATCTCTCCAAGAACCACCTTTATAAACACGTACTTCATTGTCAACTAGTGTAGTTCTGCTTGAAGATTTATCGTATTGACGATCTAAAGAGCCTGTGCTATCTGCAAATACTTTTTGAACTGGGGAGTTGTACATTCTGTTGGCACCATTACCACCTTCACCTTCTTCATCAGCGAACGATTGGTAGTAACGTGATGAACGTTTGTCGCCATCTCGGTAATCGCGATTATCGCTTTCAGAAAAGTTGGTACGCAAATAAGTTTCATTTTCGTCAACTGGTACTTGATAAATTTCTCCAGGTAAGTTGCGAGCAATGATTTTTCCGTTGCTTAATGTGTCATAAACTATAGAGTCCATAGTAACAACTTTTACTTTTCCATCTTCGCCAATAGCATTTTTGGTGTAAACGTTTCCACGGTAATAGTTAAAGTCATTAAAGTCGTCGTCAACAATAGGGCGGTAAACATCTGCAACCCATTCGGCAACGTTTCCAGCCATATCATAAAGCCCGAAATCGTTCGGTTCATAAGATTTTACTTCTGCTGTAATATCTGCACCATCATCACTCCATCCAGCTATTCCACCGTAATCACCATCACCTTGCTTAAAGTTTGCCATTTGGTCACCGCGCGTTTTTCTTTTTCCAGAGCGGGTATATTGACCTTCCCAAGGATATTTTTTCTTACCTCTGTAGGCATTATAATTACGAAGTCCAACTAAACCAAGTGCTGCGTATTCCCACTCAGTTTCGGTAGGAAGACGGTAGGCCGGCATTAGCAATCCATCTTTACGTTGAATATATAAGTTTGTACTATCCTTACTTCTTTTAGCAATAGATTCAGATTTTTTTCCACCACGGGTAATTGAATCGTTACCACCGTAAGTTAGTGTTGGAGCGTTTAAGTATGTTTCTGTGTTAAAAGTCTGTCCTGGTTCTACATCGTAACGAGCGTTGCGAACGGTAACGCCTTCATTTTCTAACACCATTTCGTTTACACGATCTGTTCTCCAGTTACTAAATTCAACTGCTTGAATCCAACTAACACCTACTACAGGATAATCTGCATAGGCGGGATGGCGAAGATAATTATTAGTCATTACTTCGTTAAAACCTAAACGGTTTCTCCAAACAAGCGTATCGGGAATCGCACCTTCATAAATTCTTCTGAAATTTTCATTAGATGGAGGGAACACTTTTTTCAACCAATCTAGGTATTCAAGGTACATTAAGTTTGTAACCTCAGTTTCATCCATATAAAAGGATTGAACGTGTTGTTGGTTTGGCGAATTGTTCCAATCGTGCATTGGATCATCCTGAACCCTACCCATCGTAAAGGTTCCACCTTCAACAAATACAAGGCCTGGGCCCGTTTCTTGCTCTTTAGATTTTGGGTTGTATTGAAAACCACCTTCTTTGGCGTTCATTTTCCAACCAGTGGCTCGAGAACTGTCTTTGTAGTCTCTGGATTTGTTGCAACTTACTAAAAATGTGGTTGCTATTAAAGTAACTAATAACTTAAGTGTTAGGTTTTTTCTTAACATCATAGATTCAAATATGATAAAATTGGGTTCGCAATATAGTAATTAACGACAAAATCACAATAATATTTTGTTATTATTGCGCTGTAGGGTTTTAAAAGGTTTTGAGACCAATCAAGAATGCAAACGTATTAGTTTTAAAATTATTATCCTAATTCGTCAAGATAGAAAACTTTAAAAAATGTGTTATACTAAGTGTATATTTGAAGCGTTATTGGTACTAATGAGAAAAGCGATACTTCTTTTTATTTTTATAATACTTCCTTTTATAGGAATGGCTCAATCGAAAAATATAACAATAGATTGGGGAGACTCTAAACCAACGGTAAATACTATAGGCAATCCTGAAACGGCAGCTTCGTCTAAGCAAAGGGCAATAGCAGCCTTAAAGTTGCAATTAAACAAGGAGGTTGTTACTTATCAAACAAAATGGGAAGACGGCAATTTTGCCGATAAAAGCTCTGTAACGATTACCAATGTGGGTTATGGACCCATTTCTTCGGTAGAATTGAGTAAAATAGACACAGACTTAGTGCCGAATAATCTTGAATATACTATTGGAAGTTCTCGTTCTAGGGAAAAACTTTTCACAATGTTAAAGATTTCTCCAATAGTAAAAACAGGCGGCGGGTACCAAAAGGTACTTTCTATTGATGTTAACTACCGTTATTCTCCGCCTTGTACAGATTACACTCCAGAAATAACAAACTCCGTACTTGCCACGGGTGATTGGTATAAATTTAAGGTTGAAGAAACTGGAATTCATAAAATAGATAAATCGTTCCTAAGTAGTTTAGGCATGAACACTGACGGAATTAATCCAAGAAATTTAAAGGTTTTTGGTTTCGGCGGACAATCGTTGCCGTTACTTAATTCTGAAAATAAATTTTTTGATCTTCCGGAAAATGCTATTCAGGTTGTGGGCGAAGAAGACGGATCTTTTGATAGTGGCGATTATATTTTGTTTTATGGAACCAGTACAAACGGTTATGTTGAAGAAAATGATTCAAATTTAAATCCATATAGCGACGACTCTTTTTATTACGTAACTGTTAGTGGCAATGCTGGAAAACGCGTTCGGCCAATGGTGGAGCCAACTGGGACAGTTGAATTTACTATAAATGAATTTGACGATTATCAATTTCACGAGAAAGATGAAGAAAGTCCTACGAAATTGGGAAGAAAATGGTTCGGCAATCGATTCGATATTAAAAATGATCAAAGCTTCAATTTTGAATTTCCCAACATAGTTTCAAGCAAACCAATGCAGCTTACAATTAAAACTGCTGCGGCTTCCGAGAGTGTAACTACAATGGCAGTAACTGTAAACAGCACTACTTTGGACCCAATAATATTTCGCCAGTTGGGGGTAGGAGGACTTTTAGACTTGGATACTTATTACGAAGAGATACCGGCCAATGGCGAATCTGTACAAGTAGATTTAATGTATAGCAACGGTGGCAATCCATCGAGCATAGCTTATTTAGATTATATAGGTTTATGGGCTGTTAGAACACTAAGCGGTGTAGATGGTCAATTACCTTTTAGATATAATAAAGCTGCAACGCTAACAGGTGTTGGCGAGTATCAATTAACTAATGCATCGCAATATTCTCAAGTTTGGGATGTAACCGATATGCAGTTTATTACTTCAAAACAAAATGAAGGCAATGCGTCTTCTTTCGGCTTTAAGCAGACTTTAGGCGAGGTACGCGAATATGTTGCAGTTGGCACAAATAATTATTTAGTTCCACTTAAAACTGCACAATCAGTAGTTCGGAATCAAAATTTGAAGGGAACTATTTTTAAAGATGGTTCCGGAAATTTTCAAGACGTAGACTATTTAATTATTACAGCACCTTTTCTTATTCAGCCTGCATTGCGGTTGGCAACCTATCATAAAAGTTTGCAAGGTCTAAATGTGAAAGTGGTAACCACAGATAAAATTTATGAAGAATTTGGTGGTGGCCGTCAGGATATTGGTGCTATTCGGAATTTTGTTCGTTATGTATATAACAATGCCTCCACAGAAGCAAAACGCGTAAAATATCTGGGAATTATCGGGGATGCTTCCATAGATTATAAAAATAGGCTTTCAAATAACAATAATATTGTCCCAACATTTCAAACGCTTACGGGTGTAAGTATTGCACAATCATTTATGTCTGACGACTTCTTTGGAAGCATGGACGAATGTGAAGGAACTATAGGTTCTGGTAGTAGCGACATCGATTTGCTAGATATTGCAATGGGTAGAATACTCGCAGACAATGTTTCTATGGCCAATGCCATGGTAGATAAAATAATAAAATATACATCGGAAAGTTCTTATGGTAATTGGAGAACTAATTTTGTACTTATTTCAGATGATATTGATAAAGAAAACGAGGAGCAACTGGAGTTAAAATTGGATGCTTTGGGCGATGAGATTTCAATTGAAAAGCCGTTTATAAACGTAAAGAAAATTCATGCAGATGCCTATCAACAAGAAGCTTCGGCGGGAGGAAGTCGCTATCCAGAGGTTAATAAGGCTATTATAAGCGCCTTTGATGTTGGGGCAATAATCATTGATTATTTTGGTCACGGGGGCGAAGATGGCCTTGCTGCAGAATATATCTATACTAAAGAAACCGCCCAAAACTTCAAGAATAAAGATAACTTGCCTTGTGTTATTACCGTTACTTGCGAGTTCACAAAATTTGATAATCCGCTGCGAATCACTGCGGGAGAATTAACTTATCAAAACAAAGAAGGGGGTGCTATTTCTTTAGTTACTACAACACGAGCAATTTATATTTCTACTGGGGTAACATTCAATCAGCTCCTCGCAAACAACCTTTTCGGATACAATATGGATGTGCCAAATACACCGGCAGAAGGGTTGCGACTTTCCAAACAAGAAATAGATAGCGATTTAAGACGTGTGGTTTTCTACGTAGGCGATCCTGCAATGCATCTCGCTTTTCCTAAAAAAAGTATTCGTCTTACAATGTTAAATGATTTGCCTATTGGTCAGTCCACAGATACACTTAAGGCTCTAAGTAAAATAAAACTTGCAGGCGAAGTTGTAAATGAAGCGGGCATGCTAATGGCAGACTACAATGGTATACTTGAAGCAAAGGTGTTCGATAAAAACGTAATGCGTCAAACATTAGACAACGATAACTTCAACTTTATAATGGATTTCACCACCTTGGGCGAAGTGCTATTTAATGGGAAGGCAACCGTTTCTAAAGGTCTTTTTGAATTCGAATTTGTAGTTCCTCGAGATATTCAAATACCCGTGGGTAAAGGACGGGTTAGTCTATATGCAAAAAGAGATAACGTGCTTGAAGATCAAGCTGGAGTAAATTTAGACTTGAACGTTGGCGGATTAAATGAAAATGCACCCGAAGACAACGAAGGTCCATTAATTAAACTATATATGAACGATGAAAGTTTTGTTTCGGGCGGAATTACAGATGATTCCCCAATGTTACTCGCAAAACTTGAAGATTCTAATGGTATTAATACCGCTAGTGGTATTGGTCATGATATTGTAGCTATTTTGGACGGTGATGAATCCAATCCATTTGTATTAAATGAATTTTACCAAGCCGATGTTGATGATTATTCAAAAGGGCAGACTACTTTTAAATTCCGCGATCTTGAAGATGGATTGCATACCCTAACCTTAAAAACTTGGGATGTTTATAATAACTCATCTACTGCCGAAATTCAATTTATAGTTGCAGGTAGCGATAAACTAGAAATTACACGCGTACTCAATTACCCGAACCCATTTGTGAACTATACTCAGTTTTGGTTTAACCACAACAGACCAGATGAGACCTTAGATGTACAAGTTCAAGTGTTCACTGTAACCGGAAAAGTGGTTTGGACCAAAAACGCTACCTTGCCACCATCCGGCAGTTATTTATGTCGCGAAATTACGTGGGACGGACGTGATGATTTTGGCGATCGTATCGGAAAAGGTGTGTATGTGTACAAGATTACAGTTAAAACTGCGTTAACAAATCAGCGGGTTGAAAAATTTGAGAAACTCGTTATTCTATAAAAATTAAAATTATATTTGCTCAAAATTATTTAATATGAAGAAATTACTTATTCCAATTTTGTTAGGCCTTGTAGCGTTTAAATCTGTAGCACAAGAAGATAATACAGGAATCGAGAATCGAGTTATAACTACAGGTGTTCCTTTTGTACTAATTGCTGCCGACCCTCGTGCCGCCGGTATGGGAGATATAGGGGTTGTTACCTCTGCAGATGCTTTTTCACAACAATGGAACCCAGCAAAATACGCTTTTTCACTTTCAAAACAAGGCGTTGGTGTTACATACACACCTTACTTAAGCAAATTGGTGAACGATATATTTTTGGGTAACATTACCTATTATAATAGATTAACCGAGCGTAGTGCTGTTGGAGCAAGTTTCCGATATTTCAGCAATGGAGAAATAGAATTACGCCAAACTGCAGATGAAGAGCCTTTGTTGGTTAAACCAAACGAATTGCTTTTTGATGTATCCTACTCACTTAGACTTAGTGAGCGTTTCGCAATGGCTGTTGCAGGTCGTTATATACGTTCAGATTTAAAACTTCAAACCGCAGTGGCAGATGCGTCTGCAGCAAGTACTTTTGCGGTAGATATTGCAGGGTATTACCAAAGTGAAGAAATACCTTATGACGATTTTGACGGTCGTTGGAGAATGGGTTTCAATATTTCTAACATAGGTCCAAAATTAAAGTATGACGAAGTTGGTTCAGAAAGTAGCCTTCCAACAAACCTTGGTTTAGGTGGTGGATTCGATTTCATATTAGACGAATACAACAAAGTTGGAGTTTCTACTCAGGTTAACAAACTATTAGTGCCTACTCCAAGCGATTCAAACAACGACGGATCTATAAACAATCAAGATGATTACTACAACGAAAGTTTCTTCGGTGGAATGTTCTCTTCATTTAATGATGCACCCGACGGTTTCAGCGAAGAATTAAAAGAATTTACTTGGGCTTTAGGTGCTGAATACTGGTACCAAGATGTATTTGCTTTCCGTGCTGGGTATTTCAACGAAAGTGACGATAAAGGAAGTAGAAAGTTTATGTCCTTTGGTGCAGGTTTCCGTTACACCGCAATAAATATTGATATCTCTTACTTATTCTCAACCTCAAAATTAGCAAACAGCCCATTAGACGGTACCCTTCGTTTTGGTTTGACGTTTAATTTTGGAGATGAGTACGACGAATATTAATAAAAAAGTTTAATAGTTGAGTGTTTAAAAATTTAGAGACTTTAAAAGGAATTCTATTTTTGAACAACTAAACTCATCATTTAAGAAGTGAAAAAACAAAAAATTGAAATCGATTTGGTGGTTTTTGAAGATATTTCAGAACTTCCAAAAGACATTCATGAATTAATGATTAAGGCGCAGCAAGCACGTGAAAACGCTTATGCGCCTTATTCACGTTTTAAGGTGGGTGCTGCTATAAAGCTATCTTCTGGTGAAATTCCAATCGGCAGTAACCAAGAAAATGCAGCTTATCCTTCGGGTCTTTGTGCGGAACGCGTTGCTATATTTCATACGGGAGCTCTTTTTCCTAATGAAGAAATTAAAGCAATGGCTATTTCTGCCAGTTCATCCAGTCAAATGCTAACAGAACCTATTGGTCCGTGTGGCGCTTGTAGGCAATCCATGGCAGAATATGAGCAAAAGCAAAATTCACCAATCGCCATTTACTTTATGGGCGAAACAGGAAAAATTGTAAAAGTTGCTTCGGTTATGGATTTACTACCGCTTGGCTTTGATGCTAAATACCTCTAAAATAAAAAAGCACCAAATTCTAAAACACATCTAATAAATTTCAAATTATAATTGGCAACTCTTCCTTCAAGTGGACTTGTCATTTAATTGAATTTTCACTTTTCATTTTTGTGATTTATTTGGAATTTGGTTTTTGATATTTGAAGTTTATTTAAGATTTGGTTTTTGGGATTTGTAATTTGTATTTTCTACTTATAAAGTGCTACTTTTGTTATCCGTTTAATAAATTTTCCCCTTGGGAAAAACTTATCGCAGATAGATGAAGAAAATCACCAAAAAAACGTACCTCGATTGGTACGAAAACATGCTCTTTTGGCGCAAATTTGAAGATAAATTAGCCCAAGTTTATATCAATCAAAAAGTAAGAGGTTTTCTACACCTCTACAACGGTCAGGAGGCTGTCTTAGCAGGTGCATTGCACGCTATGGACCTCACCAAAGACCGAATGATTACAGCATATCGAAATCACGTACAACCTATCGGGATGGGTGTGGATCCTAAAAAAGTAATGGCAGAGCTTTATGGAAAAAGCACCGGAACCTCTCAAGGTTTGGGTGGCTCCATGCATATTTTTTCTAAGGAACATCGTTTTTATGGTGGGCACGGTATTGTGGGTGGACAAATTCCACTTGGTGCTGGCTTGGCATTTGCCGATAAGTATTTTGATAGAGACGCTGTAACGCTAACATATATGGGAGATGGCGCAACACGTCAAGGTTCACTTCACGAAACTTTTAACCTTGCAATGCTTTGGAAACTTCCAGTAGTATTCTGTGTTGAAAACAATGGTTACGCAATGGGAACTTCCGTAGCGCGAACTGCAAACCACACAGATATCTGGAAACTTGGTTTAGGGTACGAAATGCCTTGTAAGCCAGTTGATGCAATGAAACCAGAAGTGGTTGCAAAGGAAATGGACGAAGCAATTAAACGTGCGCGTCGTGGCGATGGCCCAACATTTTTAGAATTGCGTACCTACCGTTACCGCGGTCACTCAATGAGTGATGCGCAACATTATCGTACCAAAGAAGAAGTTGCCAAAAAACAGGAAGAAGATCCAATTACATATGTGCTTCACCAGATTTATGAAAATAAATGGGCAACCGAAGCTGAGATAAAAAAAATTGACAAAAAAGTAAAAGCTATGGTAGAGGAATGCGAGAAATTCGCAGATGAATCTCCATACCCAGATAAGAACCTGATGTTCGATGCTGTTTACGAACAGGAAAATTACCCGTTTATATCAGATAAATTATAAGAAATGGCAGAAGTAATAAACATGCCGCGTTTGAGCGACACCATGGAAGAAGGAACGGTAGCAAGCTGGCTTAAAAAAGTGGGCGATACTGTGAAGGAAGGCGATATTCTAGCCGAAATTGAAACTGATAAAGCCACAATGGAGTTCGAATCTTTTCATGAAGGAACGCTGCTTTATATAGGAATTAGTGAAGGCGAAACCGCAGCTGTTGATAAACTTTTGGCGATTATTGGAGAGAAAGACGAGGATATATCAGATTTAATCGGTGGCAAATCTTCAGATAAAAAGGAGGATAAAACTGAAGCTAAGGATGATGACAATGAGGAAGCTTCCGAAGATGATTCGGAAGAGAAATCTGATAGTTCTTCTAATTCAGATGAGGGGTCATCGAGCGATGCCGAGTTGCCCGATGGTGTTGAAATTATAACGATGCCACGTTTAAGCGATACAATGACTGAGGGAACAGTCGCATCTTGGCTTAAAAAAGAAGGCGATAAAGTAGAAGAAGGCGATATTCTTGCCGAAATCGAAACCGATAAAGCAACGATGGAATTTGAATCATTCTATACCGGAACGCTTTTAAAAATAGGCATAGGCGAAGGCGAATCTGCTCTCGTTGATGCAGTACTTGCAATTATTGGCCCTAAAGGAACTGATGTTTCTGGAATAGTTGAAAACTTAAAAAAGGGCGGAAAATCTTCAGATAAAAAAGAAACCGCTGCCGCTAAATCTGCGGCTGACAAAAAAGAATCTAGCGCTAAAGCTACGGAGGATAAGGGCTCTGCTCCAACGAAAACTACGGAGAGCAAAGGCAATTCATCATCTTCACAAACTACAAATGAAGGTCGCATTTTCGTTTCGCCTTTGGCTAAAAAATTGGCTGAAGAGAAAGGAATCAATTTACGCCAAGTGCGCGGAAGTGGAGAAAACGGCCGCATTGTAAAAAGCGATATTGAAAATTACCAACCTGCTGCAGGTGGTGGGCAAGCTTACACTCCAGTAGGAACTGAAAGCTTTGAGGAAGTGAAAAATTCTCAAATGCGAAAAACTATTGCCAAACGTTTGGCGGAATCTAAATTCACCGCGCCAGAATATTATTTAACGGTTGAGTTAGATATGGATTACGCAATTGCCGCTCGCGAAGCAATAAATGCCGACCCAGATGTTAAAATATCTTTCAACGATATGGTTATAAAAGCCTGTGCAATGGCATTGCGCAAACATCCGCAAGTAAATAGCCAATGGACGCCAGAAGCTACAAGAATAGCGAAGCATATTCATATTGGTGTTGCTGTTGCTGTGGACGAAGGTTTGCTGGTTCCTGTACTTAAATTTGCAGACCAAATGACATTTTCTCAAATTGGCGGGCAAGTAAAAGAACTTGCCGGAAAAGCGCGTAATAAAAAAATAACTCCGCAGGAAATGGAGGGTAGTACGTTTACAGTTTCCAACCTTGGAATGTTTGGTATTACAGAATTTACTTCAATAATAAATCAGCCTAACTCTGCAATCTTATCTGTTGGTACAATCGTTCAAAAACCGGTTGTAAAAAATGGGCAGATTGCAGTTGGCAATACAATGATGGTAACTTTAGCTTGCGACCACCGAACAGTGGACGGAGCAACAGGTGCTAAATTCCTTCAAACATTAAGACAGTATATCGAGAATCCTGTGACGATGTTTGTATAACCTATTTCTTCGGTAGGCGCGCGATTAATCGTGCGCCTACCAAATTTTAAAAACATGAAAAACGTTATAATTACAGGCACTTCCCGTGGTATCGGTTTCGAAATGGTAAAGCTATTTTCAGAAGCTGGACACCATGTTTTAGCACTTTCACGAAATTCAAAACCGATTTCAGATTTAAAACTGAAAAACGTAACAGCACTGGAATTTGACATTGCAGATGAATCTGAAATAATTAAACTTAGTTCGTATCTTCAAAAAACAATGCAGTCTGTTGACGTTTTAATAAATAACGCTGGATATTTAGTAAATAAACCTTTTGCCGAAATTACTTCCGAAGAATTTAAAAGTAGCTATGACGTAAATGTTTTTGGCCCTGCATCATTAATAAGAACTACGCTTCCATTTATGAAAAAAGATGGACACGTCGTGAACATTAGCAGTATGGGCGGTATTCAAGGCAGTGTAAAATTCCCCGGACTTAGCGCGTATAGCAGCAGCAAAGGTGCAATCATAACTTTAACCGAATTACTAGCCGAAGAATTTAAAGAAACGGGTCCATCATTCAACGTTTTGGCTTTAGGATCTGTGCAAACTGAAATGCTTGCGGAAGCCTTCCCAGGATTTAATGCACCACTTTCAGCCACTGAAATGGCAAAATACATTCTCGATTTTTCCCTTACGGGGAATAAGTTTTACAACGGAAAAATACTGCAAATTTCAAGTACTACACCTTAATTTTTCTTTGTTTTTTCGGTTTTTTCTTCAATTTATTTAGCCAAATAATCACTCCAGTTATAGGTAGACTTGTTGCGATTAAGCAGGAAATAAAATAAATGGTTTTTGAAAACCAGCCGAAAATGGTTCCCATATGTATGGCTTTTATGGAACTCGCAATTTGAACATTCAATGGTTTTTCTGAAAAAATTTCTTTTGAAATCACAGTACCGTCTCGATCAATTTTTAACTCGTCTGTTGCAGTTTGGAAAAAATCTTGATCGTGGTATTTTCTAACGCTAAATATTTCTGTTTCAGCTTTTGGTATTTGTAATACAGTAGTGCCTTTAAATTGTAATTCTTGTTGGGTGATGTTTAATATTTCGGCAAAATCTACAATCGTTTTATCTGGCGCAACATAAGATTCTATTTTTTGTCCGCCACTGCGACCGGCAAAAACTTCTGTGCCTAGCACGGCACTTCCCGCATCTTTATACCATTCAAAAGACCAAAACAAACCTGTAAGCGACATTATAGTTAAAAATATAGCGGTATAAAATCCTAGCGTAACGTGTAGGTCGTGGTTAAGACGTTTCCATTTTGCGCGCCACGCAACTTTTAATCCAGGTTTTAGATGTTTCCATTTCAGTTTTTTTAATTTTTTCTTTGGAAACCATAGCACAATTCCGGTGATGGAAAGTATTAAAAAGATTATGGTTGCCACGCCAACGATGGGTCTTCCAATAGAAATATCTAATAATAACCAACGGTGCATTTTAAACATCGTCATAAAAAAGCCGTCGAGCACATTGGGAGCTTTTTTTGTATAAGTTCCCTGGTATTGATCCATAAAAAAGGTTGTGCCGCGCCTATCTTCTTTACTCGTTTTTACCGAAAATTCGTATGGCTTTGAGGTTTCAGGACTTATCGTTAAACGCATTACTTCGCCTTCAGCAGCTAATTTATTTGTTAAATCTTCTATTGGAAGAAGCTGCGCTGTTGGAGTAACGCTTATTTCTTCGGCAAAAATATTTTTTATCTCTTCTTCAAAAGTAAGAACCGTTCCTGTTAGACAGATTATTAGCAGTATGATGCCACTGCCTATTCCAAGCCAAAGGTGCACGTCGTTTATAAATTTCCGAAGGGTGTATTTTTTATTTTTCATAATTTATTTTTAATAAAACCTTAGGTTGCCAGGAGTTTCTATTACAACTAAAAGGCACAACCTAGGTCGTGCCTTTTTCAACTAACAACTCAAACAATCAAAAATTATAGCGTAGCACTCCAGCAAAGTTTCGTGGATCGGTTTGGTTTATATAGCTAGTTCTATATGCGTTGTAACCTATTTTATCGAACACATTATTCAGTAAAAATTGAACGCTCCAATTTTGATTGAATTTATATTCCGCTTGCAAATTCAACAAAGTATAGGCTTCTACATCAAACGGTTCTTGGCCTGGTACAATTCCTTCGTGTGTTACTGGTCCTGAAGACCAATCGTTAATTGGGCGCTCTCCAGTATAATATGCACCCGCTCCAACTGAAAGCCCTTCCAATGCATTATTTCTGAAAGAATAATTGGCGTATGCGTTAAATGTATGCTTTGGCGTATTTAAGGGGGCCGAACCGTATACGTAGGAGGTGTGTTCTTTGTATTGCGCATCGATATATGCGTAGCCCCCAATTAATTCTAGGTTTTCTAACGGACGTCCGGTAAGTTCTACTTCTATTCCTTGACGCTGGTCGTTACCACCTTGGGCATAGTAGAGAATATTTGTCCAAGTTTCGTCATAAACAGGAAGGTTTATGTTTTCATTATTTATTTTATAAAGCGTTAAATTGAATCGTAAACGGTCGTTGAGCCAAGTAGTTTTAAAACCAGTTTCCAATTGATCGTAGCGCTCATTGCCTAATTCTTCGCCATTTTGACCTAAACGGGAAGCTGAACGCGGGTAGGAACTGTTAGTGTACGAAACAAAAATATTTATATTTTTAATTGGTGAAACGATTATACCTCCCAACGGATTAAAGGCGTCGCTGCGCGTATTTTCGACATCTGCAATTGTTTCAGTTGAACTGTAACGCGCTCCCAAAAATGTTTTAAGCCAACCATTCCACGAAATAACATCCTGCGCCACAAAGCCCAAAGAATTTGTTTTTCCACCGTTTAAACTAGCTTCACCAAGTGTTACGTTTGGTAAGCGGTGTTCAATATTTTGAAATACATTTATAGTATCCAAAACACCAGCAGATTGGCTGGTAGTGCTATAATCTGATGAACGGTAATCGAATCCAACTTGGAAGGTGTGTTTAATCGAGCCTGTATAAACATCATCTCCAATTAAATCAAACTGTAGTACGCTATTGTTATCGTCACGCGTAGAAGTTGAATAACTGCGCTGGCGTACATTGTATAATGGAACATCGTTTTCAACAATAGTTTTACTTAGTCCTGCGCCTTTATCATTTAACTTTAAAGAAGAACTGTAGAAGGCACCTTTTAAAGTTAATTTATCGCTTAATTCGTGATCCATTCTAATGGCATAAGTGGTGTTTTGCGTTATGGAACGGTCATTCTCGAACCCTAAAAACTGCGAATGGGGAAGATCGTAAATTGCGTTTACATCATTTTCTGCCAAGTTTACCGTTCCCAAATCTGGGGTTCGGCTGTCGTAATAATGATCTAATTCGAGGGTTACTTTTGTCTTTTCATTTATTTTCCATTCAAAAGAAGGATTAAAGTAGAAACTTTCTTTTCCCACGAAATCTCTAAAACTATCGGCTCTTTCTAAAGCGCCGTTTATACGGAAAGCAATATTTTTTTCTTTATTCAGTGGGCCATAAACATCGAAAGTTGGTCTTACTTGTCCGAAGCTCCCACCGCGAATACTCACACTTCCGCCGGTAGTGTATTTGGGTGTTTTTGTAACAATATTTATAATTCCACCCGGGCTTCCTAAATCTGTTGCAACCCCTTGGGTTATTGAAGCCGTTCCTTTTAAAACTTGAATATTATCTACGCCTTGCATATCGGTTAGAATACCCACACCGCGAAAATCTGAATGTATTCTCACCCCATTTTTCAGAATAGGAATCCCTCTAAACCCTCGTGACGACATACTTTCACGTTTGTTTCCGTAAGTTGCAAAAGTGTAAACCCCGGGAACATTTTTAGTAGCTTCTGAAATGCTTAAGGCGCCTTGATCTTCAATTAATTTTTCAGAAAGTACAGAGATACTTTGAATTTGCTCATAGGTTTTTAACGGTAGGCGAGTAAGCGTTTCAATCTTATCTGGACGGTCGTTGCGGTTTCCGAAAACTTCAACTTGGTCCAGTTCATTGTCTAAACTAAGTTGAAATCGAAGTCCGCTTAAGGTAGTTTCATTCGGATTAATTATGATAGTGGCAGGTTTAAAACCTACGGCACTCGCCGTTAATTGCCACTGCCCATGAGGGATGTTGTAAATTGTAAAAGTTCCGTTTTCGTCTGCGGCTCCGCCTTTTTTAAGTTCGGAAATGTAAACACTTGCAAAAGGCACTGGATTATTGTCTATATCGTTTACTGTTCCAGTTATCTGAGCTACTTCTTGTGCAAAAGTTATTTGAACACAAAAGATGAAAAGTAGTGTTGGTATAAATTTCATTTTATATCTATTTTTATTTGGATTGATTTTAAATAAGGTGCAAATCTATTATGATTTTGTTAATTTTCAAAGACTATTTAGAATTGATTTAAATAAAAAATTATAAATGATTGAAATAAAAAGGAGTAGGTGGAGTTTATTTTTGAATTGCTTATATTTTCTTTACTAAATCCACCTGCTTTTAATGTATACTCGGTATTTTTGAGCAGCAAAAAGAGGACGGTAACCCTCATTTCAGATATATGACACAAATTCTTGAAAAATATATTCCACAGGCTTCGGTGACCTCGGCTTTTGACTTGATAAAAACTCATAATGTTCATCTAAAAATTGTAAATGAGCGTGTTACTCGACACGGCGACTACCGAAAAATGGCCAATGGGCAGCATCAAATTACCGTAAATGCATCGTTGAATAAATACCGATTTTTAATTACACTAGTTCACGAAATAGCGCATTTGGAAGCTTTCACAAAATATGGGCACACTATAAAACCGCACGGGTTGGAATGGAAGCGTACTTTTCAGTTATTAATGCTGCCGTATTTACGGCCAGAAGTTTTTCCAAATCAATTATTGCCTTTGTTGGCACGGCATTTTAAAAACCCGAAAGCTTCTAGTGACACAGACGCAGCATTGGCGCTTGCACTAAAGCAGTTTGACCCCGAGAACGATAAAAATTATATCTTTGAGATTCCTCATGGCGCGCATTTTAGATTGTACAATGGTAAAATCTTTAAACGCGGGAACCAGCGAGTGAAACGGTTTGAATGTGTAGAGGTTTCTACAGGTAGAATCTATCTTTTTAATCCGAATGCAGAAGTGGAATTCTTAAGTCAATAAGTAGATGAGTCGATGAGTTTATTAGTTGAAAGATTTGTAAAAATCGGACTAAAGACAAACGGTACTTAAGTAAAACAGGACGCAGGAAACTGCGATAAATTAATTAAAAGATACCTGCCTACGCAGGCATTCCTATGAACAAAAATTATTACGCAGTAATTATGGCCGGTGGAATTGGTTCTCGATTCTGGCCAATGAGCACCCAAGAATTTCCAAAGCAATTTCACGATATGTTGGGGACGGGGCAGACGTTGCTACAAAAAACGTTTTCACGGCTCAACAAAATTATTCCTTCAGAAAACATTCACATTCTTACTAACGACAAGTATCTGGATATTACGTTGGAACAACTTCCCGAAATTTCAGTCAAACAAGTGGTTTTAGAACCTGCGATGCGAAATACTGCGCCTTGTATTCTGCTTTCTGCATTAAAAATTAAAAAGGAAAATCCCAACGCATTAATGTTAGTGGCGCCCAGCGATCATTGGATTGAAGATGAAGACGCTTTTGCGAATGATATTCAAGCTTGTTTTGATGCTGCCCAACGTGAAGATATTTTGCTAACCTTAGGCATTGAGCCAACTTTTCCAAATACTGGTTACGGATATATTGAAAGTGATAAAAACGCGGCTTCCGAAATAAAACCGGTGAAGCAATTCCGCGAAAAACCTGATTATAACACTGCCAAAGAGTTTTTAGCTGCAGGCAATTTTCTTTGGAATGCTGGTATTTTCATTTGGAGCGTAAAGAGCATTGTTGCTTCTTTTGAAAATCATTTGGCTGAAATGAATTCTTTATTTTCAAAAGGGATGACTTCCTTAAATACTTCCGAAGAAAATAAATGGATTGAAAATAACTATCCCGAAGCAGAGAATATTTCGATTGATTATGGAATTTTGGAGAAGGCGAAAAATGTTTTCGTAAAAAAAGCGACTTTCGATTGGAACGATTTAGGCACTTGGGGTGCGCTTTACGATAGATTAGAAAAAGTTGAAGATCAAAATGCAGTTGTAAATGCTGAAACTCTTTTAAAGAATTCAAGCAATAATATGATTTTTACCGATTCGAAAAAACTTGTTGTTTTAGACGGCATTGAAGACTATATTGTAGTGGATAAAGAAGACGTTCTTTTGTTGTTTCCGAAGAAAAAGGAGCAGGAAATTAAGGAACTTCTGAAGGAGGTTTCAACAAAATTCGGCAAAAAATATTTGTAATGGCTACAACGGAAAATAATAAGGATATTAAAATAACTCCGAATGATGAGGAATTTGAAGCTGTAAAACTAAATACGTGGCAGAGCATCAAAAAATTCCTAATAGAGCTTTTTGATATTAGATCAGATTCAGACCGAGATGCTACTATTGAAGCTGTAAAGAAAGATATTTCTTTTAAGGGGCATACGGCGTGGATTCTTATTTTTTCAATCTTTGTGGCATCTATTGGACTTAATGTAAGTAGTGCAGCTGTGGTTATTGGAGCGATGCTTATCTCGCCATTAATGGGGCCAATCGTGGGTATTGGACTTTCCGTAGCAATTAATGATGTAGACACATTAAAACGCTCGCTTATTAATCTGGGAGTGATGGTGTTTTTAAGTGTTCTTACTGCTTTTCTATACTTTAAACTTTCACCTTTAACCGAAGAAACCCCGGAGCTTCTGGCCAGAACCTATCCTACTATTTTGGATGTGCTTATTGCAATTTTTGGTGGTTTGGGATTAATTGTCGCAAAAACAAAAAGTGGAACCATTGCTAGTGTAATATTCGGTGTGGCTATTGCTACCGCCTTAATGCCGCCACTTTGTACCGTGGGCTACGGTTTGGCTGTCGGTAATGCTTCGTATGCTGGAGGGGCTCTTTATTTGTTTTCTATCAACGCGGTATTTATTGCGCTTTCCACATTTATAGTTTCAAAAATATTACGATTTCCATTAGTGCGTTACGCCAATAGCAAGCGTAGAAGACGAACCGCACAAGTAGCATCGTTGATTGCTATTGCTGTAATGGTGCCTAGTGTTTGGTTGTTTCTTAAATTATTAGATCAGCAGGTTTTCGAAAATAAAACGAAAGATTTCGTAAAGAATGTAATTAATTATGAAGGTGCCGAAGTAGTAAAATTTACGCAAGATTATAAGTCGAAAAATATTGATGTGTATTTAATCGGACTTCCGGTGCCACAGAATAAAATTAATGATTGGTTGAAAGAATTGGAAGCAACCGAAAATTTAGAAGGAACTCAGTTGCGTATTTATCAGGGTGCCGATCAAAGTGGAGAAATGGCAGCGAAGCTTTCTGGTGAAATAAAGGCTGGAATTTTGGAAGATTTATATGTGAAGAATGAGCAAATTATTCAAAATAAGGATGAAAAAATTCGGTTTTTGGAAAACGAAGTAGCAAATTTAAAGGTTCAAAATGTACCTTTTAAACAGTTAAGCGAAGAGATTAAAATTAACTACGACAATATTGAAACTTTTAGCTATTCAAATAAAATAACCACGAATTTTAAAACTACAGATACGCTTCCTGTAATTAATGTGCGGTGGAAAAAGAACGTGCCTTCTAAGGAACGAAAAGCAGATTTAAAAAAGATTGAAGCTTGGTTGAAATATAAAATGAAGCTCGATACGCTTCAGGTTTCAGAATATCCTTAATACAGATTAGCCCTGTTTTAACTGTACTAAACGTATCTTTTTAAAGAGGTCTGAAGAATACACAAAACTGGTTACATCTTCGTTATCGGTTTTAAAAATCTCGTCGTTATCGCCTTGCCACACAAGTTTGCCTTGTTTCAGTAAAACCACTTTCTCACCAATTTCCATTACAGAGTTCATATCGTGTGTAACCACGACGGTTGTAATATCGTATTCGTGCGTAATTTCTTGAATAAGTGTATCTATTAATGTAGCCGTTTTAGGATCGAGACCAGAATTAGGTTCATCACAAAAAAGGAATTTTGGTTTATTCACAATTGCACGTGCAATAGAAACTCGCTTCTGCATTCCCCCAGATATTTCTGCCGGAAATTTTTTATTTACATTTTCAAGGTTAACGCGTTTTAGAACTTCGTTCACCCTATCCAGCATATCAGACTTTTTCTGTTTTGTGAACATACGCAACGGAAACATTACATTCTCTTCAATATTCATAGAATCGAATAGTGCGCCACCCTGAAAAAGCATTCCTATTTCTTCACGTAGCTTGCGTTGCTGCTCGTCATCCATATCTTGAATGGCATCCTCGTCGTAATAAATACGACCTTGCTCGGGCTTAAAAAGGCCTATTAGACATTTAAGCAAAACAGTTTTTCCACTACCACTCTGGCCTATAATGAGGTTGGTTTTTCCTTTATCAAATTCCGTGGTTATTCCTTTCAGAATTTCTTCATCCCCAAAACTTTTATGTACGTTTTCTACTTTTATCATGAGCTTAAAAGGAGTTGGGTTATTATATAGTTAGATGCAATAATTAGAACACTTGTCCACACGAATGAATTGGTGCTTGCCTTACCCACTTCTAATGCGCCACCTTTCATATTAAAGCCTTGCCAAGAAGGTACGGTTGCAAGAATAAATGCAAATACAAAGGTCTTAAAAAAGGCGTAAAACAGTTGATACGGTATAAAATCTTGCTGAACGCCTTCAATAAATGCAGCAGAGCTTGTAAAACCTCCATAAACACCAGCCACCCAACCGCCAAAAACACCGAGAAACATGGAAAGAATGATAACAAAGGGGTAAAACATTAAAGCTACTATTTTTGGGAAAACTAGGTAGTTTAGACTATTAATTCCCATTACTTCCAGCGCGTCAATTTGTTCTGTAACTCGCATAGAGCCTATGCTGGAGGTAATAAATGAACCAACTTTTCCGGCCATAATTATGGAAATGAAAGTAGGAGCAAATTCTAAAATAACAGACTGTCGTGTTGCAAAACCAATCAAACTATCTGGAATGATAGGATTATCCATGTTTAAAGCTGTCTGAATTGCCACAACCCCGCCTACAAAAAAGGAAATAAAGGCAACAATCCCTAAGGAACTAATGATAAGATCATTGATTTCCTTAAAAATAAGGTGCTTTAAAACAGATGTTTTAGTGAAACCACTAAACACCTTTTTAAGCATCAAAAAATAAGATCCAATATCTTGTATATATTTCATATAACCGCTAGCTATGGCTAAAATACTAAAATTAGAGCACTGATAATTGAAAAAGCTTTTTTTGGCTTTTATTTATCAAAAAGGCGCATCATTTTGTAATACACTTCAATGCTCTCAAAAATTCCATTGAATACGGAAGCGCCCGGACCCTCAGCAAAAACGGGCACCATCGTTCCTGAATGACCAGTGGTAGAAAAGGAAGGTTTTATTTTGTTGTAATCACTACCATCAGATGCCAGCGTGAAACCGCCAGTTTCATGGTCTGCGGTTACAATTACAAGTGTTTCTCCATTTTCTTTAGCGAAGTCCAAAGCAACGCCTAAGGTTTTGTCAAAATCCAATAATTCTTGGATTAAATAATCGGCATCGTTGTTATGTCCGCCCCAATCTATCTGGCTTCCTTCTACCATTAAGAAAAAACCATTTTCGTTTTTGGAGAGTTTTTCCAAAGCTAATTTTGTTGCCATTGGAAGAAAATCGCCACGGCCTTCACTCATTTTCGGCATTGCATCTTCAGCAAGTAAAATAAGTTCGTTTTTCTCGCTTGGCGTTTTTGGAAGTTGGTCTGTAATAACTTCATAACCGTTAGCTCGCATTGTAGCTAATAAGTCTTTTCCGTCTTTTCTGTTGTTGAAGTATTTTAACCCACCGCCAGCGAAAAAATTAACGCCAGAATTTGGCGCGAATTCGGTGATTTCCTCATACATTCTTCGGCTTTTTACGTGCGAATAAAAACTTGCCGGCGTGGCGTGCTGAATGGAAGAAGTTGAAATTATCCCCGTAGCAAAGCCTCGTTTTGATAGTTGTTCAACAATTGTTGGTACTTGTATTGTGTCTTTGTCAACTCCAATTGCTCCGTTAAACGTTTTAATGCCAGTTGAAAAAACAGTGGCTCCAGCTGCAGAATCTGTAACCAAAGCGCTGGCAGAAGATGTTTTGCTTAGTCCGATAGTACTAAAACGCTCAAAATTTGGTTTACCATCTTTGTAGTAAATAGCTGTAGAAACTTGGCTCAATCCCATGCCATCTCCAATTAAAAGTATGATGTTTTTAGGTTTTTTTACTTCCGAAGAAATTGTAGTAACCGTATTGTCTTTTACTTGAACAGAAACACAAGAAGTTGAAAGTAGCGCAAAAGAAAGGAGAATTGAGAGGATAGAAAGTTTGAATTTCATTGATAAAATTTTGCGAGCAAAAATAACGAATTAAACTGCGATTAAATGTTAAGGAGATGTTGTTGTAACTAAAAGTTTCAGGTTTCAAGATTGAAAATTGCGGACTTAATTTTCCTTCGTGAATCTCAGTGCTTTGTGCAATAACCCCACGAATCTAAGGCTGAAAAAATTATGATTGAATACCGAATTTCTTTCGAATATTTCTCCAGCGCAGTTTTCTAATAAACTCGCCTTCTTTTTCTGAAACAATAAAACCCCTATTTCCTTTGTCTTTTTTAGCTTTTTGATACCCTTTCATATAATCTACAAAAAACTGAAAACTATTTTTTTTGGCAGCGAGTTTTGCTGAAGCGATAAAAGTGAGCCAAAACCCGTAGCGCATTTTATAAAATGCTTCGCCTTGTTTGTATTTGGAGGCTTTTGTGTAAACCTTGCCCGTAGGTTTTAGATGTTTTACGTGAAGTGAAGTATCAGTTTTTACATCCCAGCCGTGATATTTAGCGAGAAGCTCGTCTACGGTATCCCAACCAATTGATTTTTTGAGACCGCCAATTTCTTCAAAACATTGTTTCCGGTATAATTTTATTGGGCCACGGACTTTTGTTTTTTCTGAGATGGCTTCAAACTCCCAGCCGTTCTCTCTTTCAATATAAAGGTTGCCGCCGGCAATGCCTACTTTATCATCGGAAGTGAATAAAGCTAACACTTTTTCAAAATAATCTACCGGTAAAATAAGATCTGCATCAAATTTGCCAATGAGGTCAAAATTGGCGTCAAGAGTTTCAAAACCTTTGTAGAAAGCGTTGACTACTTTACCTCCGGGTTCGTGAAGCGCTTCAGAATTAAGAAAAACGCTTTCAATAAAAGAATATTTTTCTGAAAATTGATTAATGACATTTTGAGTACCATCCATTGAAGCGTCGTTTACCACGATTACTTTATTTGGAAGAAGAGTTTGCTCAACAATGGACTGGAGTAATGTTCCAATAAATGCTTCTTCATTATGGGCAGGTATGATAATATAAATCTTCATTTAGTAAAAATATTATATATTTATTGATATTGTATAAATTTAAAATTTCTGTTATGCACAAAATATTATTTTTTTTGGCGCTTATCCTGTTTAATTCAATCAACGCACAGGTTTATGATGTTGTTATTTATGAAAAAATTGGATTTGAAATTGGAGGTTTTACGGGTAGTTTAGATATAGAGGATTGGTTTGGGTATTCTGTTGAAGGAATTGGTGATTTAAATGGTGACGGAATCAATGATGTGGCTATATCTGCGATTAAGGATGATGATGGCGGATTTAATCATGGAGCTGTTTATATTCTTTTCCTAAATATTGAAGGTTCTGTAAATACTTATCAAAAAATTAGTGGTGTAGAAGGTGGTTTTGAGGGGCAGTTAGATGAATGGGATATTTTCGGAACCTCTATATCATATTTAGGAGATATAAATAATGATGGATTAATAGAAATAGGTGTCGGTGCAGAATATGATGGAGATGGGGGTTATTGGCATGGAGCTGCTTGGATTCTATCCTTAAATAATGATGGAACTGTAAATTCTCACGTTAAAATTAGTGATACTGAAGGTGGATTTAACGCGCCACTAGGTGATGAGGATGTGTTTGGGACGGATATTGAAGCTATTGGAGATTTAGATGGCGATGGAATTCAGGATATCGCGGTTTCGGCTAGAAGAGATCCTGACGGTGGGTCGGATAGGGGTGCAGTTTATATCCTCTTTCTTAATGCTAATTTAACGGTAAAAAATTATCAAAAAATAAGTGATACGCAAGGTGGTTTAAATGGCGCCTTAGAAGAGGGTGATTATTTTGGGGGATCAATTGCGAATATTGGAGACATTAATGGCGATGGAATTATTGATTTGGCCGTGGGTGCTTATCGTGATAATGACGGAGGCTATAGTAGAGGTGCGGTTTATATCTTGTTTATGAATACAGACGGCACGGTCAATAACTTGCAAAAAATTAGCGATACTGATGGAGATTTTGATACTGAATTCAATGACGAAATGTTTTTTGGAAAGTCAATTGATTTGATGGGAGATTTAAATGGTGATGAACTGACTGAAATAGTCGTTGGCGCAAGAGGTTATCGTGAGAACGGGGCGCTTAATTTTGGAGCTTTTTATATTCTTAATCTGAATTTTGACGGTACTGTAAATAGCTATGTGAAGTATACGGAAGGGCTTCAGCATTTTGATGGTGATATTGAGGAAGGAGATTCATTTGGTTTTAGCGTAAGTAATGTTGGGAGGCTTTCAGAACAAAGCAGCATAGCTGTGGGTGCCTATTCTGATAATGAAGGAGGTTCTGAAAAGGGAAGCGCTTGGATTTTACAGCTTGGAGCTATTCTGTCTATTGAAGAAATAGATAATAAATTAAACAACTTTTTTCTTTACCCTAATCCATTTAAAAACTCCTTTAGTCTTAACAGTTTAGCTGATGTTACCCATATTCAAATATTTGATATAAACGGAAGATTGGTTGTTACTTATGATAATTTGAGTAATAACCTTTTTAATGTCTCTTATCTGCCAATTGGTAATTATGTGGTAAGAATTTCTTTAGAAAACGGAAATTCAAAAAGTTTTAAACTAATAAAACAATAGTTACAATTTCTCAGCGTAAACCAAATAATATCTGGGTGTAAATCTGCGTAGAATTGGGCGAATTCCTAATTTGTTTACGGGATTGGTGAATTTTTCACTTTTCACAATTCGCCAGCCAGCTTTTTCGAGCAACCAATCAAATTGCCAATCTTCAAATTCGTGATAGTGGCGATCCCACTTATCTGTTTTACTTCTGTAGGCATTAGTAAACCACAGTTTTAGCGGAATAGAAGCGACCAATTTTTTTGCTTCAATATCCTTCAAAACATTGAAAGGAGAAACTAAATGTTCAAAAATTTCAAAGGCAGTTACTACTTCGTAATCATTTGTTTTAACAACTTCGGTTTCAAGATCAAGATCTTGTCCTTTAGTATTTGTAACGTTAAAACCTTCTTTTAAAAGTATTTCAGAAAACGGATTAGTAACCCCTAAATCCAAGATTTTTTCATCTTTGGAAATAACGTCGTTCAGAAAATTTAGGGTGTGATTGTATCGCTTCTTCGGAAATCTATCTTCGTACATTTTCTTTAATTCAGAATTCAGAATTCATAATTCTGGATTATTTCAAACTTTATAAACGATGGCATTAATATTCATTCCTGCGCCTACACTTGCAAAAATAACAACGTCGCCTTTTTGGATTGAATGGCCTTTTAACTCACCGTTTAATACCAGATCGTAAAGAGTTGGTACCGTAGCTACACTGCTATTACCAAGTTTATTTATGCTCATAGGCATAATTTTATCGGGTGCAGTTTTACCGTATAGTTTATAAAAACGGTTAACGATAGCCTCGTCCATTTTTTCGTTGGCTTGGTGGATAAAGATTTTTTTCACTTCATCTATTCCCAAACCACTTTTTTCAAGGCATGTTTTCATTGCATCGGGCACGTGGCTTAGAGCGAATTCATAAATCTTACGGCCATACATTTTTATGTATCGGCGATTGTCTTTTTTCTCTAGATTGTTGCTTTCGCCAAAATATATAAAATGAGCTTCGTCAAACGCATAAGTTGCGCTTACGTGAGAAAGAATACCTCCTTCTTCTTCGGAAGCTTCCACAATCGCAGCACCTGCACCGTCGCTATATATCATAGAATCACGATCGTGTGGATCTACCACGCGAGAAAGTGCTTCGGCGCCAATTACCAAGCATCTTTTAGCGATACCTGATTTTATAAAGGCGTTGGCTTGTATCATGCTTTCTATCCAACCAGGACATCCAAAAAGCATGTCGTAACCTACACAACTTGGGTTTTTAATTTGAAGTTTATGTTTTACACGAGTTGCAATGCTGGGTACCGTATCGCTCTGTACAGAACCGTGTTTTACATCGCCATAGTTGTGAGCAACTATTATATAATCTAATTCTTCTTTGTTGACACCTGCACTTTTGATTGCATTTTCTGCTGCAAAAGCTGCAATGTCTGAAGTATTTAGATTATTAGGTAGGTACCTACGTTCGGCTATACCCGTTATAGCTTTGAACTTTTCAATGATAGTTTCATTTTCTTGACCAAAGCGAGTGCCGTCATCATTGTAAAAATGATGCTTCCCGAAATGTTCATTCTTCGCAATTTCGCTCGGAATATAACTTCCTATGCCTGTTATCTTGACATTCATATTGTTGAAAAGTTTGGTTAAAAGTACGGAAAATTCGGTAATCAGTGTTCAGTGTTCAGAAATCAGTACTTAATTGTGCTTTATACTGACTTCTGAATACTGTGTTTTGAACACTTATTTTTAAGCTTCCATATATGCTTCAATCGGTGCGCAAGTGCAAACTAAATTTCTATCACCAAAAGCGTCATCTACGCGACGTATGGTTGGCCAAAATTTATTTTCAGTAACATATTCCAGCGGAAATGCTGCGTCTTGTCTGCTATACGGAAATTTCCAATCATCTGTTGTAAGCATTTGCAAAGTGTGAGGCGAATTCTTCAAAACGTTGTTTGGTTCGTCTTTATCTGCAGCTTCAATTTCTTTTCTAATGGAAATCATTGCGTCACAAAATTGATCTAAAGCCATTTTGCTTTCGCTTTCTGTAGGCTCAATCATCAAAGTTCCAGCGATAGGGAAAGAAACCGTTGGGGAGTGAAAACCATAATCCATTAAACGTTTTGCAATGTCTGTAACTTCAATTCCTTTTGCTTTAAACGGGCGGCAATCCACAATCATTTCGTGAGCAGCACGACCGCGTTCTCCAGCATAAAGAACTTCATAATGACCGTTAAGTCTTTCTTTAATATAGTTGGCATTTAATATTGCGTGTTGCGTAGCTTTCTTTAAACCATTTACACCAAGCATGCAGATATATGCATAGCTAATCAAGCAAACCAATGAGCTTCCATAAGGCGCTGCAGAAATTGCTGAAATAGCTTTTTCTCCTCCAGTTTTTATTACTGGGTTTGAAGGTAAAAAAGGAACTAACTGCTCTGCAACACAAATAGGGCCTACACCTGGACCACCACCACCGTGAGGTATGGCAAATGTTTTGTGAAGGTTTAAGTGGCATACGTCTGCTCCAATAGCGCCAGGATGTGTTAATCCAACCTGTGCGTTCATGTTTGCACCATCCATATAAACTTGTCCGCCGTTTTCGTGAATAATACTTGTTATTTCGCGAATTGCAGACTCATATACCCCGTGAGTTGAAGGATAGGTAACCATCAAACAGGCAAGGTTGTCTTTGTGTTTTATCGCTTTTTCGCGAAGATCGTCAACATCAATATTGCCTTCCTCGTTGGCTTTTGTAACTACCACTTTCATTCCGGCCATTACAGCACTTGCAGGGTTTGTTCCGTGAGCTGAAGATGGAATCAAGCAAATTTTTCTATGATTGTCACCGCGAGATTCGTGATAAGCGCGAATAACCATCAAACCAGCAAATTCACCTTGTGCACCACTATTTGGTTGCAAAGAGGTGCCAGCGAAACCTGTAATTTCAGTAAGTTGTTTTTCTAGTTTCTTTAAAACTATTTGGTATCCTTCAGCTTGTTCTATTGGAACGAATGGGTGCATATTTCCCCACATCGGGTCGCTTAAAGGAAGCATTTCTGCAGCAGCATTCAATTTCATAGTACAAGAACCTAAAGAAATCATAGAGTGGTTCAATGAAAGATCTTTGCGCTCCAGTTTTTTGATGTAGCGCATCATATCGGTTTCACTATGGTACTTATTGAAAACCTCCTGTTGTAAAAATTCTGTTTTACGAGCAATTTCTTCTGGAATTTTATTGCCAGTTTCTAACTCAGTAATTTTTTGAAAATCTCCTTTATTAGCTTCTGAAAAGATTGCGACTATTTTATTGAGATCTTTTATAGTAGTAGTTTCATTTATAGAAATTGAAACTGTTTCGTCATCTGGATAGTAGAAGTTTACTTCCTTGGCTTCAGCCAAAAACTTAATTTTGGTAGCATCTGTTTTTATGGCGATAGTATCAAAATAGGTATCGTTTATTTGCTCGAAACCTAATTTTTCCAAAGCATTTGCAAGAGTTAAGGCTCCTGTATGTACTTTGTTTGCAATATATTTTAGGCCTTCTGGCCCGTGATAAACAGCGTACATTCCAGCCATAACAGCCAACAAAACCTGTGCAGTACAAATGTTTGAAGTTGCTTTATCGCGCTTTATGTGTTGCTCACGAGTTTGAAGCGCCATACGTAACGCTCTATTTCCGTCAGTATCCTTGGTTATACCAATGATTCTTCCTGGAATACTTCTTTTATATTCATCTTTTGTGGCGAAGAAAGCCGCGTGCGGACCTCCATAACCTAAAGGAATACCAAAACGTTGGGTGGTTCCTACAACTACATCTACACCAAAATGACCTGGAGACTCAAGCATTACAAGGCTCAAAATATCTGCAGCAACGGCAACTTTAATTTGGTTGTCGTTCGCTTTTTCAATGAAGCTTTTATAGTTATAAACTTTTCCGGTCTTACTTGGATATTGAAGTAAAGCACCGAAAAATCCTTCTGAAAAGTCAAAATCTTCGTGATTGCCAATTACCAATTCAATATCTAAAGGCTCCGCACGAGTGTGCAATAAAGAAAGGGTTTGAGGAAGTATTTCTTCAGAAACGAAGAATTTTAAAGCATTGTTCTTTTTCTTTTCCTTGTCGCGTACGTTTAGCAGCAACGCCATTGCTTCCGCAGCTGCAGTAGATTCGTCTAAAAGGGAAGCATTTGCAAGTTCCATTCCAGTTAAATCGCTAATTACGGTTTGGAAATTTAATAAAGCTTCTAGCCTTCCTTGCGCAATTTCTGCCTGATACGGGGTGTAAGCCGTGTACCATCCTGGGTTTTCAAGAACGTTTCTTTGAATTACGGGAGGTGTATTGGATTGGTGATAGCCCAAACCAATATATGTTTTAAAAATTTTATTTTTTGTAGAGAGCTCGGTGATGTGCTCTAAATACTCTTGTTCGCTCATCGCCGTGTCCAAGTTTAATGCTTTTTTCAGCAAAATATCATCTGGAACGGTTTCGAAAATAAGTTGATCTAGCGAGCTTACACCAATGGTTGAAAGCATTTCGGGAAGATCATTTTCCCGGGGTCCTATATGTCTTAAAGCAAAAGAATCTGTATTCATTAAAGTGCGATTGAAATTTAGCTGGCAAAATTACAATTTTTAACGTGAAATAGCTTCTTTTTTAAAGGTTTGAAATCTATATTTATCAACTAATTAGTGAGGTTGCTAACACATTGCTTAATTTTAATATTATGAAATTTCTAAAGGGTGTTTTTGCATTTTACATAAACAGCAGTATACACGTTGCCTTGGCTGTTGTATCGCTTCTAATAATAACTGTTTTAGAATTTAAATTGAAATTTTCAAGCCACTTAATTGGCTTTGTTTTTTTGGCTTCTTTAACTGGATATAATTTTGTGAAATACGCCAAGGTAGCTGGCTTGCACCACCGAACTTTGACAAATTCCTTAAAAACAATTCAGGTATTTTCCGCAGTGTGTTTTGTTTTGCTAGTGTACTTTGCGTATCAGCTTCCCATAAAAGTATTGCTGATAACGGTTTGTTTTGGAATGGCGACCTTCTTATACGCTGTTCCGTTTGTAAGAAGTAAAAACCTTAGAAATTTTTCGGGTTTAAAAATTTTCATTGTGGCTTTTGTCTGGGCGGGTGTGACCGTAATTTTGCCCTTTGTAGCATCCGAAGTGCCAATTTCGGCAGATGTGTTTTTAACTTTTATGCAGCGAATTCTAATAGTAGTGGCGCTTATTTTACCTTTTGAAATACGCGATGTACCTTATGATGGGTTAAACCTTAAAACCTTGCCGCAGCAGTTTGGCGTGAGAAACACAAAATTATTGGGACAATTTATTTTGCTTTTCTGCCTAGTTTTCGAATTTTTTAAGGCGTATTCAGAAGTGGCTTACCTTATAAGTCTTCTAATTTTTTGCGTGATTTTAGGATGGTTATTGGTAATATCAAAAACGATGCAGAATCGTTATTTCGCCTCTTTTTGGATAGAGGGATTACCTATATTGTGGTTGGTTATTTTTCTGCTTTTTGAGCAATTTTAAGAGTGTTGCTCCTTAATAATTTTCTCTTTTATTTGTGTTTTTAAAAGCTGTTTGCTTTCTGGGCAAAGCGTCTTTAAATTCGCCGATTGTATTGTATCGGTGAGTTTTTTATTATTCTTTGAATAGCCACGGCATCTTTTACATATAAAAATATGCATCATTAGCATTAGTTTAGCAATTGGCCCAGCTTCATTATACTGAGATTTATCGCACACTTCTGCGGCTTCGTTACATTTTAAAAAAAACTTCATTTGCATTAATACCAATTTTTCTCCAAGCACTCAGCTAAAGTCTTTCGTGCTCGGTGGATTATTACCCATAGGTTAGACGGTGTTATGTTGTATTCTTTACAAATAGCTTCAGTATCAAAATTATCAACGGTTTTCATTTTAAAAATCGTTGCTTGTTTTTCAGGAAGTTGGCCCAAACATTCAAAAATTGCTAAGCCCAACTCCTCGTTTTCCATTTGATCTTCGGCGGTTTTATCAAAAGGATCTGCGGCGTTTTCTTCCAGCCAATCCCCTTCAGAGTCTTCGTTTTTGTACGAAATATGTACCTCTGCCTTTCCTTTTTTCGAATTTGTCTTTCGGTAGTGATCTATAATTTTTCTTTTTAAGATTGAAATCAGCCAAGTGCGTTCGGTGGCTTCACCCTTAAAATTCTTTTTCGATTTAAGTCCTGCAAAAAAGGTTTCTGAAATCAAATCTTGAGCAACAATAGGGTCGTTTACCCGAACAATTGTGTAATTGTAAAGGTAATCGGCATATTTATCTACCCATTTATCGGGATCTAATAATTCCACAGTAGTGTTTTTAAACCTATTTCAAAAATAGGTAAGTTCTTTAATATATACGGAACTCACTAAAATTTAGTTTGAAGTGTTTTTAGCAATTGCGAAATTACACCTTTCTATTAGAACTTTTGGGCAGTTTTTTCTTGATATAAACACTGATATTATGCAGAATGCAAACAGGTTGGAATAGTTAAACTTTCGAAATTCACTATTAAATTGCACAGTTATTATATTTTTACTGAAATTAATTTTATAAACATCCCAATGAAAAAATTTACTTTAGGCGTACTTGTGTATCTATTATTTACAGTAATGGCTAGTGCCCAAGCCAGCCCCCATGCAGGTATTAAATCTACGTATGCCACTATGAATGCTGAGGATGCTACTTACATCAAAGAACTTTTCCCAAGTGAGATTACAATTTTTGAGAGTAAATACACTCAGGCTGCCGTGCTTCTTTCGGAAGAAGTAATCCATAAAATTCACGATAATGTAAAAACTCATGGGCCGGGATATATCTTCAGGGCCTCCAAGGAAAAAGCGATTCAAGCTTTAGACCGCGTACCTCGCAGAAATCCTCTCGTTAATTTTACGATTACCGAAGATGCATTTGTAAATGAATGTCTTAACCTTGTGGATGGAGTAAATATTGAAAACGATATTTTAGATCTTCAGAATTATGGTACGCGATATCACACGCGTTCGCAAGCTGTTCAAGCGGTTTTAGACCAACAGGCAAAATGGGATGCGATGATTTTGGCATCAGGAAGAACTGACGTGCATACTAGAATATTCAACCACTCAAACACTCCAATGCCTTCGGTTATTTTGACGATGGATGGTGCTAATACTCCTGACGAATTTGTAATTATTGGTGGGCATATCGATTCCACAGCTAATCCTAATAATAATGATGCGCCTGGAGCTGATGATAATGCCTCTGGTATTGCTTCGCTAAACGAAATGGTACGCGTGCTTTTAGAAAAGAATTTTGTGCCAAGCCGTACCGTTGAGGTAATGGCTTTTGCAGCTGAGGAAGTTGGACTTGTAGGTTCTGCTGAAATTGCGGAAGAATATGCAAATAATGGCGTAAATGTTTTGGCTTTTGTTCAGTTTGATATGACGGGTTATAAAGGATCTAACAGTGATATTTATATTACTACCGATTCTTACAATAGCGCATCATTAAATAATTATTTAACTGAATTGATGGATCATTACAATGTCTCGGGAGCGCATAATTTTAGCTATAATTTCACCGAATGTGGTTATGGTTGTTCAGATCACGCAAGTTGGGCAGATAATGGTTATGAAGCTGCTTTCCCTTTTGAGGCAGACTTTGGCGATCACAACTTCAACATTCACAGTTCTGATGATACGTATTCGTTTTTCAATACTCCAGATCACAGTGTAAAGTTTGCCAAGCTCGGATTAGAATTTCTGATTGAAGCGGCTAAGCCACAAACACTTTCTGTAGACGACTTTTCTGAAAATGCAATTCGTGTTTTTGTAAAAGACAAAACGTTGAATTATCGTTTAAACAATACAGTTTCGAACGTAAAAGAAGTTGCTGTTTACAACGTAGCCGGACAAAGAATAATTTCTGAAGAAATGAACAGCGAAACCGGAAGTGTGCAGCTTCAACAATTTGCACAAGGTTTTTATATTGCGAAGTTCACTTTAGAAAACGGCCACGCATTTACGAAGAAGTTTATACTGAATTAGTATTCAATCGAGTCTTTCGTCTCCGCTTAAGATAAGCTATACTTAGGTCGAAACCTACAAAAAAGGGACCTCTCGACTGCGCTCAAGACCTCTCGACTGCGCTCGAGGTGACATTGAAAAAGACCCCAAAGGTTTCAAAAACCTTTGGGGTCTTTTTATTTATAACAATCCCGCGCGTTTTAAAAGCGCTTCTGGATCAGGTTTTTGTCCGCGGAATTTAATGTAAAGCTCCATCGGGTCCATAGTTCCGCCCTGCGAAAGCACGAAACTTTTAAAACGATCTGCTACTTTTTTATTGAAAATACCTTCTTGTTTAAAAAGTGCGAAAGCATCTGCATCTAGCACCTCAGCCCATTTGTAGCTGTAATAACCCGCAGAATACCCGCCTTGGAAAATATGCGAAAACGCAGTGCTCATGCAATTTTCTTTAACATCTGGGTAAAGTTGGGTGTCGTCAAAAGCAGCAACTTCAAAAGCTTTTAAATCCTTGATTCCCGAAGGATCACTTCCGTGCCAAGCCATATCGAGCATTCCAAAACTTAGCTGGCGCAGCGTTGCCATTCCTTCATGGAAGGTTGCAGAATCCTTTATTTTATCTACGTATTCCATTGGGATTACTTCGCCTGTTTTGTAATGTGTGGCAAAAAGCTCCAAAGTTTCTTTTTCATAACACCAGTTCTCTAAAATCTGACTCGGTAATTCAACAAAATCCCAGTAAACGCTAGTGCCAGAAAGGCTAGGATAGTGGGTGTTTGCTAACATACCGTGCAACGCGTGACCAAATTCGTGGAATAAAGTTGTTACTTCATTAAAAGTCAATAACGAAGGTTTGCTTGCCGTAGGCTTGGTGAAATTACAAACGATTGAAATATGCGGACGCTCATTTTCACCACCCTTCATTTGTTGTGGTTTATATGAAGTCATCCAAGCGCCATTACGTTTTCCAGCACGTGGGTGGAAGTCTGCGTAAAAGATGGCAACTAATTCGCCTGCGTCGTCTTTTACCTCATAGGTTTTTACATCTGCGTGGTATTTATCTATGTTTTGCACCTCTTCAAAATGAAGTCCGTATAATTTTTCGGCAACCGTGAAAACGCCATTAATTACATTCTTTAATTCGAAATATGGCTTCAGTTTTTCATCATTGAGATTGAAGAGTTTCTGTTTTAGTTTTTCAGAATAGTAAGCGCCGTCCCATTTTTCTAAATGATCGATGTTGTCCAATTCCTTTGCGAAAGTGGTTAATTCTGCAAACTCTTTTTTGGCGGCGGGTTTTGCTTTTTCGAGCAATTCATTTAAAAACGACTTTACCTTTTCGGGTGTTTCGGCCATTCGTTCTTCAAGTACAAAGTGCGCGTGACTTTTATATCCCAGCAGATTTGCACGTTGGTGACGAAGGTTTGCAATCTGCAAAACATTTTGCTGGTTGTCTAATTCGTCATTATTAAAACCTTTAGCGCCAAAGGCGATTGCCAATTTTTTACGCAATTCGCGATTGTCGGCATAGGTTAAAAACGGAACGTAACTTGGATAATCTAAAGTGAAAACCCAACCTTCTTTTCCTTTCTCTTCGGCGGTTTGGGCAGCAGCTTCGATTACACCTTCGGGAAGTCCGGAGAGATCTTTTTCGGCTGTAATTTGAAGTTCGAATTTATTGGTTTCAGCTAAAATATTTTCACCAAAAGTGAGGCTCAATTTTGAAAGCTCCGTATCAATTTTGCGCAATTGTGTTTTCTTTTCTTCGGAAAGATTGGCGCCGTTTCGTGAAAAAGCTTTGTATTTTTTGTCGAGCAGCATCTGCTGTTCTTCGGAAAAATTTAGTGAGTCCTTCTGATTGTAAACCGTTTTTATTCTTTCAAACAAAGCCTCGTTTAGCAATATATCGTTACTGAATTCAGTAAGCATTGGCGAAACTTCCTGCGCTATTTTTTGAATTTCGTCATTAGTTTCGGCGCTGTTGAGGTTGAAGAAAATACTCGTAGCTCGATCTAATTGTTCGCCAGTATTTTCCAAAGCTTCCACGGTATTTTTAAAAGTAGCTACTTCCGTATTTGAAGTTATAGCATCTATTTCTTCCCTAGTTTTTTCAATCAATTGACTGATTGCTGGGAGGAAATGTGCGTTTTCTATTTTGGAAAAAGGGGCGGTGTTAAAGGGTTGTAATAGGGGATTCATTAAAGATATTAGATTTTAGACGTTAGACGTTAGACGTTAGATGTTAAGAGTTAAGTGTTAGATTATGGCTATCAGATTTTGAAAATTATAAAGCAAATTAACTGACCACTGACCACTGACCACTGACCACTGACCACTGCTACTGCTACTGCCCACTGCGCACTTTCTCCGCGCCTTCTTCAACCTTCAATTTCAGGCTTTCTTTATAAGCAATAATCTTATCCAAAACCGCTTTATCGGAAGCTCCAATAATTTGTGCGGCTAAGATACCTGCGTTTTTTGCGCCATTTAGCGCAACTGTTGCAACGGGAACGCCACCGGGCATTTGGAGGATAGAAAGGATACTATCCCAACCATCGATAGAGTTGCTGGATTTTACGGGCACGCCAATTATTGGTAATGGCGATAGTGAAGCTATCATCCCCGGAAGGTGAGCCGCGCCACCTGCGCCTGCTATAATTACTGAAATGCCGCGCGTATGTGCGTTTTTTCCGTAATCAAAAAGTTTGTCGGGAGTGCGGTGGGCGGAAACGATATCTACTTCCACTTCTATATTGAATTCTTTTAAAATATCTACGGCGTCCTGCATAACTGGCAGATCGCTGGTGCTTCCCATTATTATTGCTACTTTGCTCATTGATTTTTGTTTTCGTTTGTCTGGTCGAGTCTTTCGTCTCCGCTCAAGATAAACTTAAGTCGAGACCTACTTTTTAATGATAATTTGGCTTAACAATGACCTCTCGACTATACTTCGACTGCGCTCAGTACAGGCTATTCGAGGGGACATTTTATTCACTAATTACTTCAATAGTCTTCTTAACCTCCTCCGCAATTTTTCGTGCTACGTTCAGGTCTTTGTTTACTATTGTTACGTGGCCCATTTTTCTGAAAGGTCGCGTTTCTTTTTTACCGTAAATGTGAGGCGTTACGCCTTCCATCGCTAGTATTTTTTCTATGTTTTTATAAACTACGGGGCCAGTGTGACCTTCAGCGCCAACAAGGTTTACCATAATTCCGCCAACTTTACTGTCTGTGTTTCCCAAAGGCAAATCTAAAATAGCTCGTATTTGCTGCTCAAATTGGTTGGTGTAACTGGCTTCAATGCTGTAATGACCGCTGTTGTGCGGGCGCGGAGCTACTTCGTTTACCAAGATTTCATCGTCTTCAGTTTGGAACATTTCTACCGCCAAAAGGCCTACATGCTTAAATGCTTCGGAAACTTTTGTAGCCAATGCTCTTGCTTTGTTTGCCACGGCATCGTCTATTCTGGCGGGGCAGATTACGTATTCTACTTGGTTGGCTTCGGGGTGAAATTCCATTTCTACCACTGGGTAGGTTTTTACTTCCCCGGAAGGATTGCGGGCAACTATTACAGCCAATTCATTTTTAAAAGGAATCAGTTTTTCTGCAATGCAAGCACCTTCAGAAAGAGGGATTGTACCTTCTGCATCGCGAATAATGCTCACACCTTTGCCGTCGTAACCGCCGGTGCAACTTTTCCACACGAAAGGAAAATGCAGCTCTTTACGGACAATAGCTTCGTTTAATTCATTTTTATCTTTGTAAACTTTAAAAGGCGAAGTAGGTATTTGGTGCTCTTTATAAAATTGTTTCTGAACCCCTTTGTCTTGAATATTTCTGAGCGTTGCCGAACTTGGATATACCTTTACGCCTTCGCTTTCTAACTTTTCTAATGCTTCAATATTTACGCCTTCAATTTCAAAAGTGAGTACATCTACTTTTTTTCCGAAGTTATAAACCGTTTCAAAATCCATTAGGTCGCCCTGTTCAAAATTGTCTGCGGCAATGCGGCAGGGAGCTTCTGCGCTTGGGTCGAGAACGCTAGTGCGGATGTCCCATTTGCGGGTTTCGTAGAGCATCATTTTGCCCAACTGTCCGCCGCCAAGAATGCCGAGGGTGAAGTTGGTAGAGAAGTAGTTCATAGCAGTTGTCTGTTGTCGGTTGTCTGTTGTCTGTTGTCTGTTGTCGGTTGTCTGTTGTCTGTTGTCTCCAATTTTGCTAAAAGCTTTGGTGGACCAGTTTTGATTTTGCAAAGATAGTTATTTCGTTTTTCGTTAAACGGGTAATTTTTCATCTTAAAAGATTCCGCGAATTATTAAAAAGAAGTGAAATTGAAATGCGGTTTTTGGCAAGTAGTGTGCGTGATTATTTCTAAATTTGAAGAATTGCTCCACATTGAAAAAATAATAAAAAAAATGCTCCAAAATAATATAGAACTTTTAAAAACCACCTTTGAAGAAAGCATCCCAATGCACAAGTTTTTGGGATTAAAAATTGTGCTGCTCGAAAAAAACTTCGTACGGATTACCGTGCCTTTTAGGAAAGAATTGGTGGGCGATTTCAGGAATAACAGATGGCACGGCGGCGTGATTGCTACCGTTATGGATTCTGTGGGCGGTGTTATTGGCGCTACTCGCTTTACGTCGTTGGAAGATAAAATAGCAACTATAGATTTAAGGATAGATTATTTAAAGGGCGCCAAACCCGAAGCAATTATGGTTGAAGGTAAAATTATTCGGTTTGGTAATAGAATACTTGTAGCGCGAATGAAAGCATTTCAGAATGACGAGCTAATCGCCGAAGGAAAGGGTGTTTATAATTTTACACGAATGAGTGACCTTCGCGACGAAAGCGACGATATAGATAACTAAAATTTTTCTATGATGAATAGCGAAACTTTACAAGAATTAATTGCCGCGGAAACTGCGGTGGCGGTTTACTTTTCTGCGCCCAATTGTGGGGTTTGTGAAGCGTTACGCCCCAAAGTGGAGGAGTTGCTGGCTACTCGTTTTCCCGCTATAAAATACGTGAATGTGCAAATAGATAAAGCGCCAGGAATTTCTGGCGTTTATGGCGTTTTCTCGGCGCCAACCTTATTGATTTTCTTTGAAGGGAAAGAATTTTTGAGGAAAGTAAGACTAATGAGTATCCCGGAACTAGCGCAAATAATAGCGCGACCTTATAACATGCTAATGGGTTGAGGTTTTTTATTGTTGAAGAGTGTTTTTGTTTAGGCGTAGGTGCTAAACTCACCCAGCTTAAAGTTTGGAGCCTACAGCTTCCAATAAAAACCCCTCAATCATATCTCCCGGCTGACTTGTAGCAGGCACCGGAAAATCAAACCAAGTTTGCATCGGTTTGTCGAAACCTGTTCCATTTAGATAATTGTGCAGTGCCAAGTTTAATCCTTTGGTGTATTTTGGATGATCGGCGCCTTTTGGGTCTTCGTGGTATAAATCGTTTTGGGCAAAACCTTCAAATTCGGGTCCGGTAACAATTATTTCAAAATCCTGCGGGTTCTTCCCGATAGGGCTGTGAACAGTAGTAGTAAACTGATGCCAATACGCCGACTGTATGCAATTGCGTTCAAACAACTGTCGTACCACATCTAGCGAATCAATAGTTTCCTGTTCCGTTTGGGTGGGAAATCCGTACATTAAATAGGCGTGAACCATAATATTGTTTTCAGAAAAATTATGGGTAACGCGCGTTACTTGTGCAATATCAACCCCTTTTTTCATTTTGGCGAGTAATCTATCGGAAGCTACTTCCAAGCCACCGGTTACGGCTATACAGCCTGATTTAGCCATTAATTCGCAGAGCTCAAAGCTGAATGTCTTTTCAAAACGAATATTCGTCCACCAAGTAATTTTTACATTTCTATTTAGTAATGCTTCCGATAAAGCCCGTAACATCTTTGGTGGCGCAGCTTCATCCACAAAATGAAAACCTGTAATGCCAGTGTCTTTAACTATTTTTTCAATTTTATTGACTAAATCTTCAGCGGTTGTATTTTGGTAATTCCCAATATAATCCAAGCTCACATCACAAAACGAACATTGTTTCCAATAACAGCCGTGAGAGATGGTCATTTTATTCCATCGGGCATCCGTCCACATTCGGTGCATCGGGTTTACCACATCCAGAAAAGACACATATTTTTCAAAAGGCAAGCCAGAATAATCTGGCGCCGGCAAGTTTCTGTGGTGGTAAATGGTGTTCGGAAATTTATTCTTATAAACAACTGCATCGTCTTCCAGCACATAAGTGCGTTCCAAATCTTCAATAGAAACCTTCCCTTTCAGATACTGAACCAATTTTAGCAATGGCCCTTCGCCATCGTCCAAGGAAATAAAATCTACAAATTCAAAAATCCTTGGGTCTGTAAGCGAACGCAGTTCGGTGTTGCAATAGCCACCACCAAAAGCAACGTGAATGTCAGGAAAAAACTGTTTTGTAAACTGCGCGCAACGCAAGGCTGCAAACAGATTTCCTGGAAAAGGAATGGTAAAGCAAACCAAAAGTGGCTGCTCTTTTTTAATTTTTTCCATTAGAATATCCAGCATTTTCTCTTCAATGATAGTTGGCTGAAAACTTAAAAACTCATCAATTTCATTAAAGCTACTGGCAGAGGTGGCAATCTGCTCGGCGTACTTTGTAAAGGCAAAAAACTCATCTACATTGGCCTGCATAAAATCGCCTATCTCTTCAATAAAAAGCGTTCCGTAATGTTTTGCTTTATCGATGATGCCAATTTCGCCAGCGTCCCATTTAATTGTAGTATTTACCTTAGACAGTCTATGGCCCAGCGGTAAAAAATTAGGTGCCAAAATTTTATGCGCCGTTGCAATATCCTGCTTTTGAAGAAACGGAATAACAACATCCACACATTGAATGTACTTGGCCTTCATTTTACGAACTTCGGGATAATCAAAATGCTTTAAGGCTTGTGCCTCTTGAAACATAGCGCGAAGAAAATCGCTCGTAAAAATTTCGGTAAAGAGTTCTATGCTTAAATCGCAAGTTTGTACAGCAATGTCGTGAGTTTCCAAAAAACCTTTTAAATATGCCGACGCCGGATAAGCGGTGTTTAGCTGGGTAAAGGGTGGCGTTATAAATAGGATTTTGGATTGCATGGGGCAAAGGTAGGATTCTTTGATTTATGGTTGGTTGAATTGATAGTGGTAATTGGTTGTTTTAAATTTAAAACCTATATTTGATCCTCTCCCCTTTTATTTTTCTCATTTACGGTTTCCCCTGAAAGGTTATTTTGAATTATTTTTATATTTCAAGACCTTTAATAGTTAAACCTATATTTAATTTTTTAGTTAATCATTTATCTATATGAAAAGTTTTGGGGTTTGGTATAAAGCAAAAGAGGAATCTTCGATTGAAAATCTGACACTTCACGTAAACCTATGGAAACTTCCTAAAAAAATTAAACGCAAATATTGGATAAATAAAACAGCGACAGAAGATTTTCTCGACTTGGGTTTCAGAATAGACAACTATAAAAATATTGATTATATAAAGATAGCTATTCCTGGAAAAATTAATTTTGAAAATATCTTATGTCTCTATGACACTATCAACAAAGGTGAATTACTTAGATCTATATTTAACAGAGAGATAAATAAAAATGGAAGTGAAGGAAATAATTATGTTGAAATAACAGAAACGGATTCTGCGGACAAAAAGAAAGAATTTAATTTTATAAAGTTAACTACGCATAATCTTGAAATTGAGCAAAGTGAAGAATATTCTATTTTAAAAATTACTATTCCAAATAAAATTCTTCAACTAAAATCTGATGAGCTATATTTTAGATTTAGATTATCTTCTATTTGTGTTAACGAATTATCCCAATCTTTCGAACCCAAAAATTCCATCTTGGTCAGTTCATTCTACAAGACAGAAATAACAGAATTTTTAATGAATAGGAAAAGAAATTTACCGACAAATCTAATTCCTAATAATGAGGATGAGTTTAATATTAGACATGTAAATTTTTTTATTTTTATTGGCGGTGATAGAGATCTAATACAGTCACATAAACCTTTAGATAGTTTGAGAAAGCTTGAAAGTGAAATTTGGACTGATTATATACCTGAAGTTGGTTATTTATTTAAAAATATTTTTGCTTATCAGTGGAACGATCCTGCAAAGGATAATAATTTCAACGCATTGATTAAATATAGAAAGGAGAATAGTAATTTGAAAACTATAACAGTTTTCATCTTTTTATTTTTAATTCTATCCTTTATATCCAATCTACTATATTCGTTAATTACCTGCTTTTTAAAATAATTAAAACTTGAAAGTACTTTTAGATACCAATATAATTATTCACCGAGAGGCAAATAGAATTGTTGAACATGATATCGGACAACTTTTTAATTGGTTAGATAAATTACATCACGAAAAATATATCCACCCAATTACTATTATTGAAATTCAAAGCTATCAAAACCAACAAGTAGTTGAAACTTTTAATGTCAAATTAGATAGTTATAATCTAATTAAACATCAAATTCCTTTTTCAGAGAAAGTTCAAGAAGTAAGTAATGAATTTGATGTTAATGATAACGATATAAGTGATACACATTTATTGAATGAAGTATTTCAAGGTAGAATTGACCTTTTAATTTCACAGGACAAAAAAATCCACGTTAAAGCCAGTAAACTTGGAATTTCAAATAAGGTATTCAAGATTCAATCTTTTCTCGAAAAAGTTACTTCCGAAAACCCAAATTTAGTAGAATATAATGTTCTTGCGGTCAAGAAGGCAGATTTTGCAGAAGTTGATATTAAGGACAGTTTTTTCGATAGTTTCAGAGAGGATTATAATGAATTCAATGATTGGTTTAAATCAAAATTTGATAAAGTATGTTATGTATGCTACAGCGATAATAATTTAACAGCATTTCTATATATAAAAGTCGAAGATAAAGATGAGAACTATTCTGAAATTAAACCCCATTTTTTAAGAAAAAGAAGGTTGAAGATTGGTACCCTAAAGGTAATAAGTAATGGATATAAAATTGGAGAACGATTTTTAAAAATTGTTTTTGACAATGCGCTTCAATATAACGTTGACGAAATATATGTAACAGTATTCGACAAAAGACCCGAACAAGTTCAACTAATAGAAATGCTTAAAGATTGGGGATTTTCAGAACACGGATTAAAAACGACAAAAAATGGAGATGAAATAGTTTTAGTCCGTCCATTTGGTAAAAATCAACCAATCGACATTTCTAATCCAAAAATTTCTTTTCCATTTATTTCAAGAGATACAAGAAAATATATTATTAAAATTGAGCCGCAATATCACACAGAATTATTTCCTGATAGCATAAACACTCGCGAGGATAAATCAAAATATACAGAAAACGAACCGCATCGTAATAGAATAGGAAAAGTATATATTTCGCATTCAAAGGATAGGCATTTAAAATCTGGAGACGTTATTGTAATCTATAGGATGGGAGACACAAAACCCAAAAAATATTCAAGTACTGTAACATCAATTTGTATCGTTGAAGAAGTAATTTCTGGTTTTCAAAGTTTTGACGATTTTTTTCAAGCGTGCAATCGAAGAACAATGATTAAAAAAGAAGAGTTAGAAAAAGATTGGTGGAATAAATTCCTGAATTACAGACCGTTTATAATTAAATTCCTTTATGCACATTCTTTTCCAACGCCAAAACCAACCCTTGATGATTTAAATAAAATCGGAGTTATTCCCGATATTATGAATATGCCAAGAGGATTTATCGAATTAGATAATAAACAATTCAACACTTTAATTAAATTTGCGTACAAACCTAAATAAAATATGAAAATAGTCTTATCAATAAAGCCTGAATTTGCCAATAAAATATTCGATGGTTCGAAAAAATTTGAATTTAGAAAAGCAATTTTCAAAAATGAAAATGTCAAATCTATAATTGTTTATTCATCTTCACCTGTTCAAAAAGTAATTGGCGAATTTGAAATTGGTAAAATATTCAATAATGACCTCGATACTCTATGGAAATTAACAAGCGAGTTTTCCGGAATTACGGAAGACTTTTTTTATGATTATTTTTCAGAAAAAGAAAAAGGGTTTGCTATCGAAATTAAGAATAAAAAAAAATACAAAGTTCCAAAATGTTTGAAAAAGGATTTTAACTTACATCCACCACAATCATTTGCATATGTGAAATAAATACTGCTATCACAGACCCCCCACTGGCGCGGGCTTCCCGCCAGTGTCTTGCAAGCAGTTGCTCTCCAAACTGTAACGGCACGAGCGAGACGCTCGCACTCCAATGAAAAATACTAATCCTGTCCCTCGTAAATAATTTTTAACTTAAATATCTCAAAATAGAAATTTTGGGTCTTAAACTGTTGATAATATATATCTATTGATTCTTCGTTTACAATCAATATTATTTATTTTTACAGAAATTAATCAACAAAATTGAATATGATAGAATATAGTTTTGGAGCAAATAATAATAGTGCTACTGTTAAAATTGCTGAATTTATAAAAACCTTTGATCCAAAAATAAATTTTGAAATTGGAGACAGCCATTTTGGAAAAACAATAAATTGCAAATTTGAAAATGAAGTGGCTAAAGATTTATTTTTACAAACTTTAAACAATTCTCTTGATATTTCAGAGGATGGAACATATGCCGGTTAATTGAAATAGGTACCCCCGCTGGCGCTCCCGCCCCGCCCGTGTCCTGCATACTGTTGCTCTCCAAACTTTAACGGCACGAGCGAGACGCTCGCGCTAACCTTGCAAATTTGACACTATAGTATCGTAAATGGTGTTAAGGCAAATTTGTATATTTGAATAAAACAATTTCACTATGGATTTCCAGACCCGCAAATTAAATTTAATTGCCTACTTGGCTCAGATTCAAGACGAAAGCATTTTAAGCAAAATTGAAAGCTTTCTTTTTAAAGGAAAGACAATTAATGAAGAAGCTACGATAAAGCCTTTTACACTGGAAGAGTATATTCATAGAATTGAAAAATCTGAACAGGATTTTAAAGACGGAAAGTTTAAAAGTCAGGACGAATTAGAAAAAATATCAGAGCATTGGGGAAGTAGTAATTAAGTAGGTCTATCAATTAAAAAATGCCCGAACCTTTGTGTTAGCAACGACCCGCGCAATTTTTTATATATGTTGATGCCATTAATACTATTCCGCTGATAGTTCAATCGATAATCCTAAAGCATTTGCAATCAAAGCGAAGTTCGATAATTGAATATCTTCTCCGTTTTCAATCCGGGAAATATATGGTCTTTTCTTTCCAACCTTTTCGGCAAGATTTTCTTGAGTCATATGTAATTCCTTTCTTCGATTTTTAATAATTTCTCCAAAATAATAGGAAAAAGCATCTTCTCTAAATTCTTCACGTTCTTTTGAACCTTCTTTTCCGTAACGTTTGGCAATCAGTTCTTTTGCGTTTATTGACTTTCCCATAATTATTTTTCTTTTAGATAATCCTCTAATATTTTTTCGGCTTGTTTAATTGCATTTTTGTAATCTTTGGCTCCCTTTTTTTGAAATCCGCACAAGCAAACAGCTTTGGTACATTCGGCAAAATTTAGATGGTTAATAGCAAAGATTACGATGCGATATTCGTTTCCTGCTTTAATCCTCAATTCGTAAAATTGAGTTGATTGCAGTTTTTTTAGAAAGTTTGAGTTTACAACTTTAATTTCGCCAATAACCTCTAAGAGTTGGAAGAATTTCAGTGAAACTCTCTCGCTTTGTTTATCGATAAATTTCAAACATTCTTCTGTAATATCGATTTCTCTCATATTACAAATGTAACGAATTAGTTACAATTATATTTCCCTCAGATCTAAATATTCTTTCGAAGACGGAGTATTTTGTATCAATGGCATTACCCACTACTCACTTAAATCTTCGCCTGATACGTATACAACTCAAAATACCTACCCTCCTTAGCAATCAATTGGTCGTGAGTACCGCGTTCCACGATGTGCCCAGCTTCAATAACTAAAATTTGGTCCGCCTTTCTAATGGTACTTAAACGGTGCGCAATAACGATAGTGGATCTATACTTAAATCGCAAGTATGCACAGCAATGTCGTGCTCTTCCAAAAACCCTTTTAAATATGCCGATGCCGGATAAGCTGTGTTCAGCTGGGTGAAGGGTGGTGTTATAAAGATAATTTTGGATTGCATGCTGCAAAGGTAGGATTCTTTGATTTATGGTGGGTGGAATTGGGTGTGGTAATTGGTTGTTGTTGATTGGTTATTTTCAATTGATATTGCTATATTTGGTTATTCTTCTCTATTAAAATGCTCATTATTGCGGTTTTTCGTGAATGATAAATTTGAGTTATAATTACATTTGAAGTTATTTAAATAAAGAGCTAGGTATATATAACGGGCTTAAATAATATAATGGTATTTATCTAAATGTTGGGCGTAATACTTAGAATACATTTCAAACGATCAAGAATCAGACAACTATGATATGGAACTTTTAGACTGGTTATTTGGAAAAGAAGAAACAAAAAGGAAAACACAGAAAAGAATGTTTATTAATTGTGTAATAGAAGACATTGAGTATCGTGACTACTTGGCAGAATAAGCAAGAAAAAAACATTCACCATTTTGACTTTATTGACATGTCGGTAAAAAGAGAATGGAATCAAAACGAATTGAAATCCAGGTCAGAACAAAAATTAATAGGTGTGACGGTGTAATCGCTCTATTAAGCAAGAACACGCATAAAGCAGGAAGAGCAAGATGGGAAATAAAATGTGCAAGAGATTCAACAAAAATTCAAAGATTTAAAAATTGATAGTAAGATTTCATATTTTGAATTAGACAGTCTTGATTTAAAAGTTCGTATTCAAGAAATTAAGACTAATGGAAAAAATAAATTTGGAGTTTTTTCGTGGAGCACCAAGTTCTATTTTCACTTAGGAAGGATATCTAATCGATTCAACTCCTACCGCAAGTTCAAACATGTATATGATAGATAGACCTGGTTATGGCTATTTAAATTTTGCCGATGAAATGGCATTATTGAAGCTAGTTTACCTGGCCATCAAGAACATCGAAAAAAAATGGCCAAACCCATTGCATAATTGGAGCCTTACAGTTCAACAACTTTATATTAAATTTGGAGATTGAACACCTCTGATTTTAAATACCAATTCCTTTAGGGATAACCCCAAAGGAATTGAAGTACCAGACAAAGTCTATTTTACAGACTCTCTTTATTCTTTACTAAACTTCAAGCTCTTTCTCCCTTCTAGTTTTAAAAAATAAAATCCTGAATCTAATCCTAAAACACTAATAAGTCTTTCATTAGCAGTCGTTCCTTTTTGTACAATTTGCCCTAATGAATTATATATTACAAAACCTTTATTTTCAGTAAGTCCTTTAACAGCGATGTATTCTGAAGAAGGATTCGGATATAGAGTAAGCTTTGGGTTTTCCATAAAATCATCTATTGATAATACAGTGTTATGCTTAGATATTTTACCCGTTGCAAGTTCAGCTACATACAACTCATTATCTTTAACAGCAACACCAAAAGGGCCTCCTTCTAATGGATCATTAGCTCCATCTGTATCATAATTTACTAAAACGGTTACTGCTGGTACAGGCTGGGTCATATCTACTATTGAAACAGATTCGTCAAAATATTGTGCTAAATACATTTTTCCTCCTTCAATATCTATTCCTGTAGTATATCCAGAATTAGCAACATATTCAGTTGCAACTGGTGTTGTTGCAGTAAGATCTATGCTATAGATATTCTTATTCTCAAGTGAGCTTACATATAAAATATCTCCATCTATTTTTAAACCATAAGGGTTAACGATTCCATCTACAACTACAGTAGCCGTAGGGGTGGCTGCAGTCACATCAATTTTCAGTATTTGATTCCCTAAATGATTTGATACATATAACTCGTCCCCGTAAAAATCCATACAATATGGAATATTTAAGATTGAACCAGAAAAAACCTCAACTGCAGTTGGTGTTGCTGAAGTTATATCCACTTTTGAAATTTTATTCTCAAAAGACTCAGTATAGTATAAAAAGTCTCCATGTATTGCCATACCATTAGGACCCATTAATCCATCCACAACAGTGGCCGTAGTTGTAGGAAGTGTCGCAGTAATATCTAGCTTACTTATTTTTCCTCCTGAAAATTCTGTAATATATAAATCATTTCCATTTAATTTTAACTGAGCAGGACTTTCCAACCCTATAGCAACATCTGTTTGTGCTGCGGAATAAGTAGTGTTTAATAATAAAGAAATAACAATAAGATTCAATAGTAGTTTCATAATAGTTTTTTTAAATAATTGATTGCCAAAACTAGTGCAATCAATCAAAGAAAAATTACTTTAGCCGTAGACAAACCATAGACAGAGTATGTATAATGCTAACAAGAAGGCCTTTTTATCGCTTTTCGTTAAAATCTTAAACGAAAAGTTGGTTTTTACATATTACTTTTTTTTTCTCATTAGTTGGTTTGGTTTTGCTCAAGAAAAAACGGAAATATCAAAAATAGAAACCCTTAAGAACAAAATAGAACAGTCTAGAGATACCCTAAAACTTTTTGCTTTAGACGAATTAACAAGAAACATTCAGTACACTTCGGAATATGAAGCGTATGCAAAAGAAACAATTGAATTAGCAATTAAACTTGACTACCCAAATATTGCTACCAATCAGAGCATTCATTTAATTCACTTTTACACAAATATTTCGGAACAATCCAACAAAGGCATCGCTTTATTCAACGATTTTATGAATGCCAATGTAGAAGCAACGGATCCATCATTAATGTCAGATTTGTATTCAATAGCTGCTTATAGTTTTTTTATTTCCGGACAAATAAAAGAAGCCAATGCTCAATATGAGCAATCAATGAAGATGGCTTTAAAGGCAAATGATTCAACAAAATACGCTATTGCCAATAATTATAGATCGTTTACACTTTTAGAAATGGGTTTTTTTGCTGAAGCTTCCCAAGGATATCAAAAATCGTTGTCGTATTTTGAAAGACAAAAAGATACAATTAACATACTAAATACTCGTAATGGTCTTTCCGTAGTATATGGTAAAAACCGATTTCACAAAGAATCACTTGAAGAGCTATATAAGATTAGAGATATGGCACTGGTATTAAAAGATACTTCAGCATATAGTATGTCTATGTCAAACATTGCTGTTAATTATTACAACCTTAAAAAATATAACAAGGCAAAAGAGATCCTGAAAAACACCATAACTCTGTATGAAAAACTACCTTATTTCCGTTACAACGTTGCCCATGATTACACCTACTTAGCAAAGGTCTACTCAAAACTAGATAGTTTAAATGAAGCAGAAATTATTGTTAAAAAATTAGAAGAAAAATTATTGCAAAATCCAGACAAACAACTTGAAATATATTTTTTAGATGCTAAAACACACCTTCTATTTGCTCAAAAAGACTATACAAGTGCGATAATAAATGGTCAAAAGTTATTAGAAATTCAGAAAGAGACATTAAACTATGAAAATATCTTGGCAACTTTAGACATTTTGTACAAAGCCAATGAAATTATAGGAAATGAATCAATGGCATATTCATATTTCAAAAGACACACCCGAATAAACGACTCTATAAACAGTGTCCTTAAAGTGAATGGTTTATCGTATTATCAAACGCTGTATGAAACCGAAAAAAGAGATACTGAAATTGCGAGTCAGAAAGCAGAAATAATACTATTAGATGAAAAAGCGAAGGTTCAATTTCAATGGTTGTTATTATCGCTTTTATCTTTAATTGGCGTCGGAATTACTTTTTACTTTCAATATAAGAGTAGTCTTCATAAGGCTGAAACTGAAAAAAATAGAAAAATATTAGCTGAGCAAAAAGTTTTAGCTACTAAACTAGAAAATGAATTATTGAATAAAGAAATTGCCTATAAGAAGAAAGATCTAGTAAATCTAGCAATTGAAATAACTCAAAACCAGCAATGGGCAACTGTTTTATTTGAAAAGTTCAAGGTGCTAAAAAAACTCAAGGAACAAGAAAGAAAGCCTGCACTAATCGAGCTTGGTAATGAAATTAAAAGTAAAATGATACTTGATGTTGAAGTTCAAGATTTCCATAAGCAAGTAGACACTTTGAGTAGTAGCTTTTATGACAAGTTGAGAATACAAACACCAACGCTTTCCAAAACTGATTTAAGAATATGTACCTTAATCAGAATGAAGTTAGACACAAAACAAATCGCCATTTTACAGAATATTAGTCCAGCTTCAGTTAGAACTTCGAGATATCGACTTAAAAAGAAATTTAAGCTGAATGAAAATCAAGACTTAGATACTTTTATTCTAAATTGCTAAAAGACTGGTAAGATAGATATAGGTCGTAAATTTTTATAGATTAAAACTTGCCAAACCGTCATTGGTATTAAAACAAAATTATGTGGTGTTTAACCAAATCGTTTAAAGAAACACCCTAAAAACAATTTATAATTAGCTTATATGTTTTATACCATTGTTGTAGTTTTGATAGGATGAAAAAATGGGCTTGTTGTATTTTTTTTCTTTTAATCTGTGTATCGTACTCAATATATGCTCAGAACCGTAACACTATCGATTCCTTAAAACTAGAAATTGAAATTGTTACTACTCCAAGTAAAAAAGTCTCTCTATTACTATTAGCTTCAAAAGCTGCACAAGGTTTAAGTTCACCAGAAGAAGCCTTTAAATTCGCCACAAGTGCTTTAGATATTGCAACTCGTGAAGGATTAAAAAAGCAGGAAGTATTAGCAATGTATGAAATTGCTTCTATTCACAATAGTAAAAATGAGTTTAAAGAAGCGTTTCGCATAGCTACAGAAGCAAAAAAAATAGCTGATAAAAACTCTTTTGAAATAGAATCTGGTGAAATATCTCTTTTTTTAGCACAAATGTATTTTGTAATTGGAGAGTATGACAAAAGCGTTGCGCTGTCATTTAATCTTTTAAAGGTATTTAAAGAAAATAAGAAATATGAAGAACAAGCAAGATGTTTAGAAATGATTGGGCGGAATTACGCTGTATTGGGTAAAGATTCTTTAGGAAGAGACTATTTTTCTGAAGCAATAAAAATAAGCAAAGCTCACAAGGTTTTTAATGTACTTGGCGTAGCTATTGGAAACTTAGCTCATAACTATGGGTTAAACGAGCAATATACCAAAGCAATAGAATTGCACAAACAAGGGTGCGATATTTTATTAGCTCACCAAAAGAATGCTCCTGCAATAGGAACCGGATATTGTAATATAGCCATGTACTATCTTGAAAATAAACAGATCGATTCTTCCCTTGTTTATTTACAGAAAGCTGAAAAATTTAACACTAGAATAAATAACAATCGTAACATTTTTGCTACACACAGTGCATACGCCAAGTATTACAGGCATATTGATGATACACCAAATTTTTTAAAGCACGCTAAAATTGCCTTTTCTCTTTCAGAAGAAAATAATTTTAAATTTGAACAAGTTGGGATTTCAGAAATGCTCGAGAAATACTACATCGACATTAATGATTATAAAAATGCTTATTATTATAAAAATGTGCTATTTGAACTTGAAAAAAAGATTGATGCTCAAAAAGTTTTAATGAAACTAGGGCAGCTCGAAATGACGAAAGAATTAGAAATTGCAGAAAATAAAGAAGCACTTCAAAAGAGAAAACAAACGCTAATTAATATAATAATTTTTGTTGCCTTATTATTTTTAATCATTTTATTATTTATTAGCCTTCGAAATTACAGGACAAAAGTTCGGTTTTCAAAACTCAAGGTTGAAAAACTCAATGATGAAATTTCGTTTAAAAACAAAGAAATGATTATCCATCTAATGGATCTATCAAAGAGAAACGAATTACTGGCAGAAATAACAAAAAAGCTCATTAGTGTTTCAAAAGAAGCAAAAAAAGAAGAAACAAAAAATGCTATTAATAAAATAGCAATAGACATTGAGAAGGCAACTGAAGCAAAAATATGGGAAGAATTTATAATCCGTTTTAAAGAAGTCCATTCTAATTTTTATGATAATCTAATTGCTAAATACCCAAATCTTTCTCCTAATGAGCAACGACTTTGTGCTTTCCTAAAATTAAATTTAACAACAAAAGAGATCTCCACATTAACAGGACAAGTTGAAAGAACAATTGTAATGTCTCGCTATCGCCTTAGAAAAAAACTAGGCATTGAATCTAAAGAAGTGAATCTAACTTCTTTTATATCTAAAATATAACCTTCACATAATAAAGCACATAACACTTATTTATAAGTGTCTTGTAGACATTTTGTAGACACCATTTTATATAAATGTTGAGGTCTTCTATACCCAAAAAATTCGTTAATCCATTAAAGTATGTAGAGTTTTACCCTAGAAATAATCATACAGTATGGCAAAACAAGAATCTTCAAAAAAAGTGATCAACACAGAAAATATTGAAGCAATCTTAAAACGAAAAGAGCTTCAAAACAAAGTATTTAAAAAATTGATAGCTAAAATTGAAGCCAATGAAAAAACACAAGTAACTAAGAAAAAGTAGACCTAAAAAAGAACAATTAATTTATTAAACTTTAAAATCATGAAACAAAACTTAATTTTATTAGTAACAATACTAATTAGCGGCCTAACAATCGCTCAGACCATTTCGATAGGTAACGGGTCAGAACAGACACCTCTGCCTTTTGGATTCAGTTTAAAAAATAACATTTCGCAAACCTCATACAATGAAGCCGACTTGGTGAGTAATATAGTTATTACGCATCTTTCTTATGATTACACACAAGGCGATCCTTTTCCAGATGATCAGCCAATTAAAATATGGATGGGTACGTCATCTGAAATAGATTTAAGTTTAATTGGATTTCAAAGTGTAATCGAAAAGGGATATACCCTAGTATATGAAGGTCTAGCAAACGATCTTTTTACAACAACTGGTGTTGTAAAAATCGAACTTGATAATCCATTTATTTATACTGGTGAAAATTTGGTTATAACCGCTCAAAATGTGTTTACTGATTTTGAAACACCTAATCATTCTTTTAAAAGTTCTGATGATACTAGCGGTGTTGGTCGCTCTATTCATTTAGGAGGTAAGGACATTGCACTTGATCCAGCTAACCCTCCAGGTTTTGCAATCGCAAGCACTGAATACCAAAATATAATCCTGGATTATACTCCTGTGTCTGTTTACAACGCTAGCTTTACTGTAACCGATGAAAATAACCAACCAATGCAGAATGCTTCTGTTACCCTTGGCGGAATTACAAAACTAACTAATGCAAGCGGACAAGCTAATTTTAATGTTATTGATGGATCAACGAATTATGAAGTTTCTAAAGAAAACTATATTACTGCTAATGGAACTGTAACTGTGAATGGTGGAAATATAACAGAAAATGTGATGCTTCAATTAATCCCTACTTATACGGTAAGCGGAATTGTGAACTCTAATGAAAATTCCGCTCCACTAGCAGATGCATCTATAAAACTGGGGAACCATAAAACAACTACAGCGGCAGATGGTAGTTTCTTACTACAAGGTATTACTGATGGAACATATAATTTAAAAATTTCTCATCCCGAACACTCAGATTATACTGATGTAGTGGCGATTAGCGGAGCTAATGTAAACCTTAATACAATTACACTAGAAGAACTACTAAGTGCTCCAGTATTTCTTAATGCTGAAGTTGGAGCTATTGTTAATTCAACTGCGGATGTAACATTAAATTGGGGTATTGGAATATCGGCTTTTTATGACGATTTTTCAGACTATGATAGTTTTGTGTTAGATTATGCACCTTGGACAAGTATTGATGTTGATAATGGGGACATTGTAGGATATGCAGATACGCAATTTCCTAATGATGAAGAAAGGAGAGCTGGAATAATATTTAATCCTTTACAAACAACCCCACCTTTAATGGGGGCTGCGATGCCGACGTCAGGAGATAATTATTTAGCTGTATTTAATTCAGTTTCTCCAACTAAAGCAGACAAATGGAATATTAGCCCACAAGTTTATATAGGAGAAGGTAGTAAAGTTATATTTCAAGCTACTTCAGGTGATCCTAGTCTCATTGGAGATGAATTTCAGGTATACATATCTACAGGCGGAGCTGTGGTTGGTGATATGGTATCCATATCAGATGTTATAACTACTACCGCTGGTGGTTCTAATACATTTCAAAAATATACTTTTACTATACCGGAAGACTACATAGGGAAATATGCCTATGTTGGTATTCGTTGTACGAGTTCAGATCTTTTATTTCTTGCTATTGATGAGTTTTATGTTGGCCCTAATGGCTCAGACCCAACTGCAACGTACAAAAAACCAAAAGCTCCAAATAGCTACAATGTATTTTTGGACGACATGACAACTCCTGTTAACACTGGCGTAACAGCATTAGAAGATGTCCTTGAAAACGTAGGTCTAGGTAGTCATACTGCTGGAATACAGGCAGTATATTCAAGTGGTATATCTGAGATTACAACAGTAGACTTTATTGTTGAAGTATTAGGTGTTGATGAATTTGACACAACTAATTTCAAAATATATCCTAATCCTGCATCAGATATTGTTAATATTGAAACCTCAGTAGACATGGAAAAAATACAGTTGTGGACACTTTCTGGACAACTTGTAGCTGAATATAATGCTTCAGGTACAATAGCAGAAATCAATACTTCTGCATTTTCATCTGGAATCTATTTTATAAAAATACAATCTGTAAAAGGTGTAGCTACTAGAAAATTAGTGATTGAATAAGATTAAGTTAATAAATTAAAAAGCCCTGGAGTGAAAACTTCAGGGCTTACTATTTCTAAAGTTAATCGTCTATCAAGTCCGATTAAATGAGGGTATAAAAATCTAAATAAATATCAGCATACAACGACTTATAATAATCATAGCTTTTCCAAAATTAAAGTTTATTTAGTACTTTAAATTACTATTTTAATCATTAGAACACCTTGCCGCGCAGGGTTCCCACCCGTGATCATTCTATTTAAATCTTCGCCTGATACGTATACAATTCAAAATATCTACCTTCTTTAGCAATCAATTGGTCGTGGGTGCCACGTTCTACGATGTGCCCAGCTTCAATAACTAAAATTTGGTCCGCTTTTCTAATGGTACTTAAACGGTGGGCAATAACGATAGTGGTTCTATCTTTAACTAATTCCGCCAAACTTTTCTGTATTAAAGCCTCACTTTGGGTATCTAAACTGGAAGTGGCTTCGTCTAAGATTATAATTTTCGGATTTGCCAAAATAGCACGGGCAATAGCCAAACGTTGCCTTTGTCCGCCAGAAAGTTTTACGCCTCTTTCTCCAATTAAGGTTTCTAAACCATCGTCAAATCGGTCTGTAAATTCGTTTACATAGGCAGCCTTTACTGCGTTTTGCACTTCTGCTTCGGTGGCATTTGGTCTTGGGAACATTATATTTTCACGAATAGTGCCTTCAAATAAAAATTCATCTTGCAAAACCACGCCTAAATATTGGCGGTAGCTGCTTAATTTAACTTTAGATAAATCTTGATTATCAACCGTAACCTTCCCAGATTGAGGCGTTAAAAATGTAGCGGATAGCCCAGCGATAGTAGATTTCCCAGAACCTGAACTTCCCACCAAAGCAGTTACAGAACCCGCAGGCGCTTTAAAAGTAATGTTGTGCAAAATTTGTTTGCCTTCTTCATACGAAAACGAAACATCATTAAATTCAATATCGCCTTTTAGGGTATTCAATTTAATAGTTCGGCTTTGGTTATCCTCTTCGGCAGTCATATTCATCAGTTCTTCCGTTCTATCCAGACCCGCCAACGCTTCGGTCAACTGACTCCCAATATTACTCATCTGAATAATTGGCGCAATCATAAACCCAAGGATTAAGGTGAAGAATAGAAAATCTCCCGTGGTCATTTCGCCAATCATCATATAATAACCACCCATTCCCATAATTCCCGTGGTTGCCAATCCAATTAAAAACGTAGAAGAGCTGGTCATTAGGGCGGTTGCCGTCAAACTCTTTTTTACGTTTTGGTATAAACTATCAACTCCTTTTTCAAAAACAATGTTTTCTTGTTCTTCTGCATTAAATGCTTTTATAACACGAACTCCGGCAAGGGTTTCCGTTAGTCTTCCTGTGACTTCAGCATTAATTTTACCACGTGCTCTAAAAATTGGTCGGATAAACTTAAAGGCTTTCAATGCTATAAATCCGAAAATGGATAAAGGCACAAACACAAAAAGCGTCATCCAAGCATTCAGCTTTATTAAAATAATTAAGGAGACTACAGCCGTAAATGTTCCGCCTACTAATTGTACTAATCCTGTTCCTATAAGGTTTCTAACGCCTTCCACATCGGTCATAATTCTTGAAACTAAGGCACCAGATTTGGTGTTATCAAAAAAACTTATAGGTAATGAAAGCACTTTTTTCTGTACTTGAGATCTTAGTTCGCTTATTAAATATTGCGCTTGTACGCTTAGTATTTTGGTAAGTAAAAAGGACGTTATTGCTTGAACTGCTATGGCGGTTATAACGATGGCAATCAAGGTATATAGCTGGGAGTAGTCTTTATTGGGTACAACATCATCAAGCAAGACCTTACTCTGCCATGGTAAAACCAAACCCGATAAACTTTTAATAACAATCAAGAATAAACCTATAAAAACTAACTTTCGCCTAGGCCAAATTATGGTTTTGAAAGCCTGAAGCATTGTAACCTTTGGCTGTGATTTGTCTGTATCTTTTGATTTTTCTTTTAAATGCTGCATATTTCCTGATATATAATAAGCAGCAAAAATAGGCATTAAAGCAGGGTTAATATCAGCGGAACCAAATACATTTCGATAATTACAATTCGACTTTTATTTTCAAGTAGGTATCAAGCGTGAAAGTCAGTTATTTCAATAAAATTATATATAAAAATGATAATTTATTATCTTTGGATTAAATGCTAAACAAAATGGATTTACAGTCACGAAAAATAGAGTTTGTACAGGAATTTCTCAAAATTCAAAGCGAGGAGGTTATTTCAAGACTTGAAAATTTGTTGCGAAACGAAAGCTCAACTGCTCCGAATGATGAATTCAAACCAATGACTATGGATGAATTTAATGGGCGGATTGACAAGTCGATGGAAGATTCTAAAAATGGACGCCTAATCAAAGCAAGTGATTTAAAGGCTAAAATTGACAAATGGAGTTAGAAATATATTGGACAAAATTTGCTGAGGACGAGCTTTATCGAATATTTAAATATTACCTAAAAAAAGCTGGCTATACAACAGCTAAAAAACTTGCGGACGAAATTTATGCCGAACCTTTTAAATTGATACTTCAGCCCGAAATCGGGCAAATTGAGGAATATTTAAAAGACCGACAAGTTGAGTTTCGTTACCTTCTTTATAAAAAGAATTACAAAATCATTTATTGGATTAATCGAGATGAACAGCGGATAGAAATAAATGATGTTTTCGACGTTCGGCAGTATCCACTTAAAATAAAGAGAACTCCGTAAAGCCAATGGCAACACAGAATAAAACCCGCACTGAAAGAGGAAAATAAATTGCAGAACACCAACTTACTATTTACTGCCTACAACCTATTACCTGCAACCTATAATTTTAAAATAGCTTGCACTTTCTCTTAAAGGTTTATTCTTCGCCAAAATATAAACACATTCAGTCTTGAAGAATCAAAAGGAATCCCAAGAGATTGGCTATCTTTCGGCTATGTTGAAATTATTGAATAGCAGAAAAATCCCTAATAAATATACAAGATGTGGTGGCAATATGTATTAGTTTTTCTAGGCGCTTTATTGTTTGATTTAGTTCCTTTTCCATTTCCACCCGCGTTTACAATAATGATGTTTTTTCAGATCATTTTTGGATTGAATGTGTGGGCTGTAATTGTAATAGGCGTAGCTGGTTCAGTTTTGGGTAGATATATTTTGCTTTTATACGCTCCAACATTAGCAAAAAAGTTTTTAAAAGAATCTAAAAATAACGATATACAGTTTCTGGGCAGTAAAATGAAAGAGAACAAATGGAAGGGCCAAGCAATTGTACTTGCATATTCATTATTACCACTGCCTACAACACCGCTGTTTTTAGGAGCGGGGATTTCCAAAATAAGTCCCAAATATATAATCCCAGCGTTTATTATTGGCAAATTTACAAGTGATACGCTGGCACTTCTTCTAGGTAAATACGCAGCAGAAAACATTGAAGGTATATTTGAAAATCTACTCTCGTGGGAATCTATTGCAAGCTTAGTATTAAGCTTAATTCTTCTTTTCTGTCTTTTCTTTGTAGACTGGCGACATCTAATTAAAACAAAAAAGTTGGTTATAAATTATAAAATTTGGAAGTGATTATACACAACTAAATAAATTACAGCAGTTTCAAATAATATAAAACACTGTGCACGAGCCAAAAACAACCATTGATGAAGTTTTTATTTTGCAGCTTCTTGAAGCATTAAATACAATCGTAGTCTGTAATAAATTACTTTTTGTAACACTGCCCAATCTTATGCGTCCTATTGGTAATCAAAAAATAATTCATCAATCAAAAATCAATCGAAATCATGAAATCAACAAAAAACTCTATCCGCCGAACCGTCTTTGTGGCTGTTATTGCCTTTGTGGCGACGGCGAGCATTAGTTTCGCACAAACAAAAACCGCCCAACTCGACGATCTTTTAAACAAATACACAGCATACGGCCAGTTTAGCGGTTCTGTACTCGTAGCAGATAACGGCAAAGTTATTTTCAAAAAAGGTTTCGGAATGGCGAATATGGAGTGGGACATTCCCAACGCGGCAGACACTAAACACCGTTTGGGGAGTATTACCAAGCAGTTTACCGCGATGCTAATTATGCAATTGGTAGCCGAAGGAAAACTAGATTTGCAGGCGACGGTTTCAAAATACTTGCCAGATTATTCAAAAGTAAATGGTAACAAAATAACCATTCACCAATTGCTTACACATACTTCGGGAACGCCTAATTATACTTCGTTTCCGAACTTTTTTAAAGAACTGAGTCGCAATCCGTACACTCCAACAGAAATGCTAACATTGTTTGCAGATTCTACCTTAAACTTTACACCCGGCGAACGTTTTGAGTATAGTAATTCCGGTTATATTTTATTGGGAGCAATTATTGAAAAAGTTACGGGTAAATCGTACGAAACCGCTTTACAGGACAAAATTTTCAATCCGCTAAAGATGAAAAACTCTGGTTTTGATCACCATAATACAGTACTTAAAAAGCGCGCTTCCGGTTACGAAATGAAGGGCAGCGTTGCAGAAAATGCGCCTTATATAGATATGTCAATCCCTTATGCCGCGGGTTCGCTGTATTCCACGGTGGAAGATTTGTATTTGTGGGATCAGGCATTGTACACTGAGAAATTACTTCCGAAGAAATATATGGCTATGATGTATGAAAAATACATTCCAGCTTTCGGGGAGCATTATGGCTACGGATGGAGTGTAGGTTCAATGCCAATTGGAAATTCCAAAGATACCACCAAAGCTATTGGTCACGGCGGGGGAATAAATGGTTTCAACACCTTAATTACACGTATGCCGAAAGAAAATGCTACCGTTATTTTATTGAATAATACCGGAGGAGCGCCTTTAAATGATATTACAATTGCAATTGTTGGAATTCTGCAAGGCGCAACTTTCGACCTTCCGAAGCAATCTTTAGCCAAGTTAGTTTACAACGAAATTATAGATAAAGACTTAAAAGCAGGGCTTGCGTTATATGAAAAAAACAAAGACTCAAAACAATTTTCTTTAAACGAGAACGAAATGAATGGTGTGGGTTATTCGCTGTTACAGGCTGAAAAGAAAACGGAGGCAGAAGCAATTTTTAAACTCAATATGGAAGCGTTTCCGAAATCGTCTAATGTTTACGATAGTTACGCCGAGGCTTTAATGGAGCAAGGAAAGAACGAGTTGGCGATTGCTAATTATAAGAAGTCTATCGAGCTAAACCCAGCCAATCAAAACGGAATAGATATGCTGAAAAAGCTAGGAGTAGAAACCGAAGGCATGGTTAAAGATGCAACCGTACCAGATGCAATTTTAGAAAGCTACGTGGGTAAATATGAATTGAAACCTGGCTTTGTTCTTACAATTACCAAAGAAGGTAGCCAGATGAAAGCACAAGCAACAGGGCAACCTATAACCGATATTTTCCCAAAGTCGGAAACCGAATTTTACTTGAAAGTGGTAGCTGCACAAATAACTTTTAATAAAAACAAAGCAGGAGTTGTGGAGAGTTTAACCTTGTTTCAAGGCGGTCAGGAGATTGTTGGAAAACGGATTTAGTGTTCAGTGTTCAGTGATTAGTGTTCAGTTGGCAGGGTTTTGGCAATTGATTTTTTACTGCTTTAATGTATTTTAGCTTACGGATTTGTTTATATCCGTAAGCTTTTTTTTTAAAATTATTATAAAATGAAAACACACATAGAAACAGATCGCTTATTAATGCGCGATATAATGGATGAGGACATGCGCGGCATGTTCGCAATGGATAGCGACGCTGAGGTGCATACTTTTTTGGGAAACAAACCAATTTCTACTTTGGAAGAAGCTAAAAAAATGATCGATTCCATTAAACAACAATACATAGATAACGGCATAGGCAGATGGGCAGTGGTTGAAAAGGAAAGTGGCGAATTTATTGGCTGGAGTGGCTTTCGACTTATAACTGATGTTGTAAACGGCAGAACTCAATATTATGACCTCGGGTACAGATTTCTTAAAAAATATTGGGGTAAAGGTTATGCTTCCGAAACTGCATTCGCTTCTTTAAATCACGGTTTTGCTAAATTAAATTTCAAAGAAATTGTAGGCATTGCAGATGTTGCGAATATTGCTTCTAACGCTATTTTGAAGAAAGTGGGGCTTATAAAGCAGAATGAATTCACCTATGATGGGACGCCGCATAATTTCTACTCGTTGACCAGAGCGGAGTGGGAAAAGCGTGAAAACTAGTTATAATTCATTCTAAATCGCTAACTTGGTGCTTGTTGAGAAAATTAGCACTATGAAAGTTATCAAACTACGTTTTACATTTTTAGCACTTTTAAGTGTTATTTTACTTACGAGCTGCGAAGCTACTTTGGCTCCCGCCTACGATCAAGCTATTGTAGATAAAGTTACCGTAAGTAGTGATTTGGCGATGCAGTTTTTTGCTGCCGTAGATGAAGGTACCGAAAGCGATACTTTTACGGCACGAGAGCCTATTTACAACCAACTTATTGGCGCATTCGAGTCGCTTAAACTACACGCCAAAGCCCGGCCGGTACCAGATGATGCGGCGATGGAAAAGATAAATGCAGTCTTAGATTCTAAAGGCAGCAATCCCGTAGCTGGCGATTATCCCAGTGCTTTCGCCTTCGAGCAAATTGCCAATACGTTTATAAAAATGAAGCATACCGATAGAGAGAAGGGTTTAAATCCAATATTAATAGAAGCATTTAAAGGGCAAATTGAAATCTATTTAGACCAAGCAATAACGTACGAAAGTTTCTTAAAAAGATAAGATTATGGCAGAGAATGTAACATCAATTATTACCGAAATAAAGAACATTAGTTCTGGTATTCTGAACAAAGATCTTACTACAGTGCGTGGTTTTAGCGAACGACAGCTGGAGGCAATTGCCAAGCAAACGGCACTTATTCAAAAAGGAGTAGAGAGCGGCGATATAGACGAAGATCATCGAGAGTTTTTTCTGGACGGATTGGAAGCTATGACGCGCAATTTTATAAATACTTTAAAAGGTATTTTGATTGTAACCATTGAAAAACTTTGGAATGCCTTGATTAGCTTTTTGTATAAGGCTGTAGGCGCTGTAATCTAAACCAATTGTATAAAACTTGGGCTCGGACGGGTTTTAATTAGAAAGCATAAAAAAAGCTTTGGGAAGTCCCAAAGCTTTTTGAATTTCAATAAATACGGTTTTTAGAAAATAACTTTCTTAGTTGTAGTATAGCCTTCTTGCGACTGTACTTTTACCAAAAGAACTTGGTTTGTAGCAGTAAGATTAATAGTAGCATTTCTTGAAGCTATGTTCTGTTGTGTAGCAATTAATTTACCTGTAAGGTCAAAAACGTCTACTTTGCCAATAACTGTTCCTGCGTTGATATTTAAAGTGTTTCCACTTTTAAATGCAACAACACTTTGAGAAAAGTCTAAATCAGGAGTGCTTAGCGGTTCATTAACGTTCACTAAGTAGTCTTCCCATTCACCAAATCCTGCTGTGGGATTACAAGGATCATCATAAGGAACTTCATCTGCCTTTACACTTATTCTCATTCTATAAGTGCCAGCAAGCACATCTCCAGGGATGGCTAGGTCTGCTTCTACAACGCTCCCTGAACCTGTTCCTACAAGGTAGAATTCACTAGGATCAAAAGTTTCATTATTGTCAAAATCAATCCAAAGGCCAACGGTTTCAACAGACCAACCTGCACCTACTTCAACTGATATTGTATAAACTCCGCCTATTTCCACCTCAGCTGGATCAACACTGGTGGTGAAATCGCCATACCCATTAGGGCTACAATTAGTGGGGTTTGCAATGCCCGCAAATTCTACATTTAGAATTAAATCGCCATCGGTACAGTCATCGACCGGAATGCAATACTGTGCTTGAGCAGCAGTAAACCCAAAGAATGCCACAAGTAAGGCAATCACTTTTAGGTTGTTAAAAAAAGATAGAGTAGTTTTTTTAATCATAATGAATAGTTTTAAAATTATTATATAGGAGACAAATTTATAAAATAATTCAATATCATGAATATTATTTATCTGTCTAAGTATGTTAATATTAGCGGGTTGAAATTCGATTATTTTTAACAGGAAATAGTTAAAAAATCACGGTAGATTTTCTGCGAGAATAAAATGGACATTGTTGAGGGCTATTTATTTATCTTTTGTTATAACCGCAACTGCCTTATATTTCGTAAATTTGCAACTTCGTTTTTTTATCCATTAAACCACAACCATGACTAACATAATTTTGTTTGGCCCTCCCGGCGCAGGAAAAGGTACTCAAGCTAATTTTTTAAAAGAAAAATACAACCTAGTGCATATATCTACGGGTGATGTTTTTCGATTTAACATCAAAAATGAAACGGAACTCGGTAATCTTGCCAAGTCTTTTATGGCTAAAGGTAAATTGGTTCCAGATGAAATAACTATCGATATGCTAAGCAACGAGGTTGATAAAAACCCCGACGCCCATGGTTTTATTTTTGACGGTTTCCCAAGAACAGAAGCGCAAGCCGAAGCTTTAGGTCACTTGATGGACGATAAAGACTCGCAGATTGACGCTATGGTTGCGCTTGAAGTGGACGATGAAGTTTTGGTAAAACGTTTGCTAGAACGAGGCAAAACAAGTGGAAGAGCAGATGATGCAGACGAAAGTATTATTCGCAATCGTATAAAAGTATACTATAACGAAACCGCTATTCTGAAAGGTTATTACGAAAAGCAGGATAAATATTTCGGCGTTGATGGAGTAGGAAGCATAGCAGATATTACCGAACGATTAAGTAAGGTTATAGACAATCTATAAGCCCCTCCAAACCTCTCCAAAGGGTAGGAATTGAAATAAAGAATAACAATAAATAATAACCAATAAAAAGTGACTGAAGGCAATTTTGTAGATTACGTAAAGGTTCATGTTACTTCCGGAAAGGGAGGACAAGGGAGCAAGCACATGAGGCGGGAAAAATATATTCCCAAAGGTGGGCCCGATGGTGGTGATGGAGGTCGTGGCGGACACGTAATTATAAAAGCCAATAAAAACCTTTGGACGCTTTACCATTTAAAATTTAAAAGACACTATAAAGCCGAACACGGTAGTTCTGGTAGCAAGCAAACCAGTACCGGTGCCGATGGTGCCGATGTTTATATTGAAGTGCCACTAGGTACAGTAGTGCGCGATAAGGAAACCGAAGAAATACTTTTTGAAATTACCGAAGATGGTGAAGAAAAAATTGTTCTTAAAGGGGGCCGCGGCGGACTTGGAAATGCACACTTTAAAACTTCTACTAACCAAACCCCACGCTATTCCCAACCGGGAGAGGAAGGCTTGGAGTCTGATGTTATTCTTGAATTAAAAATACTTGCCGATGTAGGCTTGGTAGGTTTTCCTAATGCTGGGAAATCCACGTTGCTTTCCGTAATTACCGCAGCAAAACCAAAAATTGCCAATTACGAATTCACCACCCTAAAACCCAACTTGGGAATCGTGGAATACCGTGATTTTAAAACTTTTGTGGTTGCCGATATTCCTGGAATTATTGAAGGAGCCGCAGAAGGTAAAGGAATCGGTCATCGTTTTTTGCGTCACATTGAACGTAACTCTACATTACTATTTTTAGTTCCTGCAGATGCGCCAGATATAAAAGAACAGTACGAAATTTTAGTAGATGAATTGCGCCGTTACAATCCACAACTTTTAGATAAAGAACGTTTAGTTGCCATCAGTAAAAGCGATATGCTGGACGATGAACTAAAAGCTGAAATGAAGAAAATTCTCGATAAAGAATTTAAAGACATTCCGTATATGTTTATTTCTTCTGTTGCCCATCAGGGGTTGACGGAGTTGAAGGATAAGCTTTGGGCGATGCTTAATTAAACTTCAATTGTCCTGTCGAGTCCTTCGACTTTGCTCTGGATAGACTAAAGTCGAGACCTACTGTGCATTGAACTTCTGCTGTTAAATAACCCCTCGACTGCGCTCGGGGGACAATTCAACCTCAGGTTTTTAGAGAAAATTGTTAAACAATAATAAAGCGAAAACTTAAAGCGTCTTTTTTACGTATTTTTAATGAAAAGTAAACGCAATGAAGTTCCTCTCAATTTTAGTACTCGCTATATTTCTTGTTTCCTGTGGTGCCACCGTGGCGGTAGATTATGACAAGCAAGTAGATTTTTCGAAATACAATAGCTACAATTATTTCCCCACAATAGATTCTGGCCTCAACCAACTTGATGACGGCCGTATTATGCAAATTACCGACAGCCTAATGCAGCAACGCGGGTTTGTGAAGAGTGAAGCGCCACAACTTTATATCAATTTTTATGCGCGTGAGAGTGTTTCACGTTCGCGAAATACCATCGGGATTGGTCTTGGCAGTGGCGGTGGAAATGTGGGCGTAGGCGTTAGCGGCGGAATTCCCATTGGTGGAAATGTGCTTAATCAAAAACTTACGATGGATTTTATAGATACCGAAAAAGACGATCTGGTTTGGCAAGCAATTGCTGAAGGCGAAATGAAAGAACTCGCAACCCCACAACAGAAAGAAGCGTATTTTGTTTCGGTGATTCAGAAAATTTTAGCAAAATATCCTCCGGGTAAAAAGTAGGCAGTATGCAGTAGCAGTTGGCAGTTTTTTTCAAATTTCGACCACTAACCACAAAAATTTTAAGCACTAAAACTTATCGTGATTTTAAGAAATATAATCTTTGTAATTTCCTTACTTCCATTGTTTTCAGTTGCTCAAACCAACTATCAACAAGCTGAGGAATATTTCAAACAGGAAAATTTCAGTAAGGCAAAACCTATTTTTGAAAGTCATCTAAAACAGAATCCAAGCGATAAAAAAACGCAGGAATATCTGGGTGATATTGCAGCTTACAATAAAGAGTGGGACACCGCCATTACTTATTACGAAGCTTTGAAAAACGCCGATAAAAAAAATGCCAACTATCATTTTAAGTACGGGGGTGCGCTTGGAATGAAAGCATTGTCTGTTAGTAAAATTCGTGCGGTTTCCTACATTAGCGATATAAAACAGCATTTAGAGCGCGCTGCAGAATTAGATCCAAAACATATTGAATCGCGTTGGGCTTTGGTTGAGTTTTACATCCAATTACCCGGTATTATTGGCGGTAGCGAGAAAAAGGCAATTAGTTATGCCAATGAATTGGGAGCGATTTCAAAAGTGGATGGATATCTTGCAAATGGCTACATAGCCGAATATACAGATAGACCAAAAGATGCGGAACGGTTTTATAAAAAAGCAATCGAAATAGGGGGTTCTCCACATACCTACGAAAAACTTTCAAATCTCTACGAAAAAAACAATCAGCCAAAAGAAGCAATCGCTACAACTTCCGAATCTCTAAAAAAGCACCAACGCAATCAGCTAAATTACCAAATCGGGAAAATTTCTGCGCAATACAATCTCGAGCCCGAATACGGCATTGAGTGCCTTAGCCAGTATTTGGCAAACTATACTATAAAAGACGGCGTGCCAAAAGATTGGGCGTATTATCGTTTGGCGCAGATTTATAAAAACCTCGGAAAAAAGGAAATTGCACTTACCTGGATAAATAAAGCACTATTGGGCGAAGTAGATTTCAAAGAAGCTCAAGACGAAAAATCGCTCATCTTAGCCTTGTAATTCTGAATTAGAAAAATTATCTTAAAATCTATGTCTTTAAGATTGCCTTTCTATATGTTGTCCCTACGGGACATAACTATATGGCTCTGTTAGGGCAATATGCCGATAGGCATTAAATATGAGTAAAAAACGGCTTACCCATCCCTGCAATGTCCCGTAGGGACATAATATAAATTTTAACGCGACAATCCCAGTTCTCTATTCCAAATTCAGAATTAGAAAAAGTATCTTTACATCTAAACTTTTAAACTTGTCACCCTGAGCGCAGTCGAAGGGCATAAACTCTTCAACTTAAATATGAGAATCCACTTTATAGCCATTGGCGGCAGCGCGATGCACAACCTTGCATTGGCATTACATCAAAAAGGAGATATTGTTACCGGCAGCGATGACGAGATTTTTGAACCTTCAAAAAGCAGATTAAAAAGCAAAGGTTTATTGCCCGAAAAGGAAGGCTGGTTTCCTGAAAAATTGACTTCAGAAATTGATGCCGTAATCCTCGGAATGCATGCAAAAGCAGATAATCCCGAACTTTTAAAAGCAAAGGAACTCGGATTAAAAATCTTCAGTTACCCAGAATTTTTATACGAACAATCCAAAACCAAAACTCGAGTGGTTATCGGCGGTTCGCACGGAAAAACAACTATAACTTCAATGATTTTGCACGTGATGAATTATCACGGCAAGGATGTAGATTATATGGTGGGTGCCCAATTGGAAGGTTTTGACACCATGGTTAAAATTACCGACGACAATGATTTTATGGTAATTGAAGGCGATGAATATTTGTCTTCACCCATAGATCGCCGTCCAAAATTTCATCTTTATAAACCGAATATTGCGCTATTAAGCGGTATTGCTTGGGACCACATAAACGTTTTTCCAACCTATGAAAATTACGTGGAACAGTTCGATATTTTTTTGAATGAAATCACAAATGGCGGTGCAATAATCTACAATGAAGAAGATAGCGAAGTAAAACGCGTTGTTGAAACTTCTACAAATCATATAAAGAAATATCCGTATCAAACGCCCGAATATACCGTTGAAGATGGTATCACACTTTTGGAAACTCCCGAAGGCCCAATGCCTGTGGAGATTTTCGGAAAACATAATTTGAACAATCTTGAAGGCGCCCGATGGATTTGCCAATTAATGGGTATTGATGCGGAAGATTTTTACGAAGCTATTTCTACTTTTAAAGGTGCCAGCAAACGACTAGAGAAAATTGCCGAAACTAAAACTGCTGTGGTTTACAAAGATTACGCACACTCACCCAGCAAAGTAAAAGCGACCACGCAGGCTGTAAAAAACCAATACCCAAAGAGAAAATTGATTGCCTGTTTGGAATTACACACTTACAGCAGCCTAAATCCTGAGTTTTTAAAAGAATACAAAAGCACATTGGATGCAGCCGATATCGCGGTGGTTTTCTACTCTCCACACGCTGTTTTAATAAAGCAATTAGCAGCAATAAAAATTGAGCAAATTGAAGAAGCTTTTGATCGTTCCGATTTAGTAGTTTTTACAAATCCAGCAGATTTTAAAACCTATCTTTTTTCGCAGGATTACGACAATACTAGCTTGCTATTAATGAGCAGCGGTAATTATGGCGGATTAGATTTTGAAGAGGTAAAGGGATATTTAAAATAGAAAAATGCTTCAAAAAGGATTTTTGCGAAATAGGACTAAACCAAACATTTCAAGAAAACGCTTTTGGATTAGTGTAGTCCTTGGTTTTGGGGCTTCGTTTTCTTTTTATGCCTTTCTTTGTTTAATACGTATGTTCTTAATTTTGTTCGATTTCGGTAGCGCAAATTACGCCCTTGCAACAGAGGTTACTGAGCTGTATTGGGAAAATTTCAACTTTGCTATAATTTCTTTAGCATTAGGTAATGCTATGTTTCTGTTGAATCTTTTCCGCAAACCCGATAATAATCCAGTGCCAAGTAATGTTAGGCTAGCAATAATAAACGATCAGCGTTTTTTGCAATTCAACTTTTCCTATCTTTTTCTAAAATTAGGTTTTATGGTTGCTCTCACTTCAGCTTTTGTTGAAACGAGAATTTCTGAAATCAAGTTTTTACTTGTGTTAGCGGCAGTTGTAATTTTTTTAGAAAGCTGGAAATCAATAATTAAATATTTTCGAAAAGGAGCCTATAAGCCCCTATTGTTAAATTTTTCAATATTACTTGCGTTGGCTTTCTCCTTCGCTTTTACATCAGTATTTCCTTTTGAAAAAATTGAAGCTAACCAAGTAAGCTTAAATCCAATTGTTGATTTGCCTGTCTCAGATTTTGACGATGATGCGCGACTTTACTATAGGAGAATCTTAAAGATATATGAAGAAAATGATAAGCCGCTTTATATTTTTGAAAAAGAAAAAATTGAAAATTTCGATTTGTTAGGCGATTATTTAAGGGAAGAAACTTCTGCAACATATCGAAAAGATCTTAGCATCATGCTTTTGATGCCACAGGATATTTCAATGGACAATCTTGTAAAACTGGAAAACTTGCTTAATGCACAAGGCTATCGATTTATAAAATATATTACGAAATTTAGTGATGAGAACCTTGTTAGTAGTTACGACAATAGAGGTTTGGTTAAGAAACTGCATTTTATAAAAACACCAAATTCACCGTCTAAAATTCCTTTCCCTCCACAACCAAACGATGCTGTTGTGAGTAATACAATACAAATTCAATTAGGTGAAAATGACTATTTAGTTGGCGAAGAAAAGATCTCTAAAAATGAATTGGTTGAATACTTTGTAAAGCATATTGATAGTACTACCCAATTCAATTATGTTTTCAATAATGATATAACTTATCAATCCTACACAACTTTATTGGCTTCCCATAAACAGGCAATTCAAGATTTAAGATATAACGATGAAAGGGTGAAATTAAAAATTGGAGAGTATTTTATACCGATAAATGGAAAGGAATATGAGGCGGATCAGCTAAGACTATTTAATAAGTTCCCTTTTCTCATTGTCGAAACCTACACTAATTAGATTTCTATCAATTTTTCGATGCTAGAAACCTGCTTTGTTTTTATCCTGCAAGGTTCTCAAAACCTTGTAGGTCTATTTTGGAAATGGTTTGGATACCTACAAGGTCTTAAAGACCTTGCAGGAGATGGTACTTCGTACTACTTCAATGTTCATAAATATTATCAATAAATCCCGAGATATCCCTTCCGGATTTTTCTATTAATTCATTTTTTGCATTCTCGAAATCTGCTTCGTTTTTATCCTGCGAAAGCTTGAATTTCCCTTCCCAATAAGTGATTTCAATTTCAAAAGCTTGTATATAATTTACAAAGCGTTCCATTCTTGGATCGTCTAGCTTCAATACAAATTTTTGGTTTTTACCTTCTAAAAACTCCGTCATAGCCACCATAGTTTGCTTAGCGGTTTCAGTATCATTTATAAGTTTAATATTTCCTGTAATGTGAACAATTATATAATTCCACGTTGGTAGTTGCGGCGTGGTATAAATGCTCGGCGAAATGTATGTATCTGGCCCATTGAAAACGACGGTAACTTCAGCGTTTTCGGTTAATGTTTCAAGTTGTGGATTGTTTCTATCTATGTGGGCAACCAGTTTTTTGGAAGTTTTATTATAGATAATCGGGATGTGCGTTATAAATGGTTTTCCATCTTTTGCAGTAACCAACATTGCCAACGGAAACTGATCGATTACCGAATTCATTTTTTCAATATCGTGCGATTGATGGTGTGGTGGCGGGTACATTAATTAATGAATAATGAATAATGAATATTGTTTATCACTTAATCTTGAAGATAAATGTAACTAAAAAAGATTTATGCTTTGGAAGTCAGCGATTTAAAAAACACAAAACCAAACCCCAAGAAAAGCATTAAATGAAAAGGGAACAGCCCAAAATCGCCACCTTGGTCGCCAACAACAAAAGCACTGTACATTCCGAAGGCGAAATAAAGCATCAGCACGCCTTCGAAAATTACGTTGGGAGAAACATTTTTGGTTAAATATTTATTGTCTTTCCAGCTCTCCTTTAAATTTAGATTGAATTTTGGGGTGCGAATAAATTCACTTTTCTTACCGAAATGTCCTTCCAAAACCGCAATGGAGTTGTGCAATGAAAAACCCATCGCCACAGAAAAGAAGGTGAAAAACATTCCTATATATTTAAAAAAGCGTTTATATCCACCACCATAAATAGCTTTATAGGTGAACCAATAACAGATAAAAAAGATAATTGTACTTAATACGAAAAAGCTCATTACGTAAAAATACATCTTCAAATGTTCGTATTCATTCTTAATATAAAGCATCGGAATACTGAGAATAGCAACGATTAAAATGTTTAAAAACATAGTGCTATTCAGCAAATGTAGAAAACTGTGTATTTTGGTTTTAAATGGAACATCCTTGCTTCTAAAAACGCGCCAAGCCATTTTCTGAAAATTCTCAGCGCCGCCTTTATTCCAACGGAATTGTTGCGAACGCGCCGCACTTATTACCACGGGAAGCTCGGCTGGAGTTTCAACTTCTTCTAAATATTTAAATTTCCAGTTTTTTAATTGTGCACGATAACTAAGATCCAAATCTTCGGTTAGCGTGTCGCCTTCCCAGTTTCCGGCATCGAGGATACACTCTTTGCGCCAAACGCCAGCTGTTCCATTAAAATTTATAAAATGCCCCTTACTATTACGCCCTACCTGTTCTAAAGTGAAGTGTGCGTCGAGCGCAAAAGCTTGCACACGTGTTAGGATAGAATAATCTCTATTTAAATGCCCCCATCGGGTTTGCACTACGCCAATTTCAGAATCTTTAAAATAAGGGATGGTGTTTTTTAACCAGTTTTTCTTCGGAAGAAAATCTGCGTCAAAGATTGCAATATATTCACCTTTTGCAGTTTTTAAACCTTCTTTTAGTGCGCCAGCCTTAAAACCTTCACGATTTATGCGAGTTACATGTTGAATGTCTAAGCCTGTTTTTTGAAGTTCTATAATGTGTTTTGCAGTTTCTTCGAAAGACTCATCGGTACTATCGTCTAATACTTGTATTTCCAATTTATGACTCGGATAGTCCATTTTAGAAATATTTTCTAACAGACGATCCATCACATACAATTCATTGTAAACTGGGAGTTGGATGGTAACGTACGGAATTTCTTCGTCATTTGAAAAATCGAAAGTTGGTGCGTTTTTATGATTTTTCCGAGCGCTCAAATAGTTGAACAGCAGGTTTAACTGTGCCAAAGCATACATGAAGATGAGGAGCAGAGCAATGGAATAAACTACAATGATTATGGATTCAAGAATCATTTTTTGAAACTGTATTTAAAGATCCAACTTAGGATTTTAACGCCCGCAAATATAGCACCTTTTACGGTACCCGAAACCTTTGAAACGCCGATACGATTTTTATAGTTTACAGGCACTTCAACGTAGGTATATTTCTTTTTTAATGCTTTCAGTTGCATTTCTACCGTCCAGCCATATGTTTTGTCTTCCATATTCAGGGCGAGCAATTTATTGTATTTAATGGCGCGAAACGGCCCAAGATCTGTGTATTTTGAATTGAAAAATAAAGCCATTAATTTAGTTGCCAATCCATTTCCGAAGCGTTGTGGGAAAGTCATACTGCCAGCTTCTCGCAACTCTTTTACGCGAGCACCCACAACAAAATCTATATTATCTTCAATTATTGGCGCCACAATTTTCGTCAATTCTGAAGGGTAATCGCTATAATCGCCATCCAGAAAAACAATTATATCTGGTTTTTGAGCGATGCCGAAATCAGCAATATATTCCATCCCTTTTAAACACGCATTTCCGTAGCCTGATTTTGGTTCAAATAATACGGTTGCGCCAGCGTTTTTAGCTACTTCGGCGGTTGTATCTGTTGAGTTATTATTGACTACAATAATTTCAGAAACGATATCGGGAATTTCGGCAATTACCTTCCCAATAGAGGCTTCTTCATTATATGCGGGGATTATTACTTTGATGTTTGGTTTCATTAAAGGCTGGCATTTGGATTATCTTGCTTAAAAGCAGAAATTGAAGTCCATTGATCTGTTTTCGTATTGTTTATATATTTTTCGGCTCTTATCAATTTGTTGTCTTTATAGCAAAGTGCGTAACCATTTTTCTTATTATTTTGGAATTGTATTTTGGTTTTGTAAGGGCTGCCAATTTCGTAAAAAATCCACCAATTCTCGGCAGTTCCGTCTATAAAATGACCTTCTTTTTTAAGGTTTTCATTCTTGTCATAAAAATACCAATAACCACTTCTCTCATTGTTTCTGAAACGTCCTTTTGAGGATAGTTGTGCGTTTTCATAATAGAATTTCCAATATCCAGTCTTAGAATGATTAATGAGCCAACCTTCAGACTTTAGGGTGCCATTTTCGTAATAGTCTTTTATGTATTGCTTTTCGGGTGTTGGGCTTATGGTGGTGAAAAAGCTAAAGGCTATAAATAGAAATAAAGACATTTTCTAAAAGGTTAAGGGTTAAGTCGTGAATATTTTTAATACTAACAATTATTCTGCTTTTCATATTACTAAAGAGAGACTTGTATGCGGTCATCTTATTTACGGTTAAAAGGGAGTTAGGGTTTTAATTTATTAAAATAAAAACCGCTTTTTGTTTTTCTGCGTAAGTATGGCATAATCTCATAATAAAAACACTAAAAATGAAACTACCACTAAAATTATTTGCATTGCTTTGCTTGTTGTCACCTTCGTTAATACTCGCACAAAGTCCCGTTAGCGGATTTATGAAAAAAAACAATGAAGGCGCTGCCGTAATTTCTTATTCATATGAGAAATATGATAAAGTCTTTTTTGTGCCCCAAGAGGTGGATGGCATCCCCGTATTTAATGAAGTTACAAATACCAGTATCTCGCTTTATGGTGAATTTGGTATTACAGACAACTTGAATGTTGTTTTCAATGTACCCTACATTAAATCTGAAGGGAATGCTAGCCAAGCAACTCTCGACAATCTTGGCTTTGAAAATACCAGAGAAGGGATTCAAGATTTGAGTCTTTACATTAAGTACAATTTTCACACCTTTAACTTAGGAAAGAGCCAGCTTAGTTTTATAGGTTCAGTGGGTCTTGAAACCCCACTTAGCAACTATGAAGCAAATGAAGGCCTTCAGTCTATTATTGCTATTGGCAATCAGTCTAGTAGCTTTAACACCATTGCAATTACTACTTTTAAAACTGACTTTGGATTTTTTACCACAGGACAGTTAGGCTATAGTTTTAGTGATAGCGGTGTTCCCCACGCCTTAATGAGTGAATTAAAAGTAGGATACGCTGCTTCAAAATTCTATGTTGACGCCTACGTTGCAAATCAGCTTTCTGAAAAGGATGGAACCGATATTCTTAATGAAGGTTTTACAGGATACTTTCCTGCCACTCGCGTAAACTATACACGTGTAGGTTTGAGCGTTTTTGCTCCTATAGTTCAAGGAATAGGTGTTACAGCAGGTGCAAACAGTTATATAGCCGGGCGTAATCTTGGTAAATCCACCGGATTTTACGGGGGCTTGGTATATTCTTTCTAACATTAACTAATCGATTAAAATACACTAAAATGAAAAATTTATATATAAAATCAGCAATGGCATTAGCCATAATATTCACCTTCAGTGCTTGTGAAACCGAATCTAACTTTGAAGATTCTGAGCCTACAATATCTTATATAGCAGTATCAAATCCAGATTTCAGCACTTTAGAAGCTGCAGCTGTTTACGGAGGTGTTGCTGGAGCTTTAAGCAATAAAAACCCTAACGATCCTGCTGGAAACTATACTGTTTTTGCGCCAAATAATGATGCTTTCGCCCGTCTGGGTCTGAACGAAGAAACTCTTGGAGTGCTTCAACAATCCTTTTTAACAAATACACTTTTATATCATGTTTCCAATGGAAATACTATGGGTAGTTCTTTTACCGATGGTTTTTCTTTCACATCTGCGATAGGTTTGGATAGACGAATTATAACCAGAGGTGGAGACATCTTTATTAATGGGTCAAAAATATTGGCGACAGATATTAATGCAAGCAACGGGACAGTCCATGTTATTGATAAAGTGATGATAGCAACTGGAGGCGATATTGTACAGTCTGCATTGGCATTAAACAACGCACAGGTTTTTAAACAACCCGAGTTAACCTTTCTTGTGGAAGCCGTTGTTTATGCCGAATTAGTTGACGCATTAACAGCTTCAGAAGGAAGCCCTTCGTTTATGGTGTTTGCACCAACAGACCAAGCTTTCAAAGATTTAGGAACGGCTTTAGGATTAACTTTCACACAACCTTCAGATATTAGACAACTGCCGAAAGAAGTTGTGGCTACCGTATTATTGAATCACGTTGTGGCAAATGGCGGAAAATTTACCAGCGAACTTAATGCTGGTACAATAACTCCACTTGGAGGTGATCCACTAACACTGGGAGCATATACTAACGGAACCCTAACTGTAACCGGAATAGGTAATGGCGGTCAAGCAGCAAATATGGTAATTCCAGACGTGCAAGCAACCAACGGTATCATTCATGTAATTGATACTGTATTATTGCCGAATCTATAGTTGTTTATTTTTTTGTTAATTAGCAACAGCATCTTGAGTTCCCACTAAATGGTGCTGTTTTTTTATGAAGATGTTTTATTCTGGTTGAAGAAAATAATCTGTTTTAAGTTTTGAATTGATTTCTATACTTCGGAAAAGAAGGGACTTCTTTAGCCATTTGACCTTAATTAATAGATAGGTTTCAATATAACTCACCAAGCCCTTTTGAGTTGAAGAAGTAAGGCCAATAGATTTCACTCAAGGGTAGATTTTAATGCGATTGCGAATTTCAGAAAAACTTGTATCAATTTATTCGCTGGTAGATATTACAAACCTGACAGGTTTTTAAAACCTGTCAGGTTTAATCTGCTTTCAGTTGTTGAAGACTGCTTAGTTATTTACGTAATTCATCAAATCAACGTCGTTTCCAAGTAGAATTTCGTTGCTGTTGATACGTTTTTCTCTTGGTCCATTTTCAAGTTTCAATACCCCACGCGGGCAAACTGCTGAACATATACCGCAGCCAACGCAGCTGGAACGTACAATATTTTCTCCTTTTTGGGCGTAAGCGCGCACGTCGATACCCATCTCGCAATGAGTAGAACAGTTACCACATGAAATACATTGTCCGCCGTTAGTAGTTATTCTAAATTTTGAAAAAAGCCGTTGTTGAAATCCTAAAATTGCAGCCATTGGGCAACCCATACGACACCAAACACGACTCCCTAAAATAGGGTAGAAGCCAACGCCAATTACGCCACTAAATACAGCGCCAATAATAAAACCGTACGACCGACGAAGGGTTTCAGCTTCAAAAAGAAACAAGGTTTTTCCCGTGCTGTAGTGCAATGCAATTAAAGCCATAATAATTACGAAATAAGCTATTGAACCTATTCGCGCATCTTTTTTTAATTCTTGTCTTTTAAATATCCAAACGCCCGCAAATACTAGCGTTAAGAGTGCAACCACTCCTATTAATAACGCATCTTTTGTTAACCAATACTTAGAGCTGTCGTCTCCCAAATAGGAGTGTACAACGGCTGTAGTCATTAAAACCACAAATACTAATACGCTGTGTATTACCCAGCGTTCTACTTTCCAAGCTATTTGGCGTTTATCGCTTAAATGGCGAAAAGGATCGCCAGCAGTTTCGGCCAATCCACCGCAACCACAAACCCATGAACAATACCAGCGTTTACCGTATTTGTACGTTAAAATAGGTGTGATAATGAAAATAGATGCTAGACCAAAAATTAGCAATCCTAAGCCAATATCGCCTGCAGAAATAAAGTCGTCTATTCGGTATTGTTCAAAATTGTAATAGTTAAGTGGCCAGATATTTTTTAAGTCGTAATACGGAAGTGAAAAGGTATCGGTATTCAATCGCTGCATTAATTCAGGGATTAAAAAGGCAAAACCAAGTTGAAAAAACATTACAGAAAAGGTTCGCAGTTTTTCGTAATTGTTGTTGCGATATTTTAGAATAAATTTCACGCCAAAACCCAATATTGCTAGTGTATAAAGCGTTCCATATAAAAACCATTGGCTTGCGGGGCCACCGTTCAGAAATTTGCTTAACGGATCAAAAAGTGCAACAAGGCCTGTGTTATCGCCGTCCTGCACCAAGCCTAAATATTGCGGAAACCAATACAGAAGCACATAAAAAAGTGAGAGCAAAATAGCTACAATCCAAGCCCAAAACCCTTTAGATGTAAGCGATTTAAAATAAATACCGTCGTTTTTAATTCCTTCGTGTTTATTAGCGTAGGCTGCAATTGCAAACCAAACGATCCCAATTCCCATCATTCCCAAAGAAGCGCTTAGCCACAAAGTTTTGTTTGGGAAATTAAAGTTTAGCAGTGCCAATAAAAGGATTGCGAGGCCCAAAATACCAATGGCAGATGAAATCTTCTGTTGGGTATTAATGGTTTTTGGCGGCTCGCCGGTTAGCGACATATTTCTTTGAACGGTGCTCATATATTTGGATGTTTTTATTTTCGTTCTTAAACCTCAAAGGTCTCAAAGACCTTTGAGGTTTTTTTGAATCTATTCTAAATAGTAATTTTGTTCTTCAATAATACATTTCCTCAATTCATGAGAGAACATAAAATTTGCGTTATCCTCAAACAAACTTATTACAAATGCTCTTTCTAATAATGTATGTTTATTTGATATTAATCCAATAAATGAAGAGTGTTTATAATCTTTGAAATCTTCACAAAACCCGTGATGTACAGGATTCAAATGAATATAGACTATTAATTTTCTAAGGTAATCTTCGCTAGTGATTCTTATTCTTTTAAATTTATATTGGAACAGACTACCACTCCTTTCATATTTCTTATTAATTGCTTTTGCATAAGCATTAAATAAATTTGAAAAACCTTGCGTTATTTTTTTGTCGGCTACATTTTTAGTATTTATCAATAAATGAAAATGATTTTTTAGCAAACAATAACAGAGTACATTGGCCACTGGTATAATATGTTTTTTAAAAAGTTCAAGGAAATACTTGTAGTTCTGGTCATCTATGAAAATATCTTCGCCGTTGTTTCCACGGTTATATATGTGGTAATACTGTTCTGCGATGATAGGTTCGTATTTCATAATATCTCAATATCCAAACCTCAAAGGTCTCAAAGACCTTTGAGGTTTTTACAATGTTTCCTTTTCGGTTAATAATGCATATTTTTCCATAATTTCCTTTTCATACCTTTTAAAAAATTCAGGATCAAAATTGGCCTGTTTTAGGTTTTGGATTACATAATCCACACTTCTTTTTTCATTAAGCCATTGGTCAAAAACCTCCTGTTTCATTCGTATTCCAAAGGTGTTTATTCCTAAAAACTCATTGGAGTTTTTATTATATGAAATTGTTACGCAGCGCAAATCGCTTTTGCATCTCCAGTGAAATTGCGCCTCGTAATCTTTTTGTCTTTCTTCAGAAAATACCCAACCGTAAGTTTGATATTCAATGTCGAAAAACTTGGCGCTATTAAACCAGTTTCCAGGTTTATATTCAAAAGGATTTCCGCAAATGGTTTGTGCAAGTGCTTCGCCCATCATTCGGCCGGTGTACCAAACGGCTTCTACTGGCGCACGATTGCCGATGGGCTCGCGCTGTTGTGCACAATCGCCAATGGCATAAACGTCTTCAATATTGGTCTCTAGTTTTCTATTCACCAGAATACCGCGATTCGTTTCTATTTTTGAGTTTTTAAGAAAGGAGATATTTGGCTTTACGCCAGTGGTTATTCCCACTACGCAACAGGGTATTTCTTCGCCGTCTTTGGTTATAATAGATTTCACGTTTCCGTTGGCATCGCCTAAAATTTTGTCGAGTTCAGATTTATGACGCAGATCTACTCCGTGAGAAAGTATGTGTTTTGAAAGCATTTCGGCTTCACCGTTTGGCAAGACATTAGTCCAAAAAGCGTGTTCGCGGACCAGCATGGTAACTTCAATATCTCGAGTGCGAAGCATTTCGGCCATTTCAATGCCAATCAATCCACCGCCAATAATTACAGCTCGCGGACACTCTTTATTATTGGGTGCATTTTTTTCGAGTTTTTCCAAATCTTGTTTAGAAATCAAACCTTGAACACCGTTTAATTCCAAGCCTTCCCAGCCAAAAGTATTTGTTACAGAGCCAGTGGCAATTATAAGTTTATCGTAAGTAAGGGAGCCACCTTCTTTAAAATGAAGGATTTTATTATTCGTATCAACCGTTTCAACGTAGGCTTTTTTAAGTTCCAAGCGGTTCTTTTCCCAAAACCAATGTTCGTAAGGTTCAATATCGCGCCAGCGCATGTGGCCCATATAAACATACATAAGAGCGGTACGAGAGAAAAAATGATCTGTTTCGGCAGAAATTATGGTGATTCTTTTATCGGAAAGTTTCCGGATGTGTCGCGCCGCAGTAATACCCGCGATTCCGTTGCCTATTATAACGATGTGCTCCATAATTGTTTGGTTGTAGATTTCTTCAGTCGTTTATAAATTTACACAATTACAAGGGTAGCGGATTTAAAAATGGCATTAATGTTTCGCCAAAATCTAAATTAAAGCCCTAATTTCATCACTTATAATTTTTGAAATGACAAAACGCCGCAGTTTCTTAGCCTACATTTTTCTTTTTTCGTTGATAATAGCATGTGCTCAGAAAAAGGAATCGCCTAAAAAAACTTTGCTGAAACCTGAAACAGTAACAAAGATTAACGGCGTTAGTTTTGTAGCTTCTCGAGATTCTATTGAGCAGGAAAATATTATTCCTCTAAAGGAAATTCATGCAAACTATGCCGCTGTGATGCCTTTCGGGTTCATTAAAAATCTGGAGCACCCAGAGATTACTTACAATCAGGAAAGACAGTGGTTTGGTGAAACGCAGCAAGGTGCTAGCCAATATATAAAACTGCTTCACAAGAATGAAATTAAGGTAATGATGAAACCTCAAATTTGGGTTTGGAAGGGTGAATTTACAGGTTTATTACAAATGGCTTCGGAAGAAGATTGGCTCGAATTAGAACAAGCTTATAGCGCGTTTATTCTTGATTTTGCAAAAGTTGCTGAAACTGAAAAGGTAGAAATATTCTGCATTGGCACCGAACTTGAAAAATTTATAGAACATAGGCCGGAGTATTGGCGAGCGTTGATTGCTGAAGTAAAGAAAGTTTATAAAGGAAAACTAACCTATGCGGCCAATTGGGACGAATACAAACGTGTGCCTTTTTGGGATGCGCTGGATTATATTGGCGTGGATGCCTATTTTCCAGTTTCTGAAAGTAAAACGCCCAATGTTGAAGAAGTAAAATCTGGCTGGGAACGATGGAAAACCGAATTAAAAGCTGTTTCTGAAAAAGAAAACAAAAAAATTCTCTTTGCGGAATACGGCTATCGAAGTGTTGATTTTAGTGGCAAAGAACCATGGCGAAGCGATCGAGAAATGACATCGGTAAATCTAGAGGCGCAGTCCAATGCGTTGGAAGGCTTATACCAAGCGTTGGGGGACGAAGAGTGGTTTGCGGGCGGATTCCTTTGGAAATGGTTTATTACCCACGATAGAGTGGGAGGAATTGAAAACAATCAATTTACTCCGCAAAACAAACCCGCCCAGGCAGTAGTTCAGAAATATTTCAGAATGAAGGCAGAACAATAAAATTCCTGCTATCTATTCTTTTTCATTTCTTCCAAATAATCTTTAGCAATTGCAGTTTTTTGAGTTTCTGAAAATACCTTTCCAGCCAATTGAAAAAAGGTGTGTTCTTCATCATCTAAGTGATGTTTAACTTTTTCACACAACTGTTTTGCGTAAACCAACCAAGCTGGCGAATCCATATCTGTTTCATCTACTTTTTCCATTAATTCGTCCATTTCGTGATGTTCAGCAATACCGTGGCGGGCGTGTTCCTGCATCATGTCATTATGAATTAAAGGCGAATAAAAGGTGCGTTCCTCCGCATCGGCATGAATTTGTAATTCGTGCTTCAACTTTTCCCACAGCTCTTTTCTTTCTTTTGAATCTCCCGAAGTGGATGTAACTAAACGGCAGAGTTCGCGTTGTTTGTCGTGGTCTTTTCTAATGGCTTCAAAAATGTTCATAACGTTATGTTTTAGAGAATTTTATCTACAATATCTAAAAAAAATATGAAAAATAGCGAATTTGAAAAAGAGTTATTTTTCAATTATTTGAAACTGTAATTCTTATTCGGAAAGATTGGATGCGCCGTTTTGCTTAATATTTTCTAGATAATATTGGTGAAGTTCATTAGCATTTGCGCCGCATAAACGCTTCGCATAAATTGCCCAAAAATGATACTGCAAATTCCAAACCCCTTTTTGATGATACAAGCGTGCAGAGGTGGTGAGCCAACGCGGAATAACAGTAAATTTCTTTCGTTTGTAGAGTTCGTTGATTAAAATATTATCTTCATAAATAATGTAGGTTTCATCAAAACCACCAATTTCGTTGAAAAGCTGCTTAGTAATAAACTGGCTCTGATCCCCACCGCGGCAAGCTCTCCAATTAAATTGAGTGAACCATCCCGCAAGTTTGAGCAACCAGTGATTACTGTCAAACTTCATTTTAAAACAACCTGCAGGATTTCCTTTTTCAACTTCAGAAATAATGTATTTGTCAAAATCTTGAGGGGGTAAAGAATCGGCGTGTAAAAAGTAAAGTATCTCGCTTGAAGCTTGGCGAGCACCTGCGTTCATTTGTTTGGCGCGTCCTTTTTCAGAAGAATATAAATGTATAGGAAAATAATTAATCGGTTCTGCCGTCTTTTCTATAAAGTCTGTAATTATTGCCACAGTACCATCGGAACTGCCGCCATCTACAAAAATTAATTCGGCCCGATATTTACCTGATAGATTTTCTGGTAATTTCTGGAGTAAACCGCTAATTATTGCGGCCTCATTTAAAACAGGGATGATGATGGATATCATTCTCAGTTAGCTGGTTACGAGTAATAAGTTAAGAATTTTAAAGCTGAATTCAATTATTTACAGACTGAATATTGCAAACTTATTTCTGCTCGTTTAAATTCCAGTTGTATGTTTTATAAGATAAAGTTGCACTTGGATTAATTTTAGTGCTTGAAAATTGATTTATATAACCAATTACATTCTGCTCACCATTTACAGTAAAGTCTTTTTGGTACCAATCAAAAATTGAGGATAGCTTTACATTACTAGCAGAAATTTCGTTTTCATTACTATTGATGAAATTTTTGGTGGCGCGATCTAATTGTTCATTGATTTTGCCTGCGGTATATGCTTCGTTAATAAGTTTTGGGCAGGAAATGGATGCGCAATTTATGGCGAAGTGAATTCTTGGTTCGTTCATTTTCCGAAGGATTCCATTTTCAATTCCGCCTAGCGAAAGCTGTTTGTCACCAATAGCCACGCGACCTTTAGTCCAATTGCCATCAATGTCTTTTATGCTTTTAACAGGATAGTTTTCGGCAATTAATTTTACCGTAGCCGCATTGTATATATTAATGTAATACGCAAGTAATTCCTGAACGCTCCAATCGTTAGTTGGGTTTTGTTCGGAAAGCATTTTTAGATACGCATCCAGCTTAGCACTATCGTTCTTAAAGCCTTTGTAATCTACCAAACCTTCGCTATTTACATACTTTTTAAGAAGTTTGTCCCATTGTGAATGATCTACATTTATTGCAGAATTCGCGGTTGTTGAGGTAAGGTTTGAATTCACTTCTTTTGTTGGTTGCCCATGGCTACTAAAACCAGCGGCGGAAATTAAATTGCAACTTTGTAAAGAAAGTGCAACAAATAATATAGTGGCAAGATTGAACAGGGTTTTCATTTTAGTTTGATTATATATTTTGAAATACTTACGAAGATTTTCGCTCTTTGGTTTTGACGGGATAAAGCGTCTGACTTACAAAATCTTCTGGAAATTTTTCATCACCATCAAAGCCCAGCTCAATGTCTCTGCCGTCGTGGGGGATGTGACTAGTCCTGAAAAGGTAGTCCCAAATACTTAAACTTATTCCGAAGTTAACACCGTATTGTGCGTGTTTTGGCAAAACTTTGGCGTGGTGCCAGATGTGCATTTTTGGATTGTTGAAGAGATATTTTAAAAAGCCATAATCCCACCCCAAATTAGCGTGATTTAAATGTCCGATGGCTAAGGCTGAAAAGTGAACTATTGCTACAGATTCTACATTAAAACCACCAATTATGGCAAGGGGAATGTAAAGTATAGATTTGTAAACAATCGGCTCCATCCAATGATAACGAAGGTGTGCGGCGAAAGCCATTTCTTTTACAGAATGATGCAACTTGTGAAAATTCCAAAGAAAAGGTGAGTAGTGAAGTAATCGGTGGGTATTCCACTGCACAAAATCGGTTACCAAAAAGAAAATTAAAAGTCCGAGGCCGTATGGCAGGGCATCCAAATCTACAAGTTGAAAACTTGCAAGCTTCAAACCTACAAACGCGAGCAAGTCATTAAACAACTCTGCGGTTGCATTTGAAAGGAAAATAAGTACGATTAAATTCAACAGAAAAAAGTTGAAGAACATATAAAATGTATCTAACCAGAAATCTTTTCTAAATACTTTTTGGTTTTTGCGCCAAGGGAATAACAACTCCAAACCCCAAACCACCAAAGAAACCAATATTAATCCATAGAAATAGTTTTCCCAATGAAAGCTGGTGATTTCTGTCCACAGATAATTAAAATATCCCAGATATGAATCTTTGAAGATGGTAATGTATTTTTCCATAAATGAATTAAGGTAGTCGCATTTTCACCGAATAATTACAACACAATTTCGAAAAACTTAAACAACAATCCACTAATTAATGCCGCTAGTGGTAGGGTGAGTACCCACGAGATTACAATTTTATAAATTACATTTGGGTTCGCTTTTTTAGTTACTGTGCCAATCCCAAAAATTGATCCTACTGAAACGTGTGTGGTTGAAACCGGCATACCATGAATACTTGCTGTAGTAACTAAAATACCGGTAACCATATTTGCCGTGAAACCTTGACCAGAATTCATTGGTGTAATTTTTTTACTCATAGTTTCTCCCACCTTTTTAGCGTTTAGAAGACCACCCAGAGCCATGGTGATTGCTATTGCGATCATTCCCCAATGTAGTTCCAAGGCGCTTATAATAATTAATAAACCTACAATTTTAGGAGTATCGTTTAGCCCTCTAGCGAAGCTTACAACACCAGAACTTATAAAATGCATTGTGTCCAAAATTTTTTGAGAAGTAATTCCTAAAATTTTGCCGTCGTAGACTTCAGCACAACCTATTTTGCAAGTGGTTATTTCTATTTCGGAATATGCATCCATATTTAATTCTGAATTGGCAAGTTGTGAAACCGTTTGTTTTTCTGAAACACAAATACAACTCTTTTTAGATATTCCCAGTTTTTTACGCGTATTCCTAAAAAGGAGATACATAACATAACTTAAAACTGCCGCCATCAACGGACTTAATATAAGAGGAATTAAAAACGCATTGCCTAATTTTTCAAAATTGAAATCGGTTCCAATAGCCATAAATCCAGCTCCAAAAAGTGCGCCTACTAAAGCGTGTGTAGTAGAAATAGGCATCCCAATTTTTGTAGCGAGAAAAACGGTTAATGCCGCTCCCAAGGCAATTGAAATTGCAAATATTGGATTCTGAATTAAACTATCTGGAACTAATCCTTTACCTGAAAAATTCTTCACTAAGGTTTCTGCCAAAAAAATAGCTGCAACAGAACCCGCAAAAGTTGTTACGGTGGCCCAGGATATTGCTTTTCTGTAATTCGTGGTACCACTTCCAAAAAGCGTTGCAACCCCTTTAAAATTATCGTTGGCCCCATTGCTATATGCTAAAAAACAGGCGGCAATAAAAAGGATTACTAAAATCATTTATTGAATTATTGGGTTAGTATCGTATTACATACGAACTTTTTGTTTACTCAGTTTTAAAATAATTTTTTCTCGCTGTTTTAACAGCATCCACCACCGTCATAATGAAAGGTAGATTCGCTAATAAATATATCGTCACGACCTAAACTAGCTATTGCTGCAGCAGTTTTATCGCAAATTGCCAAGGGTTGATTTTTAAGTAGAATGTGACCTTTTTTATCATCAAAATAATCATCGGTTCCATAAAAAATAGCCGCTTTTCCTGTGAAAATACACGGGCCATCTTCGGGCATTGGGTCTTTAATTGCAGCAACTTCAATAGATTCAATATAAATCAACTCTTCGGTTGGATAGTTTTTAGGATCGAGGATGCGGTATGGTTTGCGCGCCCGGATTTCAATAGTTCCAAAGCCAACATCTGTTAGTGCTTTTATGTATTCAGCAATTGGAAGGCTTCCGCTAAGGCATAACGCGCGAAGACGAGCATCGTCACGAAGGGTTTGATTCATCTGCTGCTCGCAAGTAGGATCGCTCATCACCAAACGTCCGTGTGGTTTTAAAACGCGGTACATTTCTTCTATTGCCTTTTTTAAATCTTCAGCTTTAAAAATATTGAAAAGGCAGTTTTGTGCGGCAACATCAATACTGTTATCATCCACTGGAAGATTTAAAGCATCACCTTTTTTTAAGTCTACAAATTCACTTTTAAACCAAGGGTTTACTTTTTCGGCCTCTTTGAAATTTTTTCGGGAAGCTTCTAGCATTTCATCTACCGTATCTACGCCAATAACGCCGCTTTCAGTTCTGTTGAAATACGAAAACTGAAGTAGCTCCATGCCGCCACCAACGCCAACATATAACATTTTCGGGCTATTAGTAAGATCGCGAGCGTTAACGGTACTTCCGCAGCCGTAATTCATTTCTTGCATAATCTTCGGAATTTTAAGTCCCGGAAGCTCCCAAATTGGATTTGTTGTACAACAAAGTCCAACGTCTGGAGTAAGTGCGGCTTGTTTGTAAACGTCGTTAGTAGTATCTAGATAGCTCATAATAATTTTTTATAGTTGTTTAATCAATTCGGTAAATAAAATAATCATATCGGGTTCTGCTTTGGCTGCCATTGCGATTATTTCTTCAATATTAACGGGTTTAAGATTGTTTGGATCACATTCATCCGTAAGTATGGAAACTGCCGAAACTGGCAATCCTAAGTGATTGGCAACAATAACTTCGGGCACTGTGCTCATTCCAACGGCATCGGCGCCAATAATTTTAAGGTATTTATATTCGGCACGGGTTTCAAGCTGTGGGCCTACAACACTAGCGTAAACTCCTTTATGAAGTTTTATGTTTTTTTCTGAAGCAATCTGCTCCAATTTTTGATTCATTTCGGTATTGTATGGGGCACTCATATCTACAAATCGTTCGCCCATTTTTTCAACGCCACGGAAGGCTAGGGGAGAATCGCCTTGCAAATTAATGTGGTCATCAATTAGCATTATTTCACCTTTTTTGAAGCTGAGGTTTATAGCTCCTGAAGCATTGCTAACTAGTAAATGCTTAATTCCCAAAAGATGCATTACGCGCACGGGGAAAGTAACATCGCGAAGTGAATATCCTTCATACACGTGAAAACGCCCTTGCATTATCACTACTTTTTTGCCTTCAAGCGTGCCGTAAATCAACTTTCCTTTGTGAAACTCAACTGTTGCCGTCGGAAAATTTGGAATGTGGTTGTAGCTTACTTCAGCTTCAATTTCTACATTTTCAATTATTTTTCCGAGGCCAGTGCCGAGAATGATTCCCACTTCAGGTTTTTCAAATCCTCTTTGCTGAAGATAGGCTGCTGCCTCTTCTATATATTTTGTAATGCTCATAATTTTATAAAAAGTTTTTGTCTAAATAAGGCGGTAAAAACTGTTGAAATACATCAACATCTTTAATATCTGCAAAATAATCTACATCATTTCGTTCTTGTAATAAAACTATATTTTCCTGCTTTAGATCATTAAGTGTGTCTTCCAAAACGGTGTCGGTGCCCCAGTTTTTATTTTGAAATATTTCAGAATTAAGTTCCGACATGCCCAACAAATAGTAACCACCATCGGTTGCTGGGCCTATTACCATTTCATTTTGCTGTAAGGTTTCAAATGCTGTTTCGATATCTTTTTGTTGCAAATCGTAAATATCGCTTCCCACTATCATTACTTTATCGTAACCTATTTCGAAGATTTCTGAAAAAGCGTTTTTCATCTTTTCACCCAAATCATCTCCAGATTGTAGTTTTTTTCTGAAAATCTCCGGATCCCAAATATCATCGCGATGGATGTTTTCAGAATAGAAAACATATTTGTCTATTTTCAAATTTTTAGTGATTTCCACCGTATGTTTTTGTAGAAATTTATAAATTTTCAAGGCACTTTCATCTCCCACAGATTTTGCCAATCGGGTTTTTACTTTTCCAAGTTCAGGATTTCGGGTAAAAATAATTAGTGCTTTTTTTGATGTAGGGAAATGAAAATCCTTTGCCATTTCATTATCGCTACTTGTATCTTTTGAAGTTAGTAATGCCATTTTTCAGTATTCAGTATTCAGTATTCAGTAATCGGGTGAGTTGAAAATTTAATAAATAGGTTTTCCGGCTTGCAAATATTTGCTCCAATGCTTAGAAAAGGCGTGTACTTTTTCGGTTTCTATGCCGGTGGTATCGATTACGGGGTAGCCTTTATTTTTCCACTCAAAGATGCCGCCGTAGAGATTTTTCACATTTGTAAAACCTGCTTTTCTTAATTTATCTCCAATTGTTTCAGAACGAATTCCCACCGAGCAGTAAACAATAATTTTTGCATTCTTATTTATCTTCTGAAGTTTTTCATTTTCGGAAGAGAATTCATTGTAACCAACATTTATTGCAGATTTAAGATGACTTACATTAAATTCTTCCGGCTCGCGAGTGTCGAGAATTACTACCGTATCGTTCATTTGATACATTCGCAATTCGTTCACTGAAAGATACGGAATACTGCGGGTGTTGTAGTGTAGGAGAAGTTCGTCTATAGTTTTTTGACCCGCGGCATAATTGGCGAACAAGACAAGAAATAGTAGGGATATGGTTATTTTCATAAAATTAGTTAGACCTAACAAGTTGTAAAAATAGTTAGGTCTTATAGTTATTCTGCAACGGCGCCTTGGCAACTACTACCAGCTCCAGCGGTGCAACCGTAACAGTGTTGCGAAATGATTATTTTTCGGTCGTTAAGGATATCTTCATTATATTCTGAAATATGTTGGATTTTACTCGCCACTTTCAGTTCTAACATTTGGTTAAAATCGCAATCGTACAAATATCCGTCCCAACTTATAGAAATGGTATTGCGGCACATTACATTTTTAACCGCCGCGGGATTATACGCTTCTACTAAAGAATACATATAATCTTCATAATTTTCTGATGCAATTAAATAATCTAAAAACCGTGAAACAGGAAGATTTGTAATCGCAAAAAGACTGTGAAAATGAATCCCAAAATCTTCCAACAAACCTTTTTTAAATTCCTTTTCCATGCTAGCCTGATCGCCAGGTAAAAAGGCGCCGCTTGGGTTATAAACTAAATCTAAACGCAGGTCGCTGTCAGGCATTCCGTAGCCAACTGCATTTAACTCTTGCAATGCTGTTATAGATAAATCAAAAACGCCCTCGCCTCTTTGTTTATCGGTTTTGCCACGAGTCCAGTGAGGCATGCTGCTCACGACATGAACGTTGTGTTTTTTGAAGAATTGGGGCAGATCGTAATACTTTTTGTTAGCGCGAATAATCGTTAAATTACTACGCACAATAAAATCCTGAATCCCCGCTTTGCTTGCTTCTTCAACAAACCAGTGAAAATCTGGGTTCATTTCTGGTGCGCCACCAGTTAGGTCTAAAGTATGTGCGCCTGTGTGTCTAATTACTTCCAAACATTGCTCCATGGTCTCGCGCGTCATAATTTCTTTACGGTCGGGACCAGCATCAACGTGGCAGTGTTCGCAAACCTGATTACACATATAGCCCACGTTAATTTGAAGAATTTCAAGTTTATTGGGGCGTAATGGAAACTGATCTGTTTCTTTTATTTTTTCTGAAAAAGTAGGTAGCTCACCGTTAGCAAAAATACCGTTAGACAGTTTTTCTAGCTGCTTGTTTGCTACGGCGAATTCACTATCACGTTTGTGAAGGGATTGTTGCATTTTCTTTTTTTCTTTCAGCATAAATATTTTTTCAGAATCCTATTCGATTGAATTATTGTAGTCGTGTGATTACTCGCGTTCCTACATTTCTAATTTATTTACTTTGTTCATCATCATTACCCCGTGTACTAAGGTTGCGCCGCTTTTAATGGCAGCACCAACGTGTACGGCTTCCATCATTTCTTCTTTAGTAATACCACGCTGAAGCCCGTCTTTTGTATACGCATCAATGCAATAGGGGCACATTTCTGTATGCGCAACTGCAAGGGCAATAAGCGATTTCTCGCGAGCGGTGAGTGCGCCTTCTTCAAAAACTTTTCCGTAATAATCAAAAAATTTATCACCAAGCTCTTGGCTCCAATCTGAAATTTTTCCAAATTTTTTAAGGTCAGCAGGATCGTAATAGTTGTTTGAAGCCATAATTGTCGGTTGTATATAGTTACGGAATTTTAGTGTTTTTGGTTGTAGTATTCACGTAAATATAGGCAAGTAGTCTTTCAAAGAAGTTAAAACTTACGAAATTTTAACAGATTAATCAAAGGAATAAACGATGCCGCTAGATAAATTGTATTGTGAGTTTGGTATTCCCACAGCAGGCGTTTTATCGTAAATAAATGTGTATGTAGTTTTGAAGGCGAAGTTTTTAAAAAGATCAATAAGTAGTGAACTTTGGTTGGAAAAACGATAATCGCCAAAGTCTTTTAATCTAGGTTGAAAATAGGTTGTACTGACTATACTTAGTGTTTTTGTAGGGTATAAACTAAAAGATAAATAAGATGTACTTCTAAAATCTCTATGTATAGGGGTGCTGCCATCATTGAGTTCCTCATATTCGTACATAATTTGCGAACCCAAATAAAATTTATATTTTTCAGAAGTTGTCAGTTTAAATCTAGGACCGGTACCCAAAAGTCCTCTAAAATCTATTTTTGAGACTTTGTTGTATTGCGCCTGTGTAAAAACCTCCCAAGCAATGCGTGGATGGAATTTGTAATTGTAACGAAGATGCGATATCCCAGCGTTTTCAAATTTATTACCTTCAATATTTTTTAACTCAATATCATTTTTCAGCAACACTAAATGATTGTTCATTTTATACTGAACTTGCGTACTACTGCTGAGTCCGAAGTAGGCATTTACATCTCGCTTAATTGAAAAATCTAAGCTAGCAGCACCAGAAAATCCTGAAGTATCGGTTACTTTACGAAGGGATTCCGCATTGAGTATTTGAGATTTTACTGTAACGGAATAACCGAAAATTATAAGCGCAATTAGATACTTCATGATACTTTTTAGGATTGTTGAAGGCCTTAAAAATATTAAATTCATTAATAAAAAAGTTATTGATTTTCTAGAAATTGCTTTAAAACGACGGCTTGATTATATTTTTCATCTTTGGCGCCATAGAGTAGAGTGAGCCGCTTACCCTTTGCTTTACTTAGTAGTTCCTTAACTAAACCTGTATTTTCAGCAAGTTCTTTTTTATATTTTTTCGAAAACTCTTCAAAACGTTCTTGCTTATGATTAAACCATTTTCGAAGGTCTGTAGATGGAGCAATCTCTTTCATCCATTCGTCGAGTTTTGCGTCTTCTTTGCTCACTCCTCGCGGCCAAATTCTATCTACTAAAACTCTGAAGCCATCATTTTTTGATGCATCTTCATAAATGCGTTTTATGAGGATTTCCATAATCGTATATTAATATTTGACCACTGACAACTGACCACTAGATTTTAAGATCCCCAATTTGCAATTTCTTCTTCCGACCATAATTCAGGAAAAAACTTACGTTGTTGATATTTTGGGTGTAGGTATTTTTTCCATTCGGAACCTCCGGTTGCGGCTTTATTTTCTCCTTTTCTATCTAGATAATGTTGCGCAGTATCTAAGTGAACCAACGGCCAGGCAACATTATAAAAATGATCAACTTGCTGTAGCTTTTCTTTGAGTTCTTCGGAAGGGTTTTCCATTTGTGCTACGCGTTCTTCCAAGGTTTTTCCTTTAACGCTTATAGCAAGTGCTTTAAAATCTGCTTCATATTTTTCAACAAAAAGCCGTAAGGTGAGACCCATTTTTCCAGTTTTGCGATTTAGTCCGGCATCTTTCCAATAAAGGTTTTCGAAATAATCTTCGAGCGTTGGATTTTCTGGCAGGCGTTCGCGTCCTTTCTCATTAATAAGATTTTGGATACGTGTGCTATAAATTTCTAAAACACGAAACTGCGCGCTCTGAAAGCCACTTGCGGGAGTAAGAGTAGCACGAAAAATGTTGTAATCGTCATAACTCATTCCATCTTTCATAATATCAAAAGAAGTGATAAGCATTCGGGTGTATCTTTTTAGACGATCTAATTTTGTAATCCAAATTTCTTCAGATAGATTTTCACCTTCAGAAAGTTGTTTTATTTCATGAATCATCATTTTTAGAGTAAGCTCTGTAACTTGATGATACATTACGAAGATTTCTTCATCCTTAAAATCTGTACGTGTTTTTTGAAGCGAAAGCAGCGTATCGGTTTGTATATAATCCCAATATGTAATAGGCTTTGCTTGTAAAAGTCCTTTAAGGTAGGTTTCAGGATTCTCGCCTAGATCGAGATATTTTTCTTCAAGCGCCTTTAAAATTTCGTTGTTATCCATTTTGTTTCGTTTGGTAAAAATCTTTTAAAAATAAAGGATATTTTCGGTTTTGCGAAGCATTCCAACTTCAGTTTTAAAGAAAAAGCCCTGTTACAAATTTTGTAACAGGGCTTAAAAAATTTATGTGCGTGCTATTAATAAAAAGTAGCGCGGTTATCTTCAATATCAGCTTTCTTTCTAAGTGCGTTAAATACGGCACTTTGAGATGCTGGAGCTTCTTTAGCGCTCAATTGGTTTGCGTAATTTACGTATGATTCCATTTTAGGAGCTGGATTAAAAGCGGTGGTTTTAATTTTATAAACTCCATTATTTCCATTTATTAAACCTGTAGATTCACCTGGCTTAGTGCCAAAAGCGGCGCCAATTACCTTTGGTTCGTTACTGACTCCAATTACTGGATTTGCCATAGTAACGCTAGTGGCGGTCTGTACAATTATATTTTGGCTTTTTGCAACTTCTTCAATTGAATTACCAGTAATAGATTCGCGTATTTTCTGTGCTTTTTTCTCCTTTAATAGAATAGGTTTAACAGTTGCAGTAGCTTGCTTAACATTCATTAAACCTTTTGGGTTTTTACGAGTAAGCTGCGCAATTACGTAACCTTGTGGCACGCTGAAACGTTTGTAATCTCCTACTTTAGTGTCTTCTTCAAAAGCCCAGTTAACAAGCGTACGGTTATCACCTAATCCAGGAACGTTAGCGTCCATATTTCCTAGATTGTTTACAGGTTTTACTTCAAGGTTTTGTGCTTTTGCTAATGCTGTAAAATCGCCATCCTGTAAAGCAACTTCAAATTTAGATGCTTCAGAAAACACATCGTTAATTGTATTGTCTGATGGCTCAATGGTTTTTACAATCGTTGCAAGCTTTATAGCCTTTTTAGGTTCAGATTGCTTACCTACTTCAACAATATGAAATCCGAAATCAGTTTCTACCAATCCAATAGTTCCTTTAGGGTTATTGAAAATAAACTTGTCGAATGGAGGTACCATTCTTCCAGGGGTTGAGCTTCCTAAATCTCCACCGTTCTGGCTAGAACCATCGTCAGACATTGTGTTTGCAAGGTCAGCAAATTTAGATTTGTCTTTTTTCACAACACCCAAAATACTATCGGCTAATTTTTTAGCTTCTTCCTTAGATCTTGTAATTGTTTCTGGAGCACGATTTGTACCTACGTAGCGAATTAAGATATGCTTAGATTCAGCAGAATCTGGCATTTTTTTAGTTTCCAAAACTTTTGAAAGGTAGAATGTGTTGTCAACTTTAAACGGACCGTAAATATCGCCATCGTTCAAGTTAATTAATGAGTCTGCAACAGTCTGTGGAAGTTCGCTTTTAAACATCCAACGATCTTGGAAAGGCATATCAGAATTAGCATTTACGAATTCTTCGTAATTTTTTGCATTTTTGAAACCAGCAACTGTGTCGTTGCTTTTTGTGTCTTGGTTGAATTCCACTTTGTTATTAAGCAAAGTAGTAACCTGCATTTTGGCATCTGCTATATCTTTTTCTGAAGGTTGTTCAGAAATTAATACATATTGAATGTCTGCTTGTGCTTCAACTTCGTAATCTTTTGGATGCGCAGCAACATATTTCTTTATTTCTTCGTCAGATACTTTAACGTCCTCATCAGCTATTTTGCTGTAAGGAACCATAACGTAATTTAAAGTTAGGTTGTCATTTTGGAAATGATATTCCTGCTCACCTTCGGCAATTGTAGTTCTTAAACCACCTTTAACCATATTATAATAGGTACGCTGAAGTATGCTTTCTGCAGTGCTTTGTTCAAAATCTAACCATTGCTTGTACATTACTGGTGAAGAAGCTTTAATGCTTGCAATGTATTCTTGAATTTTACCATCGTCAACTTGACCAGCTTCGTTAAGAAAAGCAGGATTGTTTGCCAAAGAAGTTTTAAGAGCATCGTCTAATTGTGCTTTTTCAACAGAAAGACCAGCTTTTTCATATTGCTCATCTAAAATTACACGACGAAGTTGTCTTTCCCAAACCATGTTTTGGGCTTGAGTTGAGTTAGAGTTTGGCCCCAAGTTACGTTGGGTTGCTTCCACTTCTTCCATAAAACTTTGGCGAGAAATGTCTGTGCCATTTATGGTAGCAATTGTGTCTTGAACATTTGAGCCGCCGCCTTTTGTTAATATATCACTTAAAATAAAGGCGAAAAGCGCCAATGCAATAATAAGGATAAGGAATATCCCTCTTTTTCTAATACTGTTTAAGATTGCCATTTGATTTCCGTAATTTATATTTCTTCACTTTTAATCTCTCGAATATGAAGGGTTTGGTTGTAAATTCCTTTTATTCCTTGATATTGACCAAAGCTGCGAAGGATGTTTTTTTCAGTTATTTAGGGGGCGAAAATACCATTTTCCGCTCACTAATAAAAAAGTATATTGAAAAAAGTGAGGAATAATTCAAAAACTAATCGTCGGATATGTTTTTTACTTCCACGAGTTCAATTTTAGTACTGGAAACTTCGAGGATTGTGAAGCTATAATCGTTGATTTCAACTGTTTCACCTTGGTCTGGAATTTCTTCGGTGTGGTTTACAATTAAACCGCCCAAAGTTTCATAATTTTCGTTTTCGGTTAAATTGAGATTGTAGTTTTCGTTTATGTAGTCTACTTCCAAACGTGCAGAAAATTTATAATGTCCATCGCCCAGCTCTTCTTCAATTAGTGCAACACTATCGTGTTCGTCTTCAATATCGCCAAATAATTCTTCAATAATATCTTCAACAGTAATAATACCGCTGGTTCCACCGTATTCGTCAATTACAACTGCAATACTTTTTCTTTTTTTGCTTAGGATGCCGAGAACATCTTTTATAAGCATGGTTTCTGGTACAAAAACCACAGGCATTAAAACTTTTTTTATAGTTGCAGGTTTTTTGAAAAGCTCGAAGGAGTGAACATAGCCCAATATATCGTCTATATTTTCTTTATAGATTAATATTTTTGAAAGCCCAGTTTCAGTGAAAATTTTAGCGAGTTCTTTTGGCGTAGTATTAATATCTACTGCGACAACCTCTGTACGCGGAATCATAGCTTCGCGCGATTTTACTTCAGAAAAATCTAATGCGTTTTGGAATATTTGTATTTCCGAGTCCATTTCATCTTTGGTTTCGGCAATATCCATTTGTTCAGAAATATAATTACCAAGTTCCAGTTTGCTGAAAGTAAGTTGCACGGTATCGCCTTCCGACTTAAAAATTAATTTAAGTACTAAATCTGAAATCCAAATTACAAATTCGGAAATGAAAGAAAAGAATACATAAAAGAAATAAGCGGGAACTGCAAAAAACTTTACTAAGCTATTGGCATATATTTGGAAGAAAACTTTTGGCAGAAATTCTGCGGTCATTAAAATTACGAGCGTTGAAATTATGGTTTGCACCAATAAACCGCTAAAACCTGCCAAGGGAATGTAGCGCATTAAAAGATCGCCCATAAAAAAACCATAGATAACCAGCGCAATATTATTACCCACTAACATTGTGGCAATAAATTTTGAGGGGCGTCGGGTTATTTTTTTCAGAATACCGGCTAAAAAGGTATTCTGTTTCTTTTCAATTTCAATGTGGATTTTGTTGGAAGAAACGTATGCAATCTCCATCCCCGAAAAGAAAGCGGAGAGTATGAGCATTATTAGAATAATTATGATGCTGTAATCCAAATTGAATTTTGTTTAAACAGGTAAAAAAATCCCAGCTACTAAAAACAGGGAAGTTGTTTTGTGAAAATTAATCTTTGGAACGATTGTCCATTTTCTTTCTAAAATTTCTTTTGAAGAAAAACATAGAAATTGCAAGAACAACGAAGAATAAAAATAGATATGCTTGATTCGGTTCGGTGTTCCACTTGTTTATCGCTTCATAAGCGAAAAATGCAGCAATTATTAAATATGCGTATTCAAAAAAACGATATACTTTATTTACCATCTTCAATTTTTGTTTTGTCAACTAATTGTACTCCTTGGTTTTTTCTGGATAGAAAGGTAGTGAAATCTTCACTGCTGTCAAACCCAACGGCGCCCTCATTATAAGAGCCATCCTTAAATTTTATCTGATAGGGTTTATCTGTAAAAACCCATTTACTCTTTTGGTCCCAGTAAAGCTGGTTAGCTTTTAAGACCACGCTGTCTGCCGTAACAACTACTACATTATGGCGTAAATCTACCAATCCATTTTCATCAAACTGAATGGCGTAATCTGCGGTTACTGTGCTTCTTTTTCCGTCTTCATTCCAGAATCTGACTTCAATTCCGTTTGGGAATTCTTTATACGGAAACTCTAAATTTGAATAATCTAGTAATTTATTGGCTAGCAGGTTAGTAACTAATTTACCTGAGTCTGTATATTTAAAGTTGATGTTTTTGCCTTCAGCAATGGGTGCGCCATCAGAGAGGCTCAACTTTTTTACATTCTGATAATTGCTTTCACATGCAAAAAGCGTGATGACCAATACCAAGGCCATCACGCTTTTAAACATATTTATTGAGGTGTACATTCTTATAAATTTGGAACTCGAACGCTTCCACCAACCCAACAGTTAAACTTTACAGTTTTACCGGCCATACCTTCTGCGAAGATATCACTTGGTTGTGGTGCGCGGCCTCTGTATGAAGCGGCTGCTGCTCTAGCATTTCCTGCAACGGTACCATCAACACGTGCAGCTTTATCCATCATATCTGCAGCTAACCAGTACATTGCTCTTTTTTCAAAAACTGTTGTTCCACAGCCGTTTGCACTATCTGCGTACATTGCGCCAATTTTGTAATAAGCGATTCCAGCAGATGGCTTTACTTCAAGCATTTTGTTGTAGTAGTTTCTTGCAGTACCGTAGCTTCCTTTCTTACGGAAGTTTTCAGCTATACTGTAATAGATTCTGTATTTTTTTGAATTGTCTTTTTCAAGATCAGCAGCTTGGTTAAAGTATTCCAATGCTTTTGAAGCTTGTCCTTTCGCTTCAGCTTGTTTACCCAATAGGTAAGCAGAAGTTGAACTTGGCTCTAATTCGTGAAGGCGAACAGCTAATTTGCTAGACAATGGAGTTTCACAATCTTTAGCATCAAGTCTGTTACTTGCACCTTTTAACCAATCAACGTTATTTTTGTTTTCTTCAAAGTCTTTTTCGTAAAAAGGCACTAGGTTTTCGCAATCTGCTAATTGACCCAATGTTCCATTTACACTACCTTCAACAGTAGCATAAACTCCCAAGTTGTTTTCGTAAACATCTTTTGCGCGTTGTTCCTTATCGGTCATTGCAGTTCCAGCTTCTTCTTTATCCATTAAAGGAGTAAGTTTTGAAGCAAGGCTGTTCTTTTCAGTATCTATTTTACTAGTTACAACATCGTAAAGATTGAAAATTTCTTGAAGGGTTTTCTCACCATTGTTATAAAGCTCTACTGCTAAAGAGAAGTAAGTATATAAACTCTTTCCGCTGGTGAAATCTTCAGGGTGTTTGTTGAAAGCTTCATCAAAAGCTTTAAACTGCTCTGCTTTTGTACCAACGCTGTAATCGTACTTTATCTGAGCAATTGTTGAAAGTACATCACCTTCCTTAGTTTTTTCAGGAAAATTCTGCAATCTCAAGTTGTGAGCTTCAATAAGGTCTGTTACTTTGCTTTTGTCTCCTTTTTCTTCAACAAAATATTCAAACATTTTCACGCCATATTGATAAATGGCTAGATTGTAGTCTGGACATTCTTTTATTAATTTTTCGTAATACGGAAGTGCAGCCTCATAATTTTTTATTTTGGCAGGTTCTGTAAAGTACGATAACGAAATTGCACAATCATCAGGAGCTTGGGCAAAAGTTGTTCCTGAGAAGGAAAGAAGTGCAATTGAAAATAATAAAATGAATTTTGTTTTCATGGTATTTGAATTATTGGTATTAATCATATAGTCTTTTTTCGAACCAACGGTCATTTAACGAGAAGCTCAAAAATGTATTAAAAAAGTTTTCTTGAATCAAGCCAGAATCTGTGGTTCCGCGTTTTCCGATTTCTAACCCTAAATTTACATTAGAGAATAAACGTCCAACAGGTAGACCAACTCCAAAAGATATGCCAAACTCGTTAATGTCCTGCCCATTTACGTTTAAACCGGTTTGCTCATACCTTGCTCCAGCTCTGTAAACAACTCTCTGAAAGTAGTTTCCGAAAGAATTATAATTTGGAATATAAAAACCACCTACACGATATTTAGAGGCATTTTCATAAGTAACATTATCTATATTGAAAGAACGATTGGTAAAATTACTAGTTTTTTGGTTTGTATACTCTGCACCAAGTGCCCAATGTTTTGGTTTTCCTATGCCTGCACCAATACTAAATTGCGATGGAAACGTAAAATCTGTATTTTCAACATCAATATCTCTTTCATCAACGGTATATATACCCGTTTGTGTAATGGATACTGTGGAGATCTGTCTATAGTTTTCAGAAGTAAAATTGGTGCCAGGAGTAATTGTTACCGATCCAGTTAATTCTAACTCTTCAGTAATCATTTTTTTATACATCGCCCCGAAGTTAAAACTGAAACCTAAAATATCAGACCTATTAAAGGTTTCCGTGGCATACTGCGCTTCAATTTTTTGTGTGGTTGCGGTATTTTCTATTTTTCCGAAATTATAATTGGCATCAACCCCAACACTAAATTCAGGAGTTACTTGGTATCCCAACGAAAGGTAAGCTTTGTTTAAACCGCCGCTACCAGAATATTCTGTTCGGCCACTTCCATCTGGAACGTCAGAATAAAAATCATATCCAACAGACGTATAAGGTATGATACCGAAGCCCATTCCGAATTTTCCCATCGGAATTCCCATAGAAATATAATCTAGAGAAGTTGTTGAAGTATTTTGACTTTCGGTCTCGTTTTTTTGGTTTGAAACTTTGTGACTTGCTCCAACCGAAAAATTAACCAATCGCAAACTCGAGTAAGAAGCTGGGTTTTGCAGGTTAATATGAATACTATCTGAAAAAATACCTAGCCCCCCCATCGACCTGTTTTCTACAGTTCCTCGGAATTTCAAGGTCCCGATTCCATAATAAGAGTATGGAGATGTGGTGCCTTCTTGGGCCACTGCTACACTTGCAACAAGTATAAATAAGCCGACTACTATTTTTCTAAACATCAATGATTGTTAAATTCTAAAATGTGGTTCAAGCCCTCCAATAAAAAATTTGAGTTGGCAAAGATGTCATTTTTTATACTATCTCGCAAAAAATGTGTGTCTCCTCCTGTTAAAATAACTGTTAAATTCCTAAATTTTCTTTTGTAAGCTTCAATATATCCATCAATTTCAAATAACACGCCGTTCACTACCCCAGAATGTATGGAGTCTGTCGTGTTATTTCCAATTAATATTTGGGTGTTATCTGCCTCCAATAACGGTAATTTTGCCGTGAACGTATGTAACGCTTTATAACGAGTAGAAATTCCTGGCGAAATAGCTCCACCCAAATATTCGTTATTTGTATTTATAAAATCGTAAGTAATACAAGTTCCGGCATCGATCACTAAAACGTTCTCTTCTTTATATTGATGGGTTGCTGCACTAACCAAGGCAATACGATCAATTCCCAGGGTTTTTGGGGTGCCATAACAATTTGTGAAAGGCACTTTAGTTTCGTGATTTAAAATTAAAACACTGTAAAGTTGCTGCAATTTTGAAAGTTGGTGTTCAGAAAGATTAGAAACTGAAGACACAATGCAATTTGAAATAGTAGGGAAACTCTCATAAATTTCTACAAGGGTGATTAAAAAGTCTGTCTTAACACAGGTTTTTTTATGTTTAAGTGTTTTAGAATCAAACACTCCGAGCTTTACCAGCGTATTTCCGACATCAATTACAAGATTCATTTTTTTGAATAAGGCAGTAAAAATACAATTCTCTAACGAGGTAATTGTTAAGACACTATAAAATTGAGTCGAAATATATTATTTATTTTTTTAAATAATGTTTTGCGAAAACGAAAATAGCTTTATATTTGCCGTCTCAATAATGGTGCCTTAGCTCAGTTGGTAGAGCAATGGACTGAAAATCCATGTGTCCCTAGTTCGATTCTTGGAGGCACCACTTAAAAACCCGAAACATTTGTTTCGGGTTTTTTGTTTTAAGTAGTATGTCTGAATCCGCGAGGCTAATGGATTGAATCTGCAAAACGAATAACTTTAAGTCGTTACTTTATAAGGTTTCCGAGAGTGTGAAAAAACCAAATTCTTTTAATATACGTATTTGAAAGCATGATAAATTGCGACGAATTCTTCAAGTGAAACCAAGCCATCAATCGTGAAAAGAACGTCTCCGCTGTAATTCGAATTTCCAGAATAAACCTTTCCATCCTTTATATTCATCAATACATCTCCAGAATATTTTGAATTTCCCTCATAAACTTTACCGTTTTCAATGTTCATTAAAACATCTCCGGAGTAACTTGAATTGCCTTTATAGATCTTTTTTTTTGAAATAGTATATAGTATATCGCCTGAATAGCTTGAATTTTGGTTGTATATTTTATTCTCTACTATTCTGCAAATTATATCTCCAGTATAGTTTGAGTTCTTTTTATAAACTTTACCATCTTTAATATTGCAAAAAACATCTCCGCTATAACTTGAATTCCCAGAATATATTTTTACTTGTGATATTGAAAGGTTGCTATTAAAGAGAAATATGAATAGTAGTAAATATTTCATATTAGTATCATTTTGTCAAAAGGAATAACTGTCTCAAAGCCTTTATTTTTGAAATAATCCATTGCCAAATCATTTCCAGTCACCAGAACAAAATCGCCACCCCAAGCTCCCAAACTCTTTATTGTTCCCGGATAATCACTAAAAAGTTGCTGTTTAATTGTGGGTAGTTTTACTATTTCTGAAATAATTTGCTCGTGTGCATTGATTAATCTTTCGAAGTCTGAAAGTGAATAACAAACCAATAATTTGTTGCTGATATCTGAGATTCTTTGAATTGTTTTTTCGTCAACCGTTGATTTTCTGTAATGCGCAATCCCTTTTTTACTGTCTTGTTTATTGTTTAAGTGAACAAAAAACAATTTATCAGTAAAATCCCACGAAAGGTGAATTTGTTTAAATTCTGGCCTTCCGTTCTTCAATTTATAAAGAATTGGAGAATTATTTTGTGCTGCGGCAATGTCGTATCCACTCCCTCCGAAGCTGGTTTTTAAAAGTTCAAATGCGTTTACATTTGCCCATTGAGCAATATTATTAATTAAAGTAGAAGAGGTGCCCAAACCCCAGTTTCGTGGGAAATCTAATTTGGTAGAAATCGAAATTCCTTTGGAATCTGTAAGAAATAAAGGATTTAAAATCCTTGCCTGTTTAAGAATTTCTGATAACGTTTTTGAAGTACTATTTTCAGGTTTTGAATATTTAAAGTCGCTTAGGTCAAAAATATCTTCAAACCAAATAGCACCTTTTTCATCATAACTTTTCCAGTGAATCCCCTCTTTTTCTGAAACCTGAACGTCTAAAGATTGCCCATATTTTGTAGGAATAGCCAAAGCCGTTGCGCCGTCAAGCACTACGTATTCGCATGTAAGCAATAATTTTCCGTTGCTGTGAAAAGTTTTGGACAATAATTTAAGTTTTGAAATTCATTTCAAAAAGGGGGATTCTGATTTGATACGCGTTGTAGCCTCTTCGAGGGTGCTAAACTTACCTTCAGTATAATCTTTTAAACCTCGTTCAATACCAAGTTTTTCTTCTTCTGAAAGCTCTGGATGCAAATTTTCTTTTGAAATCTTCTTAAAATTATATAGCTCCTCAATGACTGTTTCATCTGTTAAATGAACCAACCACTCTATTAAATCCAATTTTTTTGTCTTTACGTCCATGCTTATAAAATTACGACATTTTTTCAATTTACATTTTAACTCATCAATCTCTCAACTTTTTCAAAAGATCAACAACCGAACTATGAGAAACTGCATTCTCCTTAAAATATTCCAAGGCTACATTTTTTTCATCTTGCGAAGCATCTAGCTGATTTAGAATATTCATTAAATGCATTTTCATATGCCCTTTTTGAATACCTGTTGTAACTAAAGATCGAACTGCGCCAAAGTTTTGTGCAAGTCCGGCTACAGCCAGAATTTTCATTAATTCTTTAGCATTGGGTTTTTGAAGTATTTCAAAAGCGAGTTTTGTTAACGGATGCAGCGATGTTAAACCGCCCACGGTGCCCACTGCCAAAGGCAATTCAATCCAAAAGGTGAAAACATCATCTTCAACTTTAGCGTGTGTAAGACTTCCGTAATAGCTGTTTCTTGCAGCATATGCGTGCACGCCAGCTTCAACGGCGCGAAAATCATTTCCAGTGGCTAAAACTACTGCGTCTACACCGTTCATAATCCCTTTGTTGTGGGTTACAGCGCGGCGCGTTTCTGTTTTGGCAATTTCAATTGCACGGACAAATTTTTCGGCAAATTGCTTTCCGTCGTGTTGTTTCGTGGTTAGTTCTTCCACTTTACAGCTTACTTCAGCACGCACCAAACATTCGGGAACGTAGTTAGAAAGTATACTCATTACTACCTCTGGGTAGTTATTCTTTTTTTGAAAAGGTTCATGATTTTTTGCTTCCTCTAAAAAAGTATGTGCCATTTCTTCCAAACAACTATTGATAAAATTAGCACCCATTGCATCCAGCGTTTCAAAAGTTGCGTGGATGTAGAAGTAACCATCTAAAATATGCGATTTGTCAACTAGCGAAAGCTCTAAAAGTCCGCCGCCACGCGCTTTCATGTTTTTTTCAATAGATTGAATGCTGTCGCGAAGTTTTGGTTTTACTTCATCAAAGAAGTTTTCAATATCTTTTTCGTCTCCGAAGAAATTTAAATGTATTTGGCCGTTTTTTTCGGTGGAAATCACTTCAGCTTTAAATCCGCCGCGTTCCAACCAAAACTTAGCTGAATTACTTGCAGCGGCAACCACAGAACTTTCTTCGGTAACCATTGGCAAAGCGTATAGCTTTTCATTGATTAAAAAGTTAGGGGCAATACCAAAAGGCAAGTAGTAATTAGAAAGTGTGTTTTCAATAAAATCGTCGTGAAGTTGCTGTAACGACGGGTCGTCATTCCAGTAATTTTTTAAAGTTTGAATGGAAGTTGGGTTGTTTTGCAGATAATTTTCTGCAATCCAATCAATTTTTTCGGCTTTGGTTTTCTTTGAAAATCCAGAAACAGGTTGCGTCATTTACTTAAATATCATTTAGCTGCAAAGATAGTGTTTCGGTGTAGTTTCTTCAGAACCATTTAAAAAAGAAAAGGTTTTTTAGAACAATAAGTCGTTCTTAAAAACCTTTTCCATTCAACTTAAAACAAAAAGCAAGGGTGTTTTAAGCTTCTTTTTTCTGAGCGTCTTTTGTTGGGGTTGGTTTGATTCTGAATTTTTTCCGTTTCGGCCTTAATTTTCCATGAGAGCCAATATTTATTTTTCCGCGTTTTGTTTTCTTATCTCCTTTTCCCATCCTAATTCGTTTATAATGAATGGGTAAGTTAATCATTCAAAAATTATAAAGCGGCTAAAACAGTATTAAAGTATGGCTAAAACTATCTAATTGATTTTAAAAATGAAGAAATGCCTGCCAATCCTTTTGCCGAAAGCATTTTTATAAAAGCGCTGCCAATAATGGCACCATTTGTATGTTTTGTGGCTTGTTGAAAAGATTTTGAATCGCTTATTCCGAAACCAACTATTAGTGGATTTTTAAGTTGAAGTGATGCAATTCTTTGAAAATACCTTTCCTGTTCTTTTCCAAAACCTGCTGAACTCCCGGTAACGTTGGCGCTGCTCACCATATAAATAAATCCATTTGAAGCAGCATCAATCTTGCGAATGCGCGCATCGGAAGTTTGCGGGGTGATTAAGAAAATATTAATCAAACCGTATTTTTCGAAGATTTCGGCATAATGTTCTTCATATTCCGCCAATGGAAGATCTGGAAGAATCAATCCGTCAATTCCAACTTCTTTACATTTTTCACAGAAATTTTCGACCCCAAACTGTAATATAGGATTGAAATAACCCATAATAATTAACGGAATGGAAACTGATTTCCGAATGTCTTTTAACTGTTGAAAAAGTAATTCAGTGGTCATTCCATTTTCCAACGCATTTTGCGAACTCGCTTGAATAGTGGGGCCATCAGCAAGCGGATCGCTGAAAGGCAAACCAATTTCCACCATATCAACCCCGTTTTTTTCCAATTGCTGAAGTATTTCTACCGTGTTTTCACGCTTTGGATAACCTGCGGTAAAATATATAGAGAGCAGTTTTTTATTTTCTGAAAGTTTATTTTGAATTCTATTCATAGCTAAAGATTAGACCTCAAAGGTCTCAAAGACCTTTGAGGTCTGGTTTATAAATTAAAGTGTTTAATATAGGTGTCCAAATCTTTATCGCCGCGACCACTTAAATTCACAACTACCACATCGTCTTTTTTAAATTTTCGATTTTCAAAAATTGCGAGTGCATGGCTGGTTTCTATAGCGGGAATAATGCCTTCCAGTTTACAAAGTTCTAAACCGGCTTGCATTGCTTCATCATCGGTAATTGAAATAAACTCACCTCTTCCGCTAACAAATAGATTGGCGTGCATAGGGCCAACCCCGGGATAATCCAGCCCTGCGGAAATTGAGTAAGGTTCAGTTATTTGCCCGTCGGGAGTTTGCATTAAAAGCGTTTTACTTCCGTGAATAATTCCAATTTTGCCCAAAGCCGAAGTTGCCGCACTTTCGCCACTATCTATGCCTTTTCCAGCAGCTTCTACAGCTATAATTCCAACTTCTGGCTTGTCTAAATAATGATAAAATGCGCCAGCCGCATTGCTGCCACCGCCTACACAGGCCACCACAAAATCAGGGTTTTCGCGACCTTCTTTTTCGCTAAGCTGACTTTTTATTTCTTCAGAAACCACACTTTGAAAACGAGCAACCATATCGGGGTAGGGATGTGGACCAACCACGCTACCTATAATATAATGTGTATCCAAAGGATTATTTATCCAATCGCGAATGGCTTCATTTGTGGCATCTTTTAAGGTTTTACTGCCGCTTATTGCTGGAACCACTTTTGCGCCAAGCATTTTCATTCTAGCCACATTTGGAGCTTGACGTTTTATATCAATTTCGCCCATAAAAACGATGCATTCCAAACCCATCAAAGCGCAAACGGTTGCTGTTGCAACACCGTGCTGCCCTGCGCCAGTTTCGGCAATGATTCGGGTTTTTCCCAATCGTTTTGCCATCAATATCTGGCCAATGGTATTGTTTACTTTGTGCGCCCCTGTGTGACAAAGATCTTCGCGTTTTAAATATATTTTAGTGTTGTATTTCTCCGAAAGTCTTTTCGCAAAATAAAGCGGAGTTGGGCGGCCAACATAATCTTTCAGCAACTCGCGGAATTCTTTCTGAAAAGATTCTTCTGCCATAACTTTTAGATAATTCTGTCGAAGCTCCTCTACATTTGGGTAGAGCATTTCGGGAATGTACGCGCCACCAAAGTCGCCGTAATATCCTTTTTCGTTTACGTTATAATTCATTTTTGAATTTTTTTAAAGTGTCAATATTTTTCATTCCCGGCTCAATTTCAAACTTGCTATTTACGTCTATCGCATGGATTGGCAAATCTGTTTTTAGCAGCTCTTTTAAGGAGTCAATTTCTTCCAAACCAATGCCGCCACTTAAAATGAAAGGTTTTTTCAGCGAGTAATTTTTCAGAATTTCCCAATTGAAAGTGTAACCATTTCCGCCTTTTTCTTTTCCTTTTGTATCAAATAGAAAAGCATCCACTTTATTTTCAAAAATTGAGAGCTGGCTGAAATCAAAATCATCGTCCATGCTAAAAGCTTTCCACACTAAAACGTTAGGGTAATACAGCACAAGACAGGCCTGCAAATCGAGTACATATTCATTGCTTTCATTGCCGTGAAGTTGAATTACATCGAGTGAATGCTTTATTGACAATGCAATTACTTTTGAAATATCTTCGTCCACAAAAACACCAACCTTTTTAATTCCGGCTGGAAGCTGAGGAATTTCTTCGCTATCAAAATACCTCGGACTTTTTTCATAAAAGATGAAACCTAGATAATCTGGCTGAAGTGCTGCAACTTCAGATATATTGTGTTTCATTCCGCAGATTTTCAGCAATGTTTTCATCTCAAATTTTTTATAAATTGTTTTGCTGTTTCGCCCGGGTTTTCGGTTTTCATGAAATTTTCACCAATTAAAAATCCTTCATAACCGTAAGTTTTCAATTCCTGAATAGTTGCAATATCGCTGATTCCGCTTTCGGAAATCTTTACAAAATCGGCTGGTATTTCTTTCGAAAGCTTTTTGCTGATATCAATATTTACTTTGAAATTTTTCAGATTTCTATTATTTACACCAATCATATCTACGTTCGGCAAAAGTGATTTTTGAAGTTCTTCTAAATCGTGAACTTCCAGCAAAACATCGAGTTTTAACCTTTTTGCCAAATGCGAAAGTTGCTTGAGTTCTTCCGCAGAAAGACAAGCAGCAATCAGTAATATGGCATCTGCGCCGTAGGCTTTTGCTTCGTAAATTTGATACGGGTCTACTATAAATTCTTTCCGAAGAATAGGAATGGAAACCGACTTTTCAGCCAACAAAAGATCATCTAGCGAACCGCCAAAAAAATTGGAATCCGTTAAAACCGAAATCCCACTAGCTCCGGCTTTTTCGTAACCCGAAACTACTTCGTGTAGCAAAACATTATCATTTATTACAGATTTACTGGGCGACCGACGTTTGTGTTCGGCAATAATTCCAGTGTTTGAAATGCGTAATGCGGCTGCCAACGACTTGGTTTCCTTTGAAAACAACGGAAACTTTTCAAGCAATCGCACAGGAATTGCGTCTTTTTTTGCGGCAACTTCTTTGCGTTTGTAATCGGTTATCTTATCTAAAATTGTCATTTCGTATTTCGTAATTTATTTTGTCCGGTCGAGTGCAGTCGAGACCTTTCTAGTTCTCGACTGCGCTCGAATAGACATTTATTTATTTATTGATAAGTCCTGCAATTTCTTCAATGAATTTAATGCTTTTTTGGATTGTAAAGATTCCTTTGCTTTTTCAAAACCTTGCATAATTGTGCAATTTTCAACTACTGAAATAGCCATTCCAGCATTTGCACAAACTACATTGTTTTGTGCTTCAGTGCCTTTTCCGTTTAAAATACTCAGAAAAATTTCGGCAGATTCCTTTACGGTTTCACCGCCAAATATTTCAGATTCTTCAATCTGTTTCACTCCGAAATCTTCTGCGTTTAAAATATATTCCGACGCTTTTGAAATTACTTTTGTGTTGCCTGTTAATGAAATTTCATCATAGCCATCCATCGCGTGCAGTACAGCATAATTCTTTTCGCTTTTTTGATAGAGATAGCCGTACATTCTTGCCAATTCTAAATCGAAAACTCCCACTAATTGGTTTTTCGGAAATGCTGGATTTACCATCGGTCCAAGCATATTGAAGAATGTTTTAACACCCAAATCTCTTCTAATTGGTCCCACATTTTTCATTGCGGGATGGAATAGGGGAGCGTGTAAAATGCAAATTCCAGCTTCGTCCAAGCTGCGTTTTAAAAAAGCCTCTTCGTTACTAAACTTTATGCCCAAAGCCTCCATCACATTACTACTTCCGCTAATAGAGGAAACGCCGTAATTGCCGTGTTTGGTAACTTTTACGCCTGCTCCAGCCGTAACGAAAGATGCTAAAGTTGAGATATTAAAAGTGTTTTTACCATCGCCGCCAGTCCCACATAAATCAATGGTGTTGTATTCGTCAACATTAACCGCTAAACACAGGTCTAGCAGTGCATCACGAAAACCTTCCAACTCTTGCAAACTTACATTTCGCATCATATAAACCGTCAAAAAAGCTGCAATTTGGCTTTGGTTGTATTTCCCTTCGGAAATATTTACCAAAACTGTTCGAGCTTCGTCTTTGGTTAGTTGTTCGTGATTTATTAATCTGTTTAAAATATGTTTCATTTTTTCTCTCGCAAAGACGCAAAGGCGCCAAGTTTTCTTATTTTACTGAACATTAATTCCCCCTTTGGGGACTAGGGGGCCTCCACCCAATTTTTAATAATCTGTTTCCCCATAGGCGTAAGAACACTTTCGGGATGAAATTGTACCCCGCAAACATCGTAATCTTTATGGCGTAGTGACATAATTTGGCCATTTTCATCTACGGAAGTAATCTCCAAAACTTCTGGAAATCCTTCTTTCGAAACCACCCAACTGTGATAGCGACCTATTTCAATTTCTTTTTCAAGTCCTTTAAAAAGTGGTTCGGCATCCGAAATAATCGTTGCTTTTGTGGCAACACCGTGAAAAACCTGACTTAAATTTTCAAGTTTTCCACCAAAAACTTCGCCAATTGCTTGTTGTCCCAAACACACCCCAAAAATAGGTTTTGAAGCTGCGTAACGTTTAATCACTTCTTTCAATAAACCTGCTTCATCGGGAATTCCTGGGCCCGGCGATAGGAGGATTTTGTCGTAATCTTCGGCTTCTTCCAAATAAAATTTATCGTTTCGTCTTACGGTTACCTCGCAATCCAATTCCTCTAAATAGTGAACTAGATTGTACACAAAACTGTCGTAATTATCTATTACTAATATTTTCATATTTATATGGTTTCAGCTAATTCCAGCGCCTTTGTAAGTGCGCCCAATTTGTTATAAACTTCTTGTAATTCGTTATCTTCATTGCTTTCCGAAACTACTCCGGCACCAGCTTGATAATGAAGCGTATGATTTTTACTCACGAAGGAGCGAATAATAATGGCGTGGTTAAAATTGCCGCTAAAATCCATAAAACCGATAGCGCCACCGTAAAATTCGCGACTTCTATTTTCATATTTTTCGAGCAATTGCAAGGCTTTGTGTTTTGGGGCGCCACTTAAAGTACCTGCTGGAAATGTGTCTGCAACAATCTGCATGGTAGAAGTAGACGGATTTTTTGTTGCTGTAACTTTGCTCACCAAATGAATTACGTGCGAGAAAAACTGAACTTCTCGATACGTTTCTACTTTCACATTTGTTCCGTGACGGCTTAAATCGTTTCGAGCCAAATCTACAAGCATTACGTGTTCGCTGTTTTCTTTTTTGTCTTCCGAAAGTTTTTTGGCTAACTCGGCATCTTGTTCGTCATTTCCGGTGCGTTTAAATGTTCCCGCGATTGGATGGATTTCGGCACGGCTTCCTTTTACAATTAATTGTGCTTCGGGAGAACTTCCGAAGATTTTGAAATTTCCATAATCAAAATAGAAAAGATAGGGCGATGGATTTACACTTCGCAAGGCTCTATAAACGTTGAATTCATCTCCGGTAAATTTCTGCGAAAAACGCTTGCTTGGCACAATTTGAAACACATCGCCGCGCTGGCAGTGTTCCTTGCATTTTCGAACCAAAGCTTTAAAATCTTCGTCGTTTAAATTTGTTGTTCGATCGCCATCTCTTTTAAAAGAATATTCTGCAAAACTCTTAGATTTTAAAATCTGCTCAATCTGCGGAATGTTGTTCTCGTTTTCGTAACAGTGCGCAAAAATGTAAGCTTCATTGTTGAAATGATTTATTGCAATTATATTTTGATAAACGGCATAATACAAATCTGGCATTCCAAGGTTTTCTTCTTTTTTTTGAAGATCAATATCTTCAAAATATCGCACCGCATCAAAAGCCATATAACCGAAAAGACCGTTGTTTATAAATTTGAAATTATTTTCTTCCGATGAAAAAGAAGATGCAAATTCATCTAAAATTTTCGGGACGTTCGTGCTCTCCGTAATTGCTGTTTCAACAATTTTTCCATCAGGAAACTGCTGCAAAATAGTTTCATTTTCAACTTTTATGGAAGCTATTGGGTTAAAACATATGTAGCTGAAACTGTTGTCGTTGGCGTGATAGTCACTGCTTTCTAGCAATAAGCTATTTGGAAATTTATCACGAAACCGTAGGTATACAGAAACAGGCGTAAGTGTATCTGCCAACAGTTTTTTTGAATATGTTTTTAAATTGTATTTCATTCTATTTCTTAAAATTATGCATAAAAAAAAGGCTTGTCGTGATTGACAAGCCTTTTCGTATATAGTTTATACCATAGGTGTTTATCTCACGACGTTTTCCGTAAGTTTTTCCACCACCAAGTATTTGTTGTAAATGTGTTCATAGTTTGAAGGTTCAAATATAAAAAGGTTTTTTTTGAAAAATCATAATATGATAATAATTTTTAAATTTTTATTGCGCCTCATTTCGATTCCTTATTTTTACAGAAAAATTTACGATATGGCAGATTTAACACAACAACAGTGGACTGAACAACTTGAAAAAGATGAGAAGGGAGTAATTATAGATGTTCGCACAGACGCCGAATTTGAGGAAGGTTACATTCCGGGTGCAATGCAAATTGATATTTTTAATGGTGCTGAATTTCTCGATCGAGCAAAAAAATTAGACCCAGAAAAGAACTACTACGTATACTGTCGTTCTGGTGGTAGAAGTGGGCAAGCTTGTATGTTACTGAATTCTGTGGGAGTAAAAAACGCTTATAACCTTAAAGGCGGAATAATGGAATGGAAAGGCGAGATTAATAATTAAATTCATTTTAGTATGCAAAGAATAGTTTTCGTTTTTGGATTGACAATGCTTCTTTTTTTTACAGCTTGTAAAGAAAATAGTACCGCTCAAGAAATTAGAGTAATATCTCCAAAAGAGGTTTACGACGCAGTTAGTAATAGTAAAAATCTTCAATTGATAGACGTGCGTACGCAAGATGAATACGGCGAAGACCATCTTGGAAATGCCCAGAATATCTGTGTAACTGACGATGACTTTAAAGAAAAAGTAGCCAAACTAGATAAAGAAGAACCTGTGTATTTGTACTGTAGAAGCGGCAAAAGAAGCGCGCGAGCGGCACAAATTATGAAAGAAATGGGTTTCAAAGAAATCTACGATATGGAAGGTGGTTTTCTTAATTGGGACAGTCAGGGACTTCAAAAGAAGAACTAAATATTTTTGAAGCTTCTTTCCTAATTTCTTTAACGCATCCCTGTTTTTTCAGTTAAACTAGCGCTAAAGTGCGGTTTCAAAAAATCTTGTAAACCATGTTTTGTCTATCTTCAGTAGAGATAGAGCGAATTATGGATACTAAGGATAAAATTTTACAAATGCGAATGCGAAACCTAGTTGGCGTTAGTTGCCAGTTTAAAATTCGCCCGCATAAGGATTTTAAAGAATTCCATAAATCGCTGTTGCTATTCTATTTTAATGCGGTAGACGTCGATATTAATTATGAGGCAAAACTTATTTCTATTTGGAATTCTAAGCCTTTAACTACAAATCCAGTTAGGCTTTATGATTTAAATAATGCAATTTCAGATACGGTTGGTTATTCAGATTTGGAAGAAACACTAAACGGTTGTTTGGAAAGCGGCCATCTTCAAAATAGCGTTTACATAAAATTTCTTTCTGAATACGGAGACTATCTTGATAATGACGACGATTTTTTAAGTGCTTAGATTAATTCCCAATAAATTTAAATCCTGCCGAGATAAGACTGTAGTTTAAACCGCTATCACGTTTGTAATAATCGTACTTAACATCTATACTTTTTAACCCAAAGCTGAATAATTTAAACTTTGTGAATATATCTGTATAGCCTATTCCGAACCCGTATTGGTTAGCAGAGAATTCAGAAAGGTCGTAATCTGCGGTGTAAAAATCATCTGTAGAAAGCGCCATTTCGTAGGGATAAAAATAATCTGCTGCAGTTTGATTATAATAACGATAACTTGGATACAACGTAAATTTATCTGAGATTTTTATAGGAACTTCAACACTTGCCGTGTGCGAATTTATTCCCCAATCATCAAAATAATAGCGATAGTAGGTGCGAAGGACAAACATTTCATTTATATAATAATTTAACCTTCCCCCGATAGCCGTTTTAAAACGTGTGTCTGGCAAACGTTCAATATCATCAGCTAACTGAAAATTTTCTGCGAAGCGATCGGGAAGATCACTAAAATACACCCTTTGGAATGGAGTGGAAAGCAAGCCTTGCTGTTGAACCAAATCTAACGAGAGAGAGCCTTGAAGGCTTTTTGAAAGTATTTGTGAAAACCCAAAACCAACTGAATACGAATTTCGGTTTTTCTTATCTAATTCATTAAAAGTGGAAGATCCGCGCAGTTCTATTGGGTACAATAATTTCCAAGTATCTAAATATACATTTGCGTGAACGCTTAATTCAGTGTTCTTTTCATTAAAAAGCCTGGTGTAACTTCCGCCAACACCCAGAGAGAAATAATCGTACTCCGATGAAACAGAAACCTTGGCGCTTACTATATTATTTCGGTCATCACTACTATGTGTGTAGCTGAAATTTGCACCCGCCCAAAGATCACTCGCCGAGGCGCCCGAAGATGCTACATAAGGGTCAGCAGGGCTATCACTATCAAAAGGATCTACATTACTTGAAGATGCTGACGTATAAGCCGAAACGCCAGCGTCGATCGTTAAAACGTCATCTGCATTTAAAGGGATTGCAACAACTATTGTGGGCGTGAAATCTGTTAGTTTTTCTGTTCCAATACCTCCACTTACGGCGGCATTGTCGCCATCTTGGCTATAATAACTTGTAAGAAAATCTACTTCGGTGGCTTCAAGTACGCGTTTTTTATAGGTAGAAGTAGAATCCTGCGCAAATACTGTTGCTGAAAACAGTATGATAAATGTGCTAATTAAGAATTTCATAAAATGTTTTAATTACAGCCGCATCCGCCACCAGTTTTTCCTCCGTTAGCGCCAGAAGCCGCTTCGCGATAAGCCTGTGCATTAACCTCAAACCGATCAACAGCTTTATCGCCCAAAACCATATCTGGGTCGTTAAGTTTTACTTTTTCGTATTCCTTTACAACCGTACAGGAACTTAAAGAACCCAAAATTATAATACTGAAAAGGATTATTGTTTTTTTCATAGTTATTTATAATGCCACTGAAAACTGTGACTGTTTACTTTTTAAGCGTTTCTATTTCAATATTCTTTGAAGTGAAAATGTCGCCATTTTCATCTATTACAATACATTCTATTTTTGGTAATTGATTTATAAAATCGATTCCAACATCTTTTCCCATTACAAAAATTGAAGTTGCCAAAGCATCGGCTATTTCGGCTTTAGGAGCAAATACGGTAGCGCTGATAATTCCGGTGGCGGGATACCCAGTTCGGGGATCAATAATGTGTGTGTAGCGAATTCCATTAAATGAAACGTATTTTTCGTAATTGCCCGAGGTAACCACAGCATTATCTTTTAAAGGTAATAACGCAAAAGCTTTGTCTTTGTTCATCGGGTTGGTGATGGCTACTTTCCAAAACTCTCCATTGGGTTGTTTTCCCCAGGTATTCATATCGCCTGCAGCGTTTATTATTCCTGCACTAACGCCTTTTTCCATTAAAAGTTTTTTGGCTTTATCGGCCGCATATCCTTTTCCGATGGCGCCGAAACCTATTTTCATACCTTCTAATTTCAGAAAAACAGTAAAGTTTTCAGGGTCGAGTATTATATTTTGAAATCCAACTTTTGCCACAGATTGCGCTATAGCTTCTTCCGAAGGCATCTCGGTCATGCTGCCGTCGAACTTCCAGATTTTATCCATCGACGCAAAACTAATATCGAAAGCGCCGTCTGTTAATTTTGAAATCTCAACAGAACGACCAATCAAATTATAAAGTTCTTCGTCAACCTTTACTTGTTTTATGCCTGCGTTTCTGTTAATTTCTGAGGTTTGCGAGGCTGGATCCCAAGAAGAAATTAGTTTTTCTATTCGTGTTATTTCACCAACGGCTAGATCAATATAATTATTAGCCGCTACGGAATCGTTGGCAACTACTGTAATTTCAAAACGGCTGCCCATTAATTTTAGGGTGCGTTTATAAATATCTTGTGCAAATATTGAATTCACACTAAGCAGTGCGATTGCGATTAAGATTGTGTTTTTCAAACTATTTTATAAACGATTCAAGTTTTTCTATATATGCGGTAGGTTGCGTTTTTTCATAACCCGCTTCTCCCAGCACATTGCCTTCTTTGTCAAGAACTACTACGAAAGGGAAATAGCCTTGTTGGTTATACTTCTCGGCAAGTTGATTGTTTTTTTGCTGTTGTTCGTCGGGAAGGGTATTTATTTTTTTTCGCGGAAAATCAGCTTGCAACATTACAAAATGATCTTTTGCGTATTCTTTAAAGGTATCAGTATTCCAAATTTCACGATCTAATTTTATACAAGGTGCACACCAATCGCTACCTTGAAAAACCAAGATAATTGGGCGATTTTCTTTAGAAGAAATTTGTTTTGCAGTTTCAAAATCGGTTTGCCATTCTTGGGCTGTTAGTGTTATGGAGAAGAGAATACTAACGAATAATAAAATTATGGTCTTCATTGGAATATTTAATATAGATTAAAACGCTAGGGTTTCAATTTTAGTGCCGAAGGTTGATAAAAGTGTTTGAAGGAAACTTTTTTAGGTTTTTATTATTTTTTTTGAAACAGTGCGTTCATCCTCAGAAAAAATCAAAACAGTATAAACTCCATTTTGGAATTTGCTTAAATCATATTCTATTTCAAGACAATTATTACCGTATAGTTTAGATGCTACAAGTTGGCCCAAAAGATTATAGATTTCCAATTTTTGGATTGGGTTTTTACTTTTTATTTTCACATTACCATTGGATGGGTTTGGATATATCTGAATATCATTTTCGGCAAATAAATCTTGTACTTCTAAAATTTCATTTTCTAGACGGCATACTATTGCATTTCTATATTCATCGTTCGCATCTGTGGTGACGCCAAAAGCTAAAACTTTATTATCTGTTTGCAATACTAAATCGGTAATATAATTTGTCTCTGAACCGCCAAAATCGGTTACAAAAATTCCATTATCTCCAAAATCTGAATAGATACTTCCGTTACTATTCAACTTAATTACGAAAAAAAACGAATGTACAATCGGAAATGGAGAAGAAGCTCCACCGCCCAATATTATTTTTCCATCTCGTTGAACGGCGATACTTCTAAGACGGTCATTGGCATCTAAATAAGTATCCATAACTACTTTTCCTCCTTGGCCGAAGGTTTGGTCCAGTGTGCCGTCATTATTGAATTTTGCAACTGCTGGTTTAATTCCACCAAAGCCTCCAGTTCCACCGTGATACTGGTAATTTCCACCGAGAATTATTTTATCTTCCAAAACAGCAATATCAGCTACTTCTCCCAAGTTCGATCCAGGTCCGAAAGTAGTAATCACCGTGCCGTTGTTTCCAAATGAAGTGTCCAAAGTTCCATTTTCGTAGAACCGAGTTATTACAGGATGATAGTCATCGCCATTATTATAGGAAGGGCCTCCAACAAGAATTCTGTCTTCCGCATCTATTTTAATTGCGAAACAAAGATCAAAACGATAATTGGTAACATCTGTAATTTGGATGCCATTATCTCCGAATGTTGTATCTAAAGATCCATCTGTATTTCGCCTTGAAAAACTATACATATTATTATAGCCATCAAAGTATTGACTTTGAACAATTATTTTACCCGTGGATTGTTGCGCAATTCTATAACCGCTACCAATACCTTGAATTCCGTCAATTCCGAATGTTGGGTCAAAAGTGCCATTTTGGGTTATCATAATTAATTTTGACTCATCCTCTATTGTACCCATTATTAAAATTTTTCCATCGAATTGTAATAGCATTGAAAAGAAATAGGATTTCTCAAGATTATTATTTGGAAAATATAAACTTCCATTATTTCCAAAACTGTCATCAATTTCTCCATTATGGGTTAACTTATAAATGTAAAACCCACGATTATATGTAGCCCCATTTTGTCTAAATTCGCTATTTACCGCTAAAATTATTGAATTGTCCTCCAAAAGAAGTAAGTCCAAGGCCCTTGCACCTTTGTCTGTATAAGCAAATCTTGTAGTTCCTTGGTCGCCAAAATCTAAATCCAATACTCCTTCTTGTGCAAAAGAAAATTGAAAGCTTAGAAGTACAAATAAACCCAATATTGATTTTGTGTTGATTTTTAACATTATTCGGATTTTTGTTTTGAAGGCGAAAATTTTGAGATTGTTCCTAAAGATAAAAATTTACTCCATCTGGTCGTCTGCCGAAGGCCCATAACTTCCCGGCACAGCAATATTCAATAATCTGTAATACACTCCCAACTGCGCTCGGTGATGGGTTACTTGGTTTAGGCTGTGCCGTATGGCGCCGTATTTGGTCCATTCCATTATTTTTTGACCGTTCATTCTAATGCTCCAAGTGGGGTTTAAATCTTCTTCCCGCGCCCCTTCCAAGGCTTTCATTCCAGCTTTGTGCTGTTTTTCCAGCTGCTGTAACAATTCTTCTTTATTGGCCATTTTTTCGGGCGCGTAATCATCTGCAAAATCTAGAAACTCTGTGCTCAATATTACTTGTGGCCAGCCAAAAATATCTGTTATATGGGTGGTTAAATCTATTAACTTCATACTCTTTTCGTGCGGAGCATAATCATTTTTGTCCTTCGGAAAATTATTTAGGAACTTTTTGGTGATCTCGTATTCATGGGTTAATTCGTCCTTTAAATTTTTTAAGGTATCCATAATTTTGAAATTTAAGGTTGAAGTAAAAACTCACGATCCAATAGGACCATAAATTCACTTTAGTTGGTTTAAAGTTTCCTGATACTAATTTACCCATTTAAAAGCATTTTTCCCAGCGGAAATTCCTTTAAATTTGCACCTTAAAATTCCTTCAATTTGACAAAGCAAATCACAAATACAATCGTAATGATACGCCCAGTTGCGTTCCGTATGAACGAGCAAACGGCAGTTAACAATTTTTTTCAGGAAGAAATAGCACTTCAAAATGCCGAAATTAATTTAAAGGCGCAGAACGAGTTTGATGCCTTTGTTGACAAATTGCGGAATGTGGGTGTAAATGTTATTGTTGAAAATGATGAGTTGCGAATGGATACGCCAGATTCTATTTTTCCGAATAACTGGATTAGTTTTCACGAAAATGGCGATATAGGACTATACCCGATGTTTGCTGAAAACCGCCGTCGCGAAAGACGCGAGGAGATTTTAATCCGTTTAGAAAAAGAAGGATTTGTAATTAACAATATCTACGATTATACCTCTGCCGAAGATGAAGGTCTTTTTCTGGAAGGCACGGGAAGTTTATTGCTAGACCGAGTAAATTATAAGGCTTATTGCGCACTTTCTGCGCGTGCCGATGAAGAATTGCTTATTGAATTTTGTGAAGATTTTGAATATTCACCCGTAGTTTTTACTGCAAATCAAACGGTTGACGGGAAACGCGTGCCAATTTACCACACCAATGTAATGATGTGTCTGGCAGAAAAATTCTGTGTTATTTGCTTAGACACTATTGATGATGCAAAAGAGAAGAAAAACGTTGTTCAGCATCTAAAAAAGGACGGAAAAGAAATTATTCCGATTACTGAAGCGCAAATGCACCATTTTGCTGGTAATATGCTTCAACTTCAAGGAAAGGACAAAAAGTATTTGATAATGAGTTCCGCCGCTCACAATAGCCTAAATAAACAGCAAGTGAATGCAATTGAAAAACATTGCGAAATATTAAGCAGCGATCTTACAACTATTGAAACCTGTGGCGGTGGAAGCGCCCGCTGTATGATGGCTGAAGTGTTTTTGCCAAAACTTAGTTTGGTTTAGAAACGTAATTTCCTTTAGCGATATTCTTTATCATCCCTCCAAAAATAAAATAGTGGAATGGCAGCATTAAATACCAATACAAGCGTCCCCACAATCCTTTTGGCCTAAATGTGGCGGTCTGTATTAATTCGTTTTTTTCATTAATACAGAATTCTAACCAAGCTTCTCCCGGAAGTTTCATTTCGGCAAATAGTAGTAATCGTTTGTTTTCTCTGTCGGCATAAAGTACGCGCCAAAAATCTAAAACATCGCCGGTGTAAATTTTATCGGGATGGGTGCGTCCACGTCTCAGGCCAACACCGCCAAAGAGTTTATCGATAAAGCCACGAATTCTCCAAAGCGAGTTAGCATAGTACCAACCCTGTGTGCCGCCAATGGCCCAAATGTTGTTCAACGCTTTTTCGGGATCAGCTACTTTTATAACTTGCTCATCCTTTAAACAGCCGTATTTTGGCACTTGTATGTATTCTTTTAAATTCGAAATCCTACCTGCCGTCAAAGAATCTTTCCAACTTGAAATAACAAGGTTTTGTTCAATTTTGATAAAAGCTTTTTTAATAGCTTCTTCGTATGAAATGGGTTGAATATTTAGAATTTTTTGAAGTTTGTTATCGCGGGCAACTACCTCCATTTTCATACTGTCCACAAGGTTTACAGCAAGTTTATATGAAGTTGATGTAACAAAATAAAGCCAATACGAAGATAATCGCGGCGACATAATTGGCACGGGAATTATCCAAAGTTTCAAACCGCGAATTTTAGAATATTTCTCTAACATTTCTCGGTACGTTAAAACATCGGGGCCACCGACATCAAACGACTGATCGAAACATTTTTCGTTATCTAAAACTCCGTACAGAAAAGCAATTACATCGCGAATAGCAATGGGTTGAATTTTAGTTTTTAACCATTTGGGCGCAACCATTATTGGTAGTTTTTCGCACAAATCTCTAATTATTTCAAAGGAAGAACTTCCGCTACCAACTACAATTCCGGCACGTAAGACCGTGAGGTGGTAATCGCCATCGTATAAAATTTCTTCAACTTTTTTTCGGGAAGAAAGATGTTTTGAAAGCTCGTCTTGGTTAATAATTCCACTTAAATAGATAACCTGTTTCACCGAAGTAGTGGCCATATATTTATTGAAATTTTCAGCTGAACGCGCTTCTATTTCATCAAAATTTGTGGTGGAACCGCTCATTGAGTGTATTAAATAATACGCTGCATCAATGTCTTTGGGAAAGGATTCGGCATTAACTTCTTCTGCGAAATCTACTTCAACTACGCTTACCCTTTCAGTAGTTTTTGGGTCTATTGGCAGTCTATTTTTATCGCGCACTGCACAGATTACTTCGTGTCCGTTTTCGAGTAATTCGGGAAGCAATCTCATGCCTATATATCCGTTAGCGCCAGTAAGTAGAATTTTCAATTTCTGAGTTTTGTTTAAAGATAACTCATTATTAGTAAACAACAGTTAAATACCCGTTAACATATAGTCGCCTATATTTTACAAAACGGTATCTTTAAAACTTAAACCAATCAAAATTAAATTCCATGAAAATTTTAAAAGTTGTATTGCTTATAGTAGGGGTCGTCTTAATTGTATTCGGACTTTACAATGCATTTGTGCCTCAGCAAGTTTTAGATATTGGCCCTTTGGAAGTCAATGCCAAAGAGGGATTGACAAATCAAACTTTGGGGATGATTGGCATTGGCGTTTTAGCTTTGATAGCGGGCGCACTGCTTAAAAATCGTCGCTAAATTTTAAGCGTTTATCGTTTTAAGAATAGAAATAACGGCTACGCTAATATATTCTACTCCTATCGATATTACAATAAATCCAACAATTCGCGAAATAGCATTAATGCCCGAAGCTCCCAAAAACTTACTGATATAATGCGAGCATCGTAAAATTATGAACGTGGCTAAACCAACCGCCAATACTGCTAAAATCACAACTATAATTTCGTTTGTTGCTTGGTATTTCTGATTAAAAGTAATCAATAGTGAAATAGATCCCGGCCCTGCTAGCATTGGGATTGCCAATGGTGTTAACGAGAATTTTTCGCGTTTGTCCAAATCTTTTTGCACCCGCTTGTTCTTCATTCCTTTATGTTTAGAAAAACTTCCCGTGAGCAACGCAAAGCCCGAAGTAACAATTATCATCCCACCAGCAATGCGCAATGCATTCAAACTTATTCCGAAAAAGTCTAGCAAATAAGTTCCCGCGAAAAAGGAAATAATTAAAATCACAATTACATTTGTCGTGGTTAAAAGTGACGTTTTATTTCGTTCCTGCGGTGTTTCATCACTTGTTAATCCTACAAAAACAGGGACGGTTCCCAGGGGATTTATTACTGAAAATAGCGCCGCAAATACGTATAAAAATATATCCATAGTTTTTTTCGCAAAGGACGTGCGGTTTTCGGTTTCGAAGTTTACCAAAACATTAAATGAAGGTTATTAATATTCGTTTGAAGCAGGATTTAAACTGTTCCTTTTCTGAAATTAGATGCGACTATTTTTTTTACTGGCTCGCTTCAAAAAAGTATCTTTGCCCTCAAACTCTGAAGCTTCAGCCATGGAGTATATTTTTTTAAAATTTTATTATGACATTTCAACAAAACCTGGAAACCCAAATTAAAGCTGCAGTTGAAAAACTGTACGGCGCCAAACTTGAATCGGTAGAATTGCAGCCAACCCGCAAAGATTTTGAGGGCGATATTACTGCAGTAGTTTTCCCGATGCTCCGCGTTGTAAAAGGAAATCCAGTGCAAATTGGTGAAGCAATCGGCAACTATTTGGTTGAAAATGTTTCGGAAATTGAAAAATTCAACGTTGTTCAAGGTTTTTTGAATATCGTTTTGAGCAATTCGTATTATTTGAATTTCTTCAATTCCGTGACTGATTTCTCTTCATTCGGAACAGTTCCGGAGGGAAAGGAAGCGTTGATGGTTGAATATTCTTCGCCAAACACAAACAAACCACTGCATTTAGGGCACGTTCGAAATGTTTTGCTTGGCTATTCAGTTGCTGAAATTGAAAAAGCTGCCGGAAAAAAAGTGTATAAAACCCAGATTATTAACGATCGTGGGATTCATATTTGTAAAAGTATGCTGGCTTGGGAAAAGTTTGGAAACGGTGAAACACCCGATGCCGCAGATTTAAAAGGCGACAAGCTTGTTGGTAATTATTATGTAAAATTTGACCAAGAATACAAAAAAGAAATAGAGCTTTTAAAAGCTGAAGGAAAAACCGAAGAAGAAGCAAAAGCAAAAGCGCCATTAATTCTCGAAGCGCAAAAAATGCTAATAAAATGGGAGGCTGGCGATGAAGAAACTGTTGCACTTTGGAAGAAAATGAACGGTTGGGTTTACAGTGGTTTTGAGGAAACTTATAAATCTATCGGCGTAGATTTCGACTTTTATTATTATGAAAGCGATACGTACCTTTTAGGAAAAGATATTATAGAAGAAGGCATAAAAAACGATGTTTTCTTTATGAAAGATGACGGCTCAGTTTGGTGCGATTTAACCGAAGATGGCCTTGATGAAAAACTAGTTTTACGAAGCGATGGCACGGCGGTTTATATGACGCAGGACCTTGGTACTGCCGTACAGCGTGTAAAAGATCACCCAGATGTTGGCGGAATGATTTACACCGTTGGAAACGAGCAAGATTATCACTTTAAAGTCTTGTTTTTAATTCTGAAAAAGCTGGGCTATACTTGGGCTAAAAACTTATTTCACTTAAGTTACGGAATGGTAGATCTTCCTTCGGGAAAAATGAAAAGCCGGGAAGGAACCGTTGTAGACGCCGATGATTTAATTGCGCAAATGACTTCAACTGCGCGCGATATTTCTGAAGAGCTTGGAAAGATTGATGATTTTTCGGAAGAAGAAAAAGAAGCACTTTACCGAATGATTGGCTTGGGAGCTTTGAAATATTATATTTTAAAAGTTGATCCAAAAAAACGAATCCTTTTCAATCCCGAAGAAAGTGTAGATTTCCAAGGAAACACGGGACCGTTTATTCAATATACGTATGCACGGATTCAGTCTATTTTGAGAAAAGCGGGGGAGGTCTCGACTGCGCTCGACCTGACATCGTTGACTATGCATCCCAAAGAAAAAGAACTGATAAAAATTATTCAGCAATATCCTGAGGCTATTCAATTGGCGGCTGCTAATTACAGCCCGGCTTTGATTGCAAATTATACGTATGATTTGGTAAAGGAATTCAACAGTTTTTATCAAAACGTGCCAATTTTGGCAACGGATAATGATGCTGAAAAAGCTTTCCGTGTACAGCTTTCTGCAGCAGTTGCTGAGGTTATAAAAAGTGCGTTTGCGCTATTGGGAATTGAGGTTCCGGAGCGAATGTAGATTTCTTCTTTGCGACTTGGCGCCTTTGCGAGAGAAATTTGCACGCAAAGCCGCAAAGTTTTTTATGCTCTTCTAAAACAAAACCTGAAACGAAAAATTGGGTGTAATTCCCAAGGAGATTTCTTCAACTTTATTTATTGAAACTTCATTGTTTTCGTCCCGTATCAAAGCATAACGAATATTCAGAGTGTTTTCGGTATTTAAAAGATTTAAAAGCGCAATATTTATTTTAGCATCGATGGTTGGGGAGAGTTTCCAAAGATATTCTGCAGAGAAATCTGTTCGGAAATAATCTGGCAACCTTTCGCTATTCGGAATATCATATTGTATGGTCGAAAATCCGCCTTCTATTGTGGTTTCGGTATCTTTTAGAGGAATGGTATAAGGTTTTCCGCTGTGCCAATTTAAGCCCAAAGCAAGTTTTAAAGTATTCCACGAATAGCTTCCCGCGAGCGTTGCAGCGTGTTGCATGTCTAAATTATTCGGAAACGTTGGAGGGACGAGGGTTTCAAACTCATAATCGTTTTTACTGAACACATAACTGGCCCAAGTGCTGAAAGATTTCGTTTTATGGTTGATTACGAATTCGGCACCTTTTACAGTGTAATTGCCAATTGCTTTTGAAAATCTAAACTGGTTTTGAAAACCTTGGTTTGCACTATTAATATCTTCCACGATTTTATAAAATCCTTCCACATTCATAAAAAGTCCATTCTTGCTGTAAACAAACCCCGCAGAGGCTTGTTTGCTTTTTAAAATTGGCGTGTTTTCTTCATCGGCTAAAATCCAACGTCTTTTTTCGATACCAAGAAAATCACTTTCAAAATCGACTCTTTGTGTTGCACTTTGACTTTTGAATTCGCCCAAAATCTCAACCGCAAAACCATTACCGAATTTTTGATGCAGACTCAACCGTGGTTCAATTAAAATTTTTTCAAACTTGTCGAAATAATTTCCTCGTAAACCTGCAGCAATAAAGGTTTTTTGATTATTCGAGAGATAATTCAATCCAGCAAAAAGAGCATGCGTTTGCAGCACATCTTTTTCATAGCTACGAAATCGCGGTAGGTTAATATCTTGTGTATTTGCAATGCCAATTTCTGAAAAATGATAGCCAGTTTGAAGCTTTAGGTTTTCTGAAAGCATAACGTTTGCGTCAAGTTTAACGCCAGTTTCCAATACTTCGTTTTTTTGAATTTGTTCCTGGGTAGTGAATATATCGCGATTGATTGCATCCAGCAAATAGTAGGTGCCATAACCTAAAACAGTGGTTTCAATTTTATCATTCCACGAGCGATTCCAAGATACGCCGCCAAGCAAACTGCGTTGCTCCAATTTGCTGGTTTTCGATTGCGAATTGATTGTTAAAGTTTCAGTAAAATCTAAGGAATTATCGATGGTTAAAAAGTTGACGCGTATTTTGTCTTTTTCTGAAATATCCCACAGTAATTTGGTGCCGAAATCATAAAAGCTAAAATTTTCGTCCGTGCTTATACCAATATTATTTTGGTTGTTTTCTTCATTGTTGATTTCACTATCCTGAAAAATTCGTTGGGTATAATTTTTATAAATAGGCGATTCCCAAAGTTGGTTGATGGATTTTCTTCCAGCTACTTGAATGCTTGCTTTTTCAGAAATTGAAACGTCCACAAAACCACTTCCGTTTATTAGATTGAAGCCGATTCCCGCTTCGGTTTTTGATGAAACTGTATTTTTTGAACGCATATCCAGCACACCCGAAACCCCTTCGCCATAACGAATGTTGGTTCCGTTTTTATATATTGTTACTTTTTTTGTTATGTCTGGATTGAAGGCAGAAATAAGACCGAAGAAATGACCGCTTTGATACATTTTTATATCGTCCCAAAGCAGCAGGTTTTCATCGTGCATTCCTCCGCGAATGTTGATGTTAGAGATGGTTTCATCCACACTTTCCACGCCCGGAAGCGCTTGTGCAATCTGCAACACATCGTTTTCTACTTGACCGGGCAACAAACCAAAATGTTCCGTTGAAAGCAAAATAGAACCGTCCATGTTTTTGTCGATTCCCTTTGTGAAAATGTTTTGTAGTAAAACGGGCTCAAGTGTAGAAATTGAAGGCAACATCAGCAAGGCACTACATGCAGTTGAGAGTTCGGAAGTGTTTTTTGTAAGTCGCAAATAACCTACAAAAGAGATGGTGAAGTTTGTGTTTTTAAATTGTGGTGGAACATAAAAAAAACCTTCGGCATTCGAGATTGTATTGAAAGAATTATCTTCAGAAATAACGGTTGCTCCTTCCAGCGGTAACTGGGTTTCAAAGTCGATTATCCTGCCACAAAGAAGGCCAGTATTTTCTTTTGAAGTAATTGTTATATAACGTTCATTTATGCGGTTGTAAAGGAAAGGCGTGTTTTCGCGAAGGTATAAAAGTATGTTCTCTATTGAAGCCACATCCTTTGGAGGTTGCTTCAGTTTAATTCCTTCAACTTCTTCGTGAACGTAGGAAAAACGAACATTATTTTCCTTTTCTAAGGTTTCCAAATAGGTCAAAAGTGTAGTTTCTTCGGTTTCCTGCGCAATGGTTTTTGCTCCAAAGGCACAGAATACCAAAAGGAATACAATGACTCTGTAGCTACTTGCTATGTTTGGCATCAATGGTTACTGCTCCGTTATTATTTATTTTATAGTCCAACTGCAGGGGCTCACAAATTGATTTTAATGCAAGTTCAAGATTTTTGTGGGTAAATGTGCCAGTAAATCTTTTTTCTAAATTTACGTTTTTTAATGATACTTTGACCGTGAATTGTCTTTCAAGTTCTTTTATAACTATTTGCAGTGGAGCATTTTCAAAACTGCTTTCATTTTGAAGCCATATTGGCGAAGTGTCTTCGTTAGCTTCATTAACCACCAATTTACCATTTTCTATTTGCACTTTCTTTCCAGCGGGCAGTTTTAACGAATTATCGTTAAAGGCTACACTAACTAAACCTTCGTAACAAGCAACGGTAAAAAGCCCGTCTCGTGCAGAAACATTGAACTGTGTGCCCAAAACGCTTACAGTTCCTTCGGCAGTTTTTACGCTGAATTTACTTCCTTTAGTTACTTTAAAATACGCTTCGCCATCCAACGAAAGTTCGCGGGAATCATCCCAATTCTTTTTGTTGTACGTAATTTTTGAATCCGAATTTAATGCTACTTCCGAGCCATCGGGTAGCGAAAAGTTTTCAGTTTGAGCAACTTCAGTTTTAACTGAAGTATCGAGCGTTGTAGTGTAATAATATCCAGCAAACAGCAATGCGAATACCGCAGCCACCTTCCAAACAACTGAAAAAATATTCGGTTTTTGTAATTGGCGAACGGGTTTTATATGGTTTGAAATAGCTTCAAAATTTGCTTCGGAATTCATTTCGGCAACCTCAAAACCAGAGCTGGCAGCGGCAATTTGAATATATGAAGCATATTCCGGATCGGCTTTTAACTGTTCCAGTTCTTCTGGAGTGGCTTCATTGTTTAGCCATTTGTGCAATATGTAATCTTTTTCCATTTCTATTGTGTTCATAGGTGAAACAGTTATACTGAGCGATACCCTACCATTATTTTTTTCATTATCCTTATTCCAACCTAATAACAAGTCCGATATATGATTAAAGGACGTAAGACATATGACTAAAAAATTTGAAATTTATTTTTGTCACAAAATACTTTGTCTTACGTCCTATGTCATCCAGTCTTAAGTCTATCAATAACATAATATAAAATTTCAAACGTTCCCAATTTCTTTCCGAAGTACTGCCAATGCTTGGCTCATTCTTTTCTCAACTGCTTTTACTGAAATATTCAGCATTTCAGCTATTTCAGCATATTTTTTTCCTTCAATACGGTTTAAAAGAAAAGCGGTGCGTTGTGCTTCGGTAAGATTTTCGATGGAATTTTTGAGCTTTTCGTGAAACTCATTTTCCTCCATCAAAAATTCTGGAGACTGGTAATTAGTTTTATCGGGCTGTCTTTTAGCGTGTTTTAAAACTACTTTTTTATGAGCTATTTCATTCAAAAATGCATTGTTACAAACGGTGTATAAAAACGATTTCGCCTTCTCTTTAGTAACTTTCGCGCAGTTTTGCCACAGTTTTATGAAAGCTTCCTGCACCAAATCGTCTGCCTGCGCTGTGTCGCCACATTTAAAATAGATAAACCGCCAAACTGGTTTTCCATGAGATTCATACAGTTGGTTAAACGTATTTTCGTTACAGACGTTTTCGGGTTGTTTCATAAAAGGGATTGATCTATTTCAAATATATTTAAAAGTTATTCAACTTGTAGGGTAGGGTTTATTTTTATTAATTTGTTATTAATGTATAGCAAAAGTTTAAAATTTGAAAAAAATACACTTTTTCCGTTTTTTCGTTTTGTTTCTGTTAAGTGTTTCTCTTTTTTCTTGCCAAAAAGAAGAAGAGGAATATATTGATGAAACTGAAGAAGACACCATTACCGCCAATTCTCCATTGACGGGATTGTTGTTGCGCACATCACAAAGTCCGGGTGCGTATGACGATATAATCGACCAAAATAGCTGCGCTTCAATAATTTTGCCCGTAACGGTAATTGCCAACGGACAGCAAGTGACGGTGAATACTCCCGAAGACATAAATATTATTAAGGATATTTTCAACCTGTTTCCAAACGACACGGATACTTTAGAAATTATATTTCCTATTTCGTTCGAGCTATTTGATTATACTCAAGTAACGCTCAACAATCAAACCGATTTGGATGCGCTTGCTGCAACCTGTGATATTGCCGATGCTGAAATTGGCTGCTTGGATATTGTTTATCCTATTTCTTTTTTCACCTACAATACAGATCAGCAGCAAACGGGAACGGTTGCTATTACTAATGATTGGGAGCTATTCGATTTTCTGCAAAGTTTAGGGCCAGATGTTTTTATCAGTCTGGATTTTCCTATTTCGGTTAAATTGGCAGATGGTTCAACTGTGCAAGTGAACAACAACCAAGAACTGCAAACATTGATTTTAGATTGTGTGGCGAATACCAACGGAGACCCGATAGATATTTCGCAATTTGAAGAAGATTTAACCACTGGCACTTGGTATGTAGATTACTTTTTTGACGACTATGACGAAACCGACAATTATGCTGGATATGAATTTACTTTTGCTTTAGACGGAACGGCGCAGACTGTAAAGTCGGGAGTAGTTGTAAATGGAACTTGGGCACTTGTTGATGATTTTAAATTCGATCTTTTCTTTGGAACAAATGCACCGCTGGACGAACTAGACGAAGAATGGGAAATACTTGAAGCCAACGCAGATTTTATTAAACTGAAACACATTAGCGGCAGCGACGGAAGCATAGATTACTTGACTTTTGGCCGCGAACCGAACACTGGCGGGACAAATACTGAACTCAATCTTTTTATTGAAAATTTGATTACCGGAAGTTGGTACGTAAACTTGCTTGAGGAGAACGGAACAAACCACACAGTAAATTTCAATGATTATGAATTTACTTTCTTCGGAAATGGTTCTGCCACAGCAGTAAGCAATAGTAATACAATTAATGGGTATTGGACTGCGCAAGTAGATAGTGGCAATTTAGATTTTATCTTAAATTTTGAAACAACAACTAACGGTGATTTCGGAGATCTGAACGATGATTGGGATGTGCTGGAAGCAACTCAAACCATTATTAGACTTTCCGATGTAAGTGGCGGTGGTGGCGGAACAGACTATCTTACTTTTGGTCGTGAACCAAATGGTGGCGGTGGTGGCGGTCCCGACCCACAAGAGCTGCGAGATATTCTTGAATCTGGAACTTGGTATGTTGAAAAGTTTTTAGATGATGGCGACGATGAAACTGCAGATTTTAATGGGTTCGATTTCAACTTTTACAACAATCAGACTGTTTATGCTACCAACGGTACAGAGAACGTTTACGGAATATGGATTGTAACTGTAACTGGCCAAGAACTCAATTTTGAACTTGATATGGACAGCCCAATTAATGGTGCAGATAGCCAGGAATATAAAGCTTTGCAGTATTCACCAACTTCAGTAACATTTATTACCCGTAACAGTCAAGGGCAGATTGAAGATACTTTAATTTTCAAAAAGAATTAAATAACCCCAATTTTTTCACACCATTATTAAAACTAAAAAAATAAATTATGAAATTCACGTTAAAAGCAATTCTCTTTATTTTTATATTCACAGGTTTGGCAATGTCCTGTAATAAAGATGACGATAACAATTCAAACCAAGACACATCAGTTGCCGATGCTATAAATACTGCACAAAGCGGGAGTTGGAAAATCACTTACTTTTTTGATTCCGATCAAGTAGAAACAGACCATTTTACTGGTTATATTTTTAAGTTTAATGAAAATGGTTCTTTAGAAGCGGTAAATGGAAGCACAACAATTACTGGAACATGGTCTATAACAGACAGCAATTCTAGCGATGACGACGGAGGTTCAAGCGACATTGATTTCAATATTTTCTTTGCTTCGCCACCAGACTTTGAAGACCTTTCAGACGATTGGGATATAATCTCTATTAGTAATTCAAAAATTGAATTAACCGATGTAAGCGGCGGTAATGGCGGCACAGATTTTTTAACTTTCGAAAAAATATAAAACCTTTTTATTTTCAAATGAAACCATCCTATTTACGGATGGTTTTTTTTGTCAAATTATTTAGGGAAGATTTCATCTTTTCTTCAAAATAATAAATTTCAGGGTAGGGTTTTCTTTGCGTTGGCTGTCTTAATTATATAAAACATAAAAAAAATAAAATGAATAGATTCATCAAATTATCAGTATTTGTTTGCCTGCTAATTTTCGCGGCAAACTCTTGTTCCGAAGACGACTCAACGCCTTCTGAAAATCCAGATTCAAACATAATAGCGGTAGATTCCGAATTGGGGAATTTATTGCTTCGCACCACAGACGGTAATAATACGTCTTCAATAGATTGTATAGATCTTGTTTATCCTGTTACTTTCTTCATTTATAATTCAAATCAGCAGCAAACCGGATCACAAACGGTTGGTAGTGATAGTGAACTTCTAGCCTTATTGCTTTCCTTAGAAACTGGAACTTATATAGCCTTGCAGTTTCCTATTAGCGTTGTTTTGCAGGATGGCACTATAATGGAAGTTAATAGCAATGCCGAATTAATAACATTAATTTCTGGCTGTTCCTCGAATGGGGGAGGTGTGCCTTCAGATTTTGAAGCCATATTAACTTCTGGCTCTTGGTTTGTTACTTATTTTTTCGATGATGTAGATGAAACTAGTGATTTTGCTGGTTATGAATTTACATTCGCAACAAACAATACGGCCCAAGCGGTAAGTACTACAAATACTGTAGATGGCACTTGGAGCTTGACAAATAGCAATACGCCAGATTTAAATCTTTTCTTTGGAATAAATGATCCATTTGATGAGCTTGATGAGGATTGGGATATAATTGAAGCTACCCAAGATATTATTAAGTTAAAACACATTAGCGGTGGCGACGGTAGTGTAGACTTTTTAACTTACGAACGCACCCCGAATGGTGGTGGCGGAGGTGGAAATACTTCAGATTTTGTTGATAATCTTACAACCAGCGTTTGGTATGTGAATCTATTAGATGACGATGGTATTGACGAAACTTGTGATTATGTAGATTACCAATTCACTTTTAATGCAAATGAAACAGTTACAGCTACAAGTACTAACAATACTGTTAACGGTACCTGGGCAGTTACGAGTAGTAGCAGCGGAATAGATCTTACCTTAAACTTCGAAATAATAGGTGGCGATGATCCTTTTGATGACTTAAATGATGATTGGGATGTAATAAGTTTTGATGCTCAAATCATTAAATTAATTGATGTTAGCGGCGGAAACGGCGGTACAGATTATCTCGATTTTGGAAGAAATCCGCACCAAGGTTGCAGCGGAGGTGGAAACACTACAGAGCTAACAAATATCTTAATTGATAGTCAATGGTTTGTAGAAAGCTACATAGACGATGGCGATGATCAAACAAATGACTACAACGGTTATGCGCTTACATTTAACGCTGATGGAAGTGTGCAGGCGGTAAACAGCAATAATACCATAAACGGCACTTGGAGTGTGGTAACCAGCGGTAGCGGTCTAGATGTAATACTAGATTTTGGAACTGCAATTCCTTTTGATGAATTTAACGACGATTGGGATGTTGTTACCTACACAAACACTAGAGTCGAACTCTTTGATGTAAGCGGCGGTAATGGCGGCACAGATTACTTAACTTTTCAGAAGCTATAATTTTCTTTTTTTCCCCCACTTTAAAGCCATGGTTCGCCATGGCTTTATTGTTTTCTATATTTTGAATTTCAACACGTTATGGAAATATTTTTTTGGAAAAGAAGTAGGGTTTTTCTTTTTTGAAATGTTATATTAATAGTTAAAGCAAAATAACTAACGCATTATGAAACGATACGCTCTGATTCTTTTTTCTTTTTTAATAGTGAGTTGCAGCACTAGTACCTACGATGATATTGAAGAAATTCAAGAGGAAACTCAAGGCGAGCTGGTAACCTATCAAGAAATAGCTTCAATTTTTGAAAACAATTGTACGGTATGCCACAGCAATCCTCCGCAAAACGGGGCGCCTATGGCATTGACTAACTTTTCTGAAGTAAAAGATGCGGTGGAAGATAGAGGGCTTTTAGACCGAATAAGTAGAGAAGAAGGCGCACAGGGATTGATGCCTTTGGGCGGACCGCGCCTGCCACAACAACAAATAGATTTAATAATGCAGTGGAACATAGACGGACTACTGGAAAATTAATAATTATGAAAACTACAACCACTTTATTAATCATCTGCTTCGCATTTATTGCTACAACCGTAGGGCAGGAAAAATTTGCCACTAAAACTGGGCAAATAAATTTTGAAGCTTCTGTTCCTTCTTTTGAAGAAGTAAAGGCAGAAAACACCAATGTTAGCGCTGTTTTAGATGCAGCCTCAGGAAATTTTGCAGCACTCGCACTAACGAAAGGATTTCGGTTTAAAGTGGCTTTAATGGAAGAGCATTTTAATGAAAATTATATAGAATCTTCAAAATATCCAAAGGCAACTTTTAAAGGAACTATTCAAGATTTTGATATTTCTGAAATTTCTGGAAAGCGTGAATATTTAATTAAAGGAACTTTCAACCTACACGGTGTAGACAAAAATATGGAGGTGCCCGCAGTCATTTCTGTTAAGGGAGATGTAGTAATGCTCAGCGCTCAATTTGTAATGCAACCAGAAGATTTCAACATTAAAATCCCATCAATTGTAAGTAATAAAATTGCCGAAGACGTTAACGTTTTTGTGGTATTCAGCTTACAAAAACAATAAAAATAGAACCGATGAGCAAGCAAAGAAAATTTTTATACCTGATTTTGATTCTAGGATTGGTGGGCTATTTTGGCTATAACTACATCTACCAAGATCACAGAGATATAAAGACTGAAACCTCGCAGCTTGAGATTACAGCTCCGTACTTATTAGAACGTTTTAAAACAGATGACGCCGAAGACTTGCTGAATAAAACTATAACTGTTACTGGTGTAATTACGAGTATAGAAAAAGGCGCAATTACCCTTGACGAAAGTGTTTACGCAAGTTTCGATGAAAATAATACAGATGTTAATGAAAACGAAAAAGTAAAGATTAAAGGCAGATGCATAGGTTATGACGAGTTATTTGAAATTGTAAAACTGGATCAAAGTACACTGATAAAATAGGACCAATGATGAAAAAAATAGCATTCTTAATATTCTTTCTTCCGCTGGGGCTTTTAGCTCAGGATGATTTACTGGACGGTCTTGAAAGTGAAGCGGTGGTAGATAAAACCGTAACATCTGCCTTTAAAGGCCTGAAAGTTGTTAACTTTGAAACTACCAAACTTGCAGATAAAAACGACTTTTATTTTGTAGTGGCGCATCGCTTCGGTTCAGTAAAAAACGGTGTCAAAGATTTCTTTGGGCTTGACAATGCGGTTACCCAGTTAAAATTTATTTACGGTTTTACCGATTGGTTGAACGTAGGTATAGCGCGTAGTTCTCTTCTACAAAAATATGGAGCTCAAATTAAATATCGTTTAATTCCGCAGGAGAGAGACGGCTTTCCAGTGACCTTAGTTGGTTATAACTTGGTTACAATAAATACTTCTTTGGAAAAGGACCAATATGCAAATCTGGAATTTGAAGACAGACTTACCTACACTTCACAATTATTAGTGTCGAAAAAATTTAGCGAATCATTTTCGCTATTGCTGGCTCCTACTTATATTCATGAGAATTTAGCAACTCGCAGTCGTGAAGTTTTAGCAGACGGAACTACAGTAAATTACGATGAACAATCTAATCAATACGCGCTTGGTTTGGGCGGGCGATATAAAATATCTAAGCGAGTGAGTATTAATGCAGACTATGGTCTTCATTTAAATAGAAACGATAATTCAAATTTCAGAAACCCGTTGTCGGTGGGTGTAGATATTGAAACTGGTGGTCACGTATTCCAAATGCATTTTACAAATGCGCAAGCCATGTTTGAAGAAGGATATATTGTACAAGGGCAGGGAGATTGGACCGATGGCAATTTCTTTTTCGGCTTTAATATTAGCCGCGTTTTTTAAAAAGCACGAATAAAAGAAATAGTAGAATTTTAAAAGAAAAATATAAAAGCAATTCGAATAATTATTAATCTAAAATCAAATATTATGAAAAAAATTAAACTATTTCTTTTGATGGCACTTACAGCCTCAATGGCAAGTGCACAAACAACCTTTGACCTAGACTGGTTTGTTGGAGTAACAAATCAGAACGCGAGTATAACCATAGAACCGGGCGATACTGTAAGATGGACTTGGACAGATGATGTTCCTCATTCCGTTACCAGCGAATCCGGAAGTCAAGAAGATTTTGACAGCGGCATAGAAACTGGAAACGGCTTTCAATATTCTTATACATTTACGCAAATTGGCGTAAATGAATATGACTGTGATGTGCATTCAAATATGACCGGTACAATTACTGTAGACAATCTTGCTTCTATTGAAGATAAATTTAGAATGAATATTTCATTTTATCCTAATCCTGTTAGTAACAAGTTAACGGTGGCTTCTCTTTATAAGCTGGATAGTTACAAAATTCACAACATTTTAGGTAAACTTGTTGCACAAGGTGCGGCAAGCGGAAATATTACCGAAATAGATATGTCTAATTTAGAATCTGGAATGTATTTTATAAATGCAACATCTGGAGAAATGCAGTCAACTTTTAAAGTTGTAAAGCGATAAAAAATTCTACATTTTAAAAAGAGGCTGTCCAATAAGGCAGCCTCTTTATTTTTTATTTGGACTCTATTTTATCTTTATCCAAATGATAGATTTCCATAATTCCTTCGAGGACTTTTTCGAAATCAATCTTTAAATCTATCAGTTTTCCTGTTGCAACATCCATCACCCAACCATGAACCGTTAAACGACCTTGCCTTACTGCAATCTGTACATCGGCGGTTTTTATAACGTTTACACACTGTTCCTGTACATTCAGTTCTACCAACCGCTTGTATTTCTGTTCTTCGTCTGTAATGGAATTTAATTCATCCCGATGTAGGCGATACACATCTCGAATATTTCGCAACCACGGATTTAGAATTCCTAAGTCTTTAGATTGCATGGCGGCTTTAACGCCTCCACAACCGTAATGTCCACAAATAACTATATGTTTTACTTTTAAAACGCTTACTGCGTAGTCAATAACACTCATGGCGCTCAAATCTAGATTTGACACCATGTTCGAAATATTTCGCATTACGAAAACATCCCCAGGTTTTACGCCCATAATTTCTTCTGCAGTAACGCGACTGTCGCTGCAGCCAATATATAGTATATCGGGGTTTTGGCCATCGGCAAGATTTTTGAAGTAATCCGGATCAACGCCTAATTTTTCGTTTACCCAGACTTCATTATTTTTGAAAATTTGATCTATATTCATGGTTCTTCTGAAGATTTTTTTCAGAATTTAAAGATAAGGAAAAGCATTTGTGCTCGCAATGTAGAAAGTGAAAATTAGAAACCTATGCCCTCTTTTGGATATAAAGCTTATAGTACTGGTTTTGCTTTTTCTATCCCTTTTAAAACTTGCATTCTGCCGGGTCCATTTTTTAGCGCAAGCTCATACTGTTTTGTGGCGTCTGCATTTCTAGTTTGAACGAGCAGCCAATCTGCATAAAGTTCGTGGGTAGGTTTTTGGATGAATGGTGGCCCGTAACTGTAACTTATAGTATTTTCAATAGCTATGGATTTCTTTAAATATTCTTCCGCAGATTTTAGATCATTATTCAAGTCAGCACGAAGTGCCAATAGTTGGTTTTGCCTAATTTCAGTTTCTTTTAAATCCATTTCCGTGGCTTCATCGCGGCTAACACTGGAGCATAGTTTAGAACTTCCTGTCGCAATAACGAACGATTCCCTTTTCTGGTCCTGACTCATAATATTGATGGTGCTGTCTAGCTTCTTAATATTGCCCGTTTTAAACGCTTTCATCCCTTCCATAAAGTGATATTGGGAGCGAACAGAAATATTTAAATCGGCTATGTCTACTGGAATGTTTGCTATTTCACTTTCCCAGTCATCTGTCTCAGAAAGATAAGTTCCTTTTAAGAATACTAAATGAACCCTTGCTTTTTTCGATGGATTTTCGGAAGCATACTTCTTCATATCGAGTACCATTTTCTTAGCTTCTTCGTAATTTCCTTTCTGAAGATAGCCGTATTCTAACCAATGAAAAGCGTGATATCCACGCGCATCATTGTCCAGTTTTTTCTGCTGCATCCTTGTAATACTTGCTTGATATGAAGCAATATTTGACGAAATTACCTCATCCCACATACCCATTGCTACATAAATGTGCGATGGCATATGTAAAGCGTGGCTGGCATCGGGAGCTACTTTTGAATATGCATTGGCGGCGTCCAATGCAAGTGCAGCGTGATCCGGATCGTCATAAGAATGTATTAAATAATGCAGCGCGCCGGGATGATTTGGATTTTCTTTTAAAACACCTTTAGCAATTTTGGCGCCTTTTCCATAAAGATCGTCATCTCTTCCTTCGGGCACGGAACCTAAAAGGGAAAGCGCGTAAAAGGCAGCTACTTCTTGATTGGCGGGATATTTTTTGTACAAACCTTCCATAAAATCGGCGTAGGCGATATCGCGTTGTGTTTTTTCGGTTTTTGGTTGGTAGAGTATTTGTGCGGCTTTAATTAAATCCTGTTCAAGTTCTACGGTTTTTTCATCTAAATTAATTTCGTCAAGTTTTTCTAATGCAGCTGTGGCAGCTTCATAATCTTGGTTTTGCCATAAGCTGTGATTGTGCGTCATTGCTTCGCCCCAATAAGCCATTGCCATTTCGGGATCTTCCTTTTGTGCTTTTTGAAATGCTTCGCGGGCATCTTCATATTCAAAGGAATGAAGCAGTAGCAATCCTTTTTCAAAGTGTGGCTGTGCACTCTCCTTTCCGCTGACTGAAATGTCTACAACACCCAAAAAATCCTTTGCAGGTTTCTGTTGTTTACATGAAATTATAAAAAGTAATATAAAAAAAGAGGTTAGAAATCTCATAGAAAATAATTTAGAAAGTTTTTAAAGATAGCGATTTCTGCACAACGTGTCAGGAGCGCTTTATCACAGTTCTTTCTTTTTGAAAAGTTTAATAGCGAAAAAGATAATGGTTAACACCCCTATAAAAATAACCGTTCCCAACATTTCTTTGGAGGTTAGTGATGATAGAAAATAGAAAATGATAAATATGGAAATGATCGGAACCGTTAATCCGCCTGGGATTTTAAACTCGTCTGGTTTCGACTTTTGAGTGTAACGTAATTTGATTACAGACAAGACAACGCCCAAATAAATAAGTAATATTGAACTGGTCGCAATTACTACCAATTGTTCAAAACTTGCTGTTGCGGCAATAATGAAAGCAATGGTAGCATATGTGATGATTGCCAAGTAGGGCGTCTTAAACTTTTTATGGATTTTTGCCAAAAAAGGTAGCGGAATTACTTTATCTCTTGCTAGAGCATACGGAATTCTGGGAGCATTCAATATTTCACCACTTAAAAATCCAAACATGGAAATGGCAGCACCAACGATTAATACAACGAATCCTATTGGTCCAAATGCTACTTTAGCAGTTTCGGCTAGTGGTGAGGCTGTATAATTTGGCAACTCGCTGCCCAGAACACCTTGGGATACCATTTGTATCAAAATATAAATAACTACGACCGATGTAATGCCTATAAAAATACCTCTTGGAATCGTACGTTTTGGATTTTTAATTTCACCACCTACAATCAATCCGTTTTCGCCGCCAACAAAGGCAAAAAACAAGATGAGCGATGTCTTTCCAACTAATTCTATACTGGGCATGGCTTCAATAGATAAATTATCTGCAGATACAGCTATCCATCCAAAAAGTATAAGTAGGAGTAATGGAATTAGTTTCGCGATAACAAAGAATTTCACCAAGCCAATCCCTTGTTTTATTCCAATAACGTTGATAATTGCCAATCCGAAAAAGATGACGAACAGAAACCCTAATCGTACCCCTTCATTTGCAAAAATAGGATAGGAGGAAGCCAGTACATTCACTAAAGCATTGGATACCGCAGCATCAGACATTAGGGAAGAGCCCATATAAAAAATACCGCCCAAAAATCCGGCATAGTCACCAAAAGCAGTTTCAATAAAAGTGTATGCACCACCAGTATTGGTTACTTTGCTTCCTGCTTCGGCAAAACAGAGCATAATTAAAGCTAGCAGAATACCGCAAATAACATAAGCAATAATGCTTGATGAGCCCATGTTCGCGGCAATAATGGCAGGTAAAGCAAAAATACCCGCACCAATTATGATGTTCATAATATTGGCGGATAAGCCTAAAACACCAACAGTTCTGATTAATTCTTCGTCTGGTTGTTTCATTGAATTACTGCCAAGTTAGAATGAGCCGTTATCCACATCTTTAATAAACTTAATCAATCCAGTGAAATAATTTTCTGGGTCGTCATATTGTGAAACGTGGCCTGCATTTACGGTTAAACTTCTTCCGTGTTGCACTTGGGTGCTCATCCATTCCATATATTTTGGATCCATAGTATCGTATTTCCCCCCAATCATTAGTGTTGGTGTTTTAATCTCTTTCAACCTTTCGGAAACATCCCAACCTTTTAAAGTTGCATTTCCGGTAACGCCAAATTCACTATGACCTTGCATATAGATATAAATATTTGGGTTGAGGTGGCCAAAGCCGCGATTGATAAATTCTGGCCATTCATCCAAAGGTTTGCGAAGAATGTGTTCTGTATAATAATTGTTCATCACCAATTCGGCATATCTGGGATTTGAGAAATCTTCCTTCGCCTCCAAATCTTTAATTTCTTTATAAATTTCTGGAGGAAGTTGGGCTCCCAATACTTCAGCATACTTTTCGTATTCCGGAATGCTCGCCATCATATTTGAAATTATTAAACCTTTTAAATTGTCTTGATATTTCAGTGCGTATTCCATTGCCAAGATTCCGCCCCACGACTGGCCGAGCAAGTAAAAATTGTCTTTATCTAGATTTAAAGTTTTGCGAACTTGTTCTACTTCTTCCACAAAATGTTCGGTGGTCCAAAGGGTAGAATCGTTTGGCTTATCGCTGTAATAACTGTCCAGTTGATCGTAATAGATATATTCAATTTCTTCATTTGGAAGATAGCCGTCAAAATTCTCGAAAAACTCGTGAGTTCCGCCGGGACCTCCGTGAAGCAACAAAACCTTCATTTTTGGATTGTTACCCATGCGTTTTGTCCAAACATTGAAAGTTCCTTTTGGAGTTTTAATAGGAATCATTTTGATACCACCTGTTATTTGGTCGTCGCTGTTCGAATAATCCATGTAGCTGGATTTGCTATCGGTTTCGGTTTTTGTAGATTCCTTTTTTTCGGCACAGCTTAAAAGAACACTTGCTGAAATGATTAAAAAGTAAAGTGCGGTTTTCATGAAGGTCAGTTTTACATTAGTTAGTTTCATTCGCTTTTAAAACCCTTAGCAGATTTCCGCCGAGAATCTTATTAATATCCTTTTCACTGTAGCCTTTTTCAACCAAAGCCTTTGTGATTAAATGATAAGTAGTAACGTCATCCAATTGTTTTGGTGGCTGATAAATGCCATCAAAATCGGAACCAATGCCTACATAATCTACACCCACTAATTTAATAATATATTCTATATGTTGAATAACAAAATTAAAAGGTGCGCGTAGGTCATAAGATTCATCAGTATATTTTCTGTACATAGCTTCTTCAGCGTGATATTGAAACATTCCCGTATTTACGAGAGAGTCAATTTCGATTTTGTGATTTTCCAGAAATGCGGTCTCTCGTGGCTCAACAGAAGGATCTATAAACCCTGAATTAAAGTTTATTTGAATTACACCACCGTTTTTAGCAATAGCTTTTATTTGCTCATCTTTTAAATTTCGACGATGTGGACAAATGCTGTAAACCGAACTATGCGAAGCGATTATTGGTTTTGACGTAGTTGCAATTACATCGTAAAACGTTTGTTCGCCAACATGCGAAATATCTACCATCATCCCCAAACTATTCATTTTTTGAACTACTTGTTTTCCAAAAGCGGTAAGCCCATTTTTTCCCTCGGAATTTTTCGCGCCTTCGGGATTGGTTTCATCTGCAGCACTTGTTGCCCACGGAGTAGAGTTGTTCCAAGTTAAGGTTATATAGCGCGTGCCGCGATTGTAAAGCGCTTCAAGATTGCCTAAATCGTTTTCGAATTGATGGCCGCCTTCCACGCCAATCAAGGCTGCGATTTTGTTTTGTTTTACAGCTTTTAAAAGTTCTTTTGAATTGCCGACTTTCACGATTTTATCAGGGTTTCGTTGTATAACGGCATCCAAACTATCTATTTGTCTATTTGCAAAAGCATACGGATTAGGCTGGTCGCCATCACTAAAAACTGAAAAGAATTGTACATCTACGCCGCCTTCCTTCATCCTATTGAGGTCGCTGTGGGTTTTGCCCTTTAAGTCGGTGTCGAAAACAAAATTCTTCTCCATATTTTGGGTTAGAAAATCATTGTGAGTATCAATTAGTAAAGCTTTGTTGTGAATTTTTTGATAGTTTTGGGCGCTTAGTTGAAACGTTACAATTAAGCTGAAGAGAAGTATTTTGGTTTTCATTGGTTTGGTTCATTTCTAGATTTAATTATTTTTTATACTCCTATTGCCTTTACTAGCATGCTTTCATTCTCAATGTCTTTATTCTCTAAATGTACAACGTTTTTTACTTGATGTTCTATATTTAAAAATTGCAATAAAATCCAGGCCAGAACCACAAAAGTTGCAAAGGCCAACAAGGTAATTTCCCAACTAAAATGATCTTTAATTGGGGGGATTAATGCTGCAAATACAATACGGCCAATATTCGAAATAGTCATATATAATGTAAATTGGCTGGCAGAAACTTTTTTCCAACAACATTGCATGGCAATAGCAAAAAAACCAATCTGGCAAAAAACACCTAGAGTGGAGTAAGCAAACATATATGCATTAATAAAAAAAGTGTCAACCCAAAAAGTTTTCATAAAAACTAAGGCAACCGTTGAAGCTATCCAAGCGAAGAAGTAGAAATTCAACATTCGCTTTTTGCCGAATTTATCTACCAAAAAACCACCAATGAGCATGCCACTAATTCCTCCAATTACAGAAGTGGTTGCAAATACTTGAGAATAGGCAAGGTCTGTCCAACCTAATTCCTTTACGGTAAAAATGGGTAATAAAATATCCATATAATTGATGCAGCCAGCGATAATGAAACCAATAACCGCAAGTAGTAACGAATTCTTTAATTTAAAAACGCTATATAATGATTTGAAAATTTTACTCCATTTTTTCGCCTGCAGTTTTTGGTTTTGTGGAGAAGCTTTTCCTTTAGTCCAAGGCAGTATCTTTTCATTGGGTCTCTCTCTTAAAAAAATAGGTACAAGCATTATTAAACCTACCAAGACAGAAAGTGTTGCAATAGAAACCGAAAAGCTGTAGTTGTTTAAAAGCCAACTTCCCAATGCCAAGGAAGCCGATATTCCGATTATTTTTGAACCCCACATAAACCCATTTGCACGAGCCTGTTCATTTACAGGAATAATATCTACTGCCATTCCATCTGTGGCGACATCCTGAAAAGACCCAAAAAAAGAAATTATAAAACCTGCCAACATTAAAAGGTTTAAGTTGTTTAATGGATCGGGTAAAAATGCCATCATAATAAAACTGGTCATCAATCCCAACTGGCCAAAAATTACCCACGGCCTTTTTCTTCCCATAGCTAATATAGTATAGCGATCCATCAAGGGTGCTACTATAAATTTGAAGCTCCAGGGTAAACCACAGGCTATCGCAAAACTGGCGATTTCTCCAGCAGATTTTCCGTTCATCGCCATCCAAGCCGGAATTCCAAAGAATAACATTCCTTCTGGTACGCCTTGGGCAAAATATAGTGCGATGAAATTAAAATACCTTAAGGTTGTATTTTCGGAAAGTGCCGGTAAGTTGGTTTTAATGGGTTTCATAATCCCTGTTTCTAATTTGCTTGAATTCCTATTTAAGAATTTTTTTCTTACTGTTTTCCTAAACCTAAGTATTGCTGAAATGCGGTTATTTTTCCGTTTGCGCCTGAAATATGTATTGTTTTCATTTTTAAAATACTTAAAGGTTAATATTGAAAGGCGTATTCATTATTAATAAATTAAATTCTCCAAAATACGGCCCAGGTTGCTTTCAGACATTGGTATTTTGCGATCTACTGCGAAGAGTTGTTGAATTTCGTTCTTCAATTGGCAAAGTTCTAATTCCGAATATTGGTGTCTTTCTAAGGTATCCTGAATTTTATCTAAGCTTGAATCTTCGTGATCATTTTGAAACTCTCGATTCATTTTATCGAAAATATCTTTGGAAGTTTTCGCCTTTATTAGCGTTATTTCATCCTCACTTTCTATTTGATCTGCTTTGGAGCAGAGTAGCAAAATGTATGTTTTCAGTTCTTCCTTGCTCCATTGGGTATGTTCTTGTTTCATAACTATGATTTTATGATTCAAATTAAAAATGTGCGATACGGCTTAATCATACCGCACATTTACTTCTTATTTTACCTCATTATAGCAACTTTTACTTCGCTGTTGTGGTATTTCAATTTGGATTCTGTTTTTAAAAACTTGCAATTTTAAGGCTGGCCTAATCTAACAGCTTTGCATTGTAGTAAGCTGTTTCGGCTGTTATCTTGCCTTCTTTGTTAAAATCCATTTGATAGTGAATGGGTAGGACGATCACTTTTTTATCGGCCTTGCGAACAAGGTTGACGTTCCACCATGATAGCACAACATGGCTATCGCCCATTTCATAATGCAGGTCGTCTGGGTAGCCAACCATGTCTATGCTTGTAATGTCGTATGTATCGTTAATCTTTTTGTCAATTACTTTTTGATCTGCAAATGAAGTGCTCTCAAATGTGGGGGAGCTGGAATTCAAAAACCTTGCATTTTCATCGTAATAAGTATATGCCTTGTCCAAATCCTTATTTTCAAAAGCATAAATTACGTTGCGAACGGAGTTTATATTTTCGTGATGGTTATAGATGGTGCCGTTCTTTCTATCGCTAAAACTTTGACCGATTTCAGAATTAACAAGATCGTTACCATAACTTATAATAGTTTGAATCTTGTTATTTTTATTTATCACAAATAATCGGTGGATAGGTTGGTTTATTTTAACGCCTGTTTTTTTGTGAACACCTTTTAAGTCTTCCCAAGTCTGCACCCACATCACATCTTTTTGATTGTCATCCTTATATTCCAATGCATCGGGATAGGCTCCCGGGGTACGGCTTATTGAAAAATAATCAAGAGCGCCATGCCATCCTTTTGCAGAATTTGAAAATGATGCTTTGTCTTGTCCCTTGTCATTTGCATTGGCGCTTGTGCCGTTAAAGGCCCTAAAATCATCTGCCAGATAACTCGCCACCTTGTCTGAGTCTCCACTAACAAAGGCCTGAGTCATAGCCTCCACTGTGGTAATGGCTGGATGGTCTACGTAAATAGTTCCGTTCTTTTTTTGTGCTGTCGAAATGAATGCTATAAGCATCACTACCGATAAAATCGTTGTTTTAATGGTTTTCATTATTGATATATTTAATTGATTAATATTCTGTTTTTTTACTTTGAATAGTTATTTAAGGTTTCTTGAACTGGTCTGAAGTTCACTCCCAAATCGTTCATTGCCAGTGTATTTTTATAAATTACACTTCCTTTATTTTTAGGGGTTTGGTGGTTCAGCATCAAGCTCATATCGCTAACAGGATAGCTTTCACTAGTCAACAAATAGTTTTTACCGTGCAATCCAGAAGTTGTAGCGGCTTTGAAAACGGCTTCCGCTACATCTTTAACATCTACCGTAGCCATTTCCGCATCGGTGTCATAAAGCATTTGTACAAATGGATTGGGTGCAATTTTGTTTTTAAAGAGAAATTGCAACCCAGTTGAAGTGGAATCTTCTCTATTAGAAAGTGATTTCCCCATAACGCCTACAGGCGAAACCGAAGTGATTTCATAAGAAAGATTTGGGTGTGCTGATATGAATTTTTCTACAGTTTGGTTGGCAATAAATTTAGCCTGTGCATACGGATGACTTTCCTCGCTCATAAAAGGTTCGTCGGCTTCACTAAAGGTATCGTGAGGTGTTTTTCCGCCAGCCGGCATTGGGAAATTTGTGTTATACGCCGCCACCGAAGCAATTAAAACAATCTTTTCAATTAAAGGGGTTTCACTTACCGCTTCCAAGAAATTCTCCGTTCCTTTTATGGTTGGGTCGAATAACTCCGTTTGCGGGTCTTTCACATCAAGCTGAAACGGTGTTCCGCCGTGGACTACAATTTCGCAATCGCTGATAAAATCTTTTAAATCGTTTAAATTTTCAACCATAAGTGGGCTGATATTCAGATTGTCTGAATTTTTTAGATCGAAAAGATGTTGATACTTTTCACTCTTTTTTATGTCTGTAACAGATACTTTCACATTGAAACCTTCTGTTAAGAATTTCTTGGTTATGAAGCTTCCTATAAAGCCAGAACCGCCTATAATGCCTACTGTTTTCATATTCTCGTATTTTAGGGATTGAATTGGGGCTAAATGGTTTTATAAATAGAGCCAACAGGTTGACTGCTTCTTCACTTGCAATACCAGTCCGGCCTTGGGATTTTTGATTCCAAAACTGCTATTTTGTCGGGAAGGCTTTGATAGAGATTAATTTTTCAATACTATCCTAAATCGAGCTTTACCGTTATCTAAGTGTTCAATTGCTTCATTTACTTTTGCCATCGGGAATTCTTCAACGTCTGGATAAATATTGTGCCTTACACAAAAATCGAGCATAGTTTTCGTTAATGCAGGACTGCCTATTGGGCTTCCTCCAACCGTTTTTTCACCCATAATTAAACTGAATGCGGGAATTGCCATTGGCTCCAAAACAGCGCCTACTGTATGGAATTTTCCTTTCGGTGCCAAGGCGGTTAAATATGAATTCCAATCCAATGTTACATTAGTGGTATTCAAAATAAAATTTAGTTTTCCAGCAATACTTTCTAATTCTTCCGGAACTGTTGAATTAATAACCTTGCTGGCTCCCATATTCAAAATTTCCTTCTTTTTATTCGGGTTTGAGCTAAAAGCAATCACTTCGCATCCCCAATGTTTTAAGAATTTAACGGCCATATGTCCTAATCCTCCAATTCCTATTACGCCAACCTTATCCGTTGGTTTTACTCCAGCTAATATTATTGGATTGAAAACTGTAATTCCGCCACAAAGCAAAGGGCCTGCTTTACTCATATCTATACCCTCCGGAAGCGGTATTGCCCACGACCAATGTCCACGAACATAATCTGCAAATCCACCGTTTCTACCTACAATAGTACCTTCGCTTTTAGCGCAGAGATGGTGGTGCCCGTCCATACATTGCTCACAACTCATGCAGGAAGAAGACATCCATCCCAATCCTACTTTATCCCCAACTTTCACATTTTTAACCGCATTACCCGCAGCTATTACTTCTCCAATTATTTCGTGACCAGTAACAATTGGATATTGCGTCATTCCCCAATCATTGTTTATCATACTTATATCTGAATGACAAAGACCACAATAGGAAACTTTAATATCAACTTGTTCAGAACCTATCGCTCCTAATTCATACGAATAAGGCGTTAGTTTTGCTTTAGGGGCAATGGCTGCATATCCATGAACTTTCATCGGTTTAAGTATTTAATTTATAAGTTGGTTGAATCTTTCACAACAGCTGCATCTGCTTGCTGCATTGCTTGCACATCCATCATGATTTTTGAGATGTCCCAATAGCCAAATTCTTTTACAACTTTTCCGTCCATAAATTGGGCTGTGATGTGAGCGGGAATGGTGTATGTTTTGTTATTGGCAGCAAGCGTGCCCTTCCAAGTACCCCAAAAGTTTACCCAAGTTTGGCCTTTGTCAGTAACAACCATTTCATATTCAGATTCCCCATCCACATAGTCCCAACCGGAAAAAAGTGAAGCATCCTCTTTGCCCATTGCTACCTCTTCGGCTATGGACCTGCCTTCTGCCTCAATAACATTGTTCATTATTTTGGCTGTATCGGCATAGTGGCTGGCAAGAGCTTCCCAGTCTTGCTTTTCGTAGGCATCAATTATTTTTTTGTAGGTGTCAATTTCGGGCGATTGTTGGGTGTAGCGCTTTTCTTGTTGTTGACAAGCGGTTAGCAAAAGGACTATTGCAAGTCCTAAAAAGAGTAATCTTTTCATAATTTTTAATGATTTAAATGGTTAGTTAGTTGAAAATAATTTTGCGAGGAGAGAACTAAGTAACTGAATATCAATAATTATAAAAAGCAATCTAGGACGAAGAGCCTTTAAATTTGTCCGAAATAAGGGTTTTACTTGCCGAAGAGAATTTTATTGAAAAGTGAAGTTTGGACTCACGACGTTTAGACTCACGACAGATTATCTATAATGAATATCGTTTTTTTTAAAAACAATAATCCTTAAAAGTCGTGGCTCAAATCCTCCTGATTCAAAAAGTCAATAAATTTAAATGGTTTGCAATCGTTTAAGAAGTTCGGTGCGCATTGCTTTGCTCATCGGGATTGCTTTTCTTGATATTACTACGTGCGTACCCGCTACTTCATCTATTTGTGAAAGATTGATAATATAAGAGCGGTGTATTCTTAGGAAGTGATTTTGCGGAAGTTTTTCGTCAATATCTTTCAAAGTCATTACCAAAAGATATTCGCGGCCTTGCGAAAAGATGCGGCAATAGTTGCGGTCTGCTTCAATATAGTAGATGTCTTTAATATCTATTTTCAGCATTTTATCGTTGTGACGAACAAAAATGCGATCGTTCAAAATGAAATCAGTAGCATTTCCATTTGGTGGCGTTATGCCATTTCCACTGCCGTTTTTTTGGTTTTCTGAAGTGTTTTCTACTGAAATTCTATCAATAGTCAATTCAATTGCACGCTGTAAATCTAGCTTTTTAAAGGGTTTCGAAATAAAAGCGTAGGGATGTGTTTCCTTAGCGCGCGTAAAATGTGCATCATCTGTATTTGCTGTTAAATAGATAATAGGAATATAGTATTGTTTTTCAATTTCCTTGGCGGTTTCAATGCCGTCCATTTCGCCTTTTAACTGAATATCCATCAATACTATGTCTGGTTTTTCAATTTTTATTTGTGATAGCGCTTCTTCGCCGCGAGGCAAAATACCGGTAACTTCATAACCAAGATCGCTTAGCTGCAGGGAGATGTTGGCTGCAATTACCATTTCGTCTTCAACAATTAATATTTTTACGGCTCTATCCATCAAGCGATTTTAAAGTTTTTGAAATTAAAAAAAACGGTAGTTCCATTGTTGTGTTCTTCGGTTAGCGTACCATTAAGTTGTTGGGTAAGTAGTTGTATTAATTGTGTTCCAAAACCCGTGCCTTGTGGTTTTAAACCTTCTGTTTTACCGATGCCGTTGTCTGAAACTTTTAATAATAAGACATCATTTTCCTTTTTTAGGCTAATGTTTATCAGTCCCTTTTCTCCCGTTGGGAAAGCGTATTTTAACGCATTGGTCAATAATTCATTCACAATTAAACCGATGGGAACGGCAGTGTCCACATCCAGATTTAGGTTGTCCATTGCACATTCAATTTTTACTTTGTCTTCGGCATTAAAAGTGTCTAGCACACCTTCGCTTAAATTTATAAAGTAATCTTTCATTTCAATACTGCCCAAGTTTTCACCTTGATACAATTTTTGGTGAATAATGCCCATACTCTGCACGCGGTTTTGGCTGGCAAGCATCGCCTCTTTGCTGGCGCCGTCTTCCAGTTTTGCCGATTGCAGGGCGATGAGGCTTTTTACCATTTCCAGGTTGTTCTTTACGCGATGGTGAATTTCTTTTAGTAGTAATACGTTTTGCTTGTTTTTGGCGTCCAGGTCTGTATTTAGTGTTACTAAAGCTTTTCGTTTTTTGCGAATGTTCTTCAACGTAAAATACATTCCGAAGAGAATAATGGCCAACAATCCTGCAATACCAATATAAAGAATTTGCGTTTTTCGTTGTTGCGAAATCTTAGCCTCTTGGTTTAAAATCTCCATATCCTTTTGTGCCGTTTCGTACTTTACTTGCAGCTCGCTATCCTGTCGAGCAATAATGGTGTTGAGGTATTCCGAATGACCTTGTTCATATAACTCATGATACTCCAAAGCATTTTTATAATCGCCCAGCTGGCTATAAATGTTTGAAACATGCATATAGTTTTCCCAAAGATTTTTGGTGTTGCCAATGCGTTTCATAATTTCTATCGCTCTCAGGTTATAAGGCAGCGCTTGAGCATATTTTCCCTGTAAAATATATACGTGACCAATATTTGCAGTGGGTGGCATCGTGTAGCGAAGGAGGCCTATTTTTTTTGCTCCTTCGTAACAAGCGGTATAATCTGCAATGGCTTCGTCGTAGCGTTCCATGTATTTGAAGATATTACCGCGGCCATTGTAGCAAGCTAAAAGAGGCGCATCTGTAATTCCCACTTTTTTGTATAACTCGATGGCGCGATTCATATTTGCTAAACTTTTTTCTAAATCGCCAAGAAACAATTGATTTTCTGCAAGCCGCCGGAAGGAGAGTGCCATATCTTCGTCGTAGCCATATTTTTCTTGAATTGCGATTGCTTTTTTACAATATTCGGCACCCTCGGCATAACTGTCTGAATAATAAAGCAAGTCACTAATTTTGGTATAGCATTGTGCAATTCCGCGTTTATCATCTATTTTTTCAAAGAGCGCCAATGCTTTATAAACTGCTTCAGAACCTTTGTCGTATTCTGCTGTGCCGCTGTAGTTGGTCGCCAATAGAAGATAGGTGTCTGCCATCGGTTTTGTCATTTCCTCTTTTTTATAAAGTGAAATGGCTTTATTTAAATAAACGATGGAAGAATCGAGCACGGTGTGATCTTCGTGCCATTTTGCTAAATCTATATAGGCTTTACCAAGGGTTTTAAAATCGTTATTTTTTTTGGAAAGCTGAATGGTTTTCTTGAAATTGTTGTATTCGGAAAGCGTGTCTTTGCTCTTCGGAATCGTTATTTCCGAATTTAAATACGAACTTTTAAGCGTGTCTTCTTGTGCTTGAGAAGAAGCTTGAGGGAGGCTGCTCCACGAAACGCAAGCTAGTACTAGTGCTAGTAATAGTCGTTTCATTGGTTTATTGATTGATTGTTAGTTACTTCTAAAGATAGGGAGATTTTCTTTACCAAATAGGGGGTTGAAAATTTCGACTAAAATAAAATATCTTCCCTGCCACATTTTGAAGTGACAGAGAAGATATTGAAATACAATGAATAACAGAATTAACGGGTTGAATTTGTAATTTCAGGAATGCTCAACTTGGCCAAAACGTAGGCGGCAATTGCCATCACAATATCGCGTACAGCAACGTCTGGGTGATGCCAAGTAAAAAGCAAGCTCAAGGCAATAAGTAAAAGCCAAAGCGATACAATATAAGCTCCTAATCGTGTTTTGGTGAATACGAGTATGCCCGCAATAATTTCGATTACGCCTACAATCATCATAAATGTTGCCCCACTAAATGGTAACATATCTAATAAAGAAGGTGCGAGATAACCAACCCATTGGACTAAAATATTCAAAAATTTGTCGGCTCCCGCGGCAATTGGCACTATTGCAAATGTGTATTTTAAAAGGGTTTGTAATTTGCTGATTTCGGCATTGATTGCTAATGTTTTCATAGTTTTTTGATTTTATGTTCTATCGGTTAGATGAAATCTACAGAACACGGTTACAAAATTTGTAACTTTAGAACAGCTGCGGCATCTAAATAGAAAAAGAAAGCATGAATGCGACTCAACCAGACAGATTTACTTTAACAAAATTGTCCGATTCAAAAGTGGTGCAACGAATATTGGAGGGCGAAAAGGAGCTTTTCGAGATTTTGATGCGAAGGTATAACCAGCGACTTTTTAGGGTAATACGGAGTTATATTTATTCTGAAGACGATGTGCAAGATATAATGCAGGATGCTTATGTGAAAGCTTATACTAAACTACATCAATTCAATAACCAATCTGCTTTTTCTACTTGGCTTATCAGGATTGCAATAAATGAAGCGCTTCAAGAAATACGAAAACATAAAAGACAATTAACTAATTACGGAAAAACCGAAAGCTTAGAAAACATTTTTCAATTGCCAGACACAAACCAAATGAATCCCGAAAAACAAGCCATAAAGACTGAAACCAAAGCCTTGGTAGAAAAAGCGGTGGATGCGCTTCCCGAAAAATATAAAGTAGTGTTTGTGCTGCATCAAATTGAAGGCCTTTCTAATCCTGAAATAGCAGATTGCTTAAAACTCACAGAGAGCAACGTAAAAGTGCGACTGCATCGTGCAAAAAATTTACTGAAAGACGAACTTTTCAAAACAACCCACGATGCTTCAATTTTTCAATTCGGCAATCATAAATGCGATGCGGTGGTTGAAGAAGTTATGATGCGAATTCAGAATTTTTAAAATTGAATTACTGAAATTTATAATTCAGTTATTCGGTATTTAGTTGTTCTCTTTTCTGAAGAATTTAACCGATTATAAAGCGAGTTTAGACACTATGCGCCCCAATGAACAAAAATGGCTTTCACGTCTTTAACATCCTTATTGTTTGGAAATTGTTCCTCCAACTTATCGATTAATATTTTGCCTATTTCACAATCTTCAAATTCATATTGGCAGCGATAGCTGTATGCTAGTGCAAGTCTGTAATTGGCATCAAAATCACCCGGATATAGTTTTAATGCACGTTTGAATTGAAAAATGGCATTGTAGTACGCTCTTTTTTTTAACCAAGAATCACCGTCATTTATATAAAAAAGATACTTTTCTTCCTTTTTCTTTTCAATAACATTTGGATCAGAATTCTCCATTTTCGGAAACCCGAAACTATAATTATTGAAGGTAATATAGAGAGTACAGCCAATTAAAGGCAAACCAATAAATAGTAGAAGCATTAAATTTCGAGCCTCTTTTTTTCGCTTATTTATAATTTTATTTCTAATAGCTTGCAACTGTAGCGGACTGGCTTTTTTTATATTAAAGGCAGTTCCAACAGCATTGTAATATTCGTTTTTGATAGTGCCGTAGTCTTTTCGCTTAAAAAAGGATCTTTTTGCAGGAAGCAGGTTTTTGTTGTTACGAAGTGTAACAATCATATGATTTATACTACCAAAACCACCCATCATAGAAATAATTTAATTATCAATTATACTATTTTTCTCCCAATTTCTGCCAATTTCCTTCATAAATTCCCCACGCAGAAAAATAGACGTACCTTCGCCGCTTATTAAAACCGTCTTCTTAGTTTTAATGGTTTTTCAAAGGACCGAATTCTAAAAGCGCCGCGATATACTATCTCCAAGCGCAGCGGTCTTACAACTTAAATAAATTTATGTCATTTAAATCTCTTGGGCTGTCCGATGCCTTGTTGAAAGCAATCAGCAAAAAAGGATATGAAACGCCTTCGGCAATTCAACAAAAAGCAATTCCATTAATTTTAGAACGTAAAGATGTACTTGCCTCCGCACAAACCGGAAGTGGGAAAACAGCAGGTTTTGCATTGCCAATGTTACATATATTGAGCAGTGAACCAACCTTGCGTCAGCGCCCCGTTCGCGCATTAATACTTACCCCAACCCGCGAACTCGCAGCACAAGTGCAAGATGAGTTTAGGGAATATAGCGAATTTACAGATCTACGTTCAACCGTAATTTTTGGTGGTGTAGGTGCAAATCCACAAATACGCGCTTTGCGAAATGGAGTGGATGTATTGGTAGCAACTCCTGGTAGATTGTTAGATTTGGAAAACCAAAACGCACTAACTCTTTCAAAAGTTGAAATTCTAGTTTTAGACGAAGCCGATAGAATGCTCGATATGGGCTTTCTTCGCGATATTAAAAAGATATTAGCATTACTGCCCAATAAAAGACAGAATTTGCTTTTCTCTGCAACCTTTTCCAAAGAAATTAAAAAATTGGCGAATGAGTTTCTACACAATCCTGTTTTAGTAGAAGCAACGCCAGAGAATACTACGGTTGAAAAAATTGATCAGACTGTTTATAGAGTAGATAAAGCGCTAAAAACAGACTTAATTATAAAACTTATTTCTGAAGGAAACTGGCAGCAGGTTTTGGTTTTTACCAGAACTAAACACGGTGCGAATCGCTTAAGTGAGAAGCTTGAAAAAGCAAAAATTACTTCCGCGGCAATTCACGGAAATAAAAGTCAAGGGGCACGAACACGAGCACTTTCTGGTTTTAAAGAAGGAAAAGTTAGGGTTTTGGTAGCGACAGATATTGCTGCCCGAGGCTTAGATATTCCATTATTACCACACGTTATTAACTTTGAATTACCAAATATTTCCGAAGATTACGTTCACCGAATAGGCCGTACAGGGAGAGCAGGAGCAAGCGGTGAAGCACTTTCACTGGTAAGTTTAGATGAAGTTGGTTATTTAAAAGATATTGAAAAACTAATTGGTGAACGCTTACAGCCTAAAACAGTTACAGATTTTCAACCCACCGAAACCATGGCCGATGTAAAAGCTGCCGAGGAAGAAAAGAAACAGCAAAAGGCACAACGCCATAGCCGAGGACGAAATACTGGGTCTAAAGTAAATACGCACTCAAAAAGCAATAATAGCAATAGAGGAAGAGGCAGAAGATAATTTATCTGCTGTAAGTTGGTGAACTTATAGTTTATCCAAATCGGGTACTGTAAGTTCATCAATTTTCCAATTTGCACGTTTTGCGCCAGCTTGGTAAGCACTTTCTAAAAAATCTAAGACAGCCTGTCTCGGATTGCTAGCATTTTTTACCATTTCATAACTCAATAAAGCCATGGGGCTTCCATTGCTATATTGCCATCTTGCATCATCTGGTTTCAAAATTTCTTCATCAATACCTTCAGGCGCTGGGAATATGTATGAATAATACATGGGTTCGCGCATATTATCGTCGCCCACCCAAAACCCAAAACTAATCTGCTCGTGCGAGTAGCTATCTTTTTCTAAAACCCTTGCAGAGGCATCCATTGGCGGTAATTTCTTTCCAGAGAAGCGCGTTAACACAAGATCTAAATGGTGCCAATAAATATGAACGGGGCATGATTTTCCATAAAATCTACCACTAAATTCCTGGAAAATGCCGTTATTCCATTGCATAATTCTCCAGAATTCTTCAATATATTTCCAGTCATAATGATGGTATTCTGTAATTTTCGTGAAGGGTTTGTCAATATTCACATCAAAAGGCTTTTCCACATATTTTGTGCTTAACCCAGTTCCTTTTATTTTAGAAGTATATTTCTTATAAAATGCAGCGATAGTAGGGTTTTCCTTGAGAGAAATTACAAATTTCTCCCCTGCACTTTGCGTGATTATTATTGCTTTTCTTGCAATATTAAACGTTATTTCAACACTTTCTAATCCTTCATTTACAGAAATACTATTTGTTGTAAACCCCTGAGGCGAAACGAAAAGCGTTAAATTCCACCAATGATTTTTTCGCGGATTAGAGGCAAGTCTAGTTTTACCAATTATTTGAAGGATGAGGTGTACAGTAACGCGCGTATTGTTCCAGTTTTCAAAAGGCAAAACGGGTAGTTTTTCTGAATTCATAAGAGTAATTTTTAATTTTTTATCGGTTATGCTTTCACTATCAACGTACTAAGTTACTTCTAAAAACTAAAATAATCAATAAACAACGTTATTATACCTTTGGCGGAATAGGAGCCGGCACATTGTTTTCCACTGGTTTTATGGTTTTTAAATATGCGAAAATTGCCTTTAAATCTTCATCGGGAAAAAACGAAATTGATTGCCACGGCATAGGTGGAAGTAGATCTCGGCTATTTTCCATTCCTTTATATTTTCCTTTTTTAAGGGCGTAAAGAAATTGAGCTTCGGTCCAATCGCCAATTCCGGTATCGTCAGGTGTTAAGTTCGCCGCAAAGGTCGTGCCCCAGGGGCCAATGGAAGCTGTAAGTCCGGGTGAAAATAAAACATAAGATTTCGCTGTTTTTTCATCATAGGTAGGCAACTTCTCATTAGCGGGATGGCCAGAAAGTAAACGGTCGAGATCTAGAATTGGTCCTGTACTAGTCATCTTTTTCGGGGAATGGCAATCATTACAACCAGCAGCATTTACGAGCATCTCTCCGCGTTTAATTGGAGATATTTCCGTTTCGGCCGTTTTGCCTTCGTACATTGCAGGTGTAGAGTTTTTCTTTTTTTCCGAATCGCAAGCCGTCAATGAAATACAAAGAGCAGCCAGCACTAAAAGTTGTTTTTTCATGATTTTGTTGATTTTAATTGTATTATTAAATGTAAGAAATAAAACGATTTGTTTGAAAAAACAATACTTCTTTTTAACTGAAAACTAGTAAGTTACGTTTTCTTAAAAAATAGGTTCAAACAAATTATATCCACAATAATTTGAATATTCATTTCCCTTTTAGAGTTGCTATCTTTATACCGAAGCAAATTGTAATATGCAAAACCGCAATTCAGAAAATTTATATTTTTTTCAATCCGTAAATGATATTCCAACAACACATTGGAATTTGCTTGTGGCAGATACTAATATTTATTTGTCCATTCCGTATTTATTGGCTTTGGAACAAACAATTGCTTCTAGTGTAAAACCAATTTACCTTTTAGCTTACGATGAAAAAGGACAACCCATAGTAGCGGGCGTGTTTCAAATTTCTATTTTCACCTATAAAAAGGAAGCGCAAAAACACGTATTACTTAGGCTTTTTCACGATTGCCGAACGGAAGATGAAGGGGTTTCTATTAAAGGTTTAGTTTCAGGAAATATTTTCGCAACGGGGGAACATGGATTTGTGCATTCACAGCATACATCAAAAGAATCCGCACTGCAGATTCTGAATAAAGCTGTAAAACAGATCCGAAAAGATGTGCGTTGGAAGGATATGTTTGAAGTAATTCTGTTTAAGGAATTCTGGCCAACCACTCAAAACGGTTCTATTTTAGAAAATTATAAATATCGCGCCTTTCAGGCAGATGTAAATATGGCGTTCAAGCTTCAACCGTCTTGGAAAACTTTTGCCGACTACCTGCATAGTATGAAAGCAAAATATCGTACCAAAGCAAATAGTGCCTATAAAAAGTCAGAAACTCTTGCCATTCGTTCCCTTTCTTCGGATGAAATTGACAAAGAGCAGAACAATATTCAGCAAATGTTTAGTAACGTCCTCAATAGGTCTGAATACCGTTATGGCGAAAATTATCCTGCTTCCTTTTCAGCTTTAAAAGCAAATTTGGGCAATTTGTTTATTTGCAAAGGCGTGTTTTTGGATGATAATTTAATAGCATTTAGCACCGCCTTTGTAAATGGAGATACTTTGGAAGCCAATTATGTGGGCATTGATTATAATTATAATACCAAATATGCAGTTTACGAACGACTGTTGTACGATTATGTGGAAGAGGCCATTGCGTTAAAAGTTTCGCAATTGCATTTGGGCCGTACCAGCGAACTTATTAAAAGTGCTGTTGGCGCTGTGCCGGTTAATATGACTTTATATGCACGCCACACTTCCAAGCTTAAAAATGTACTTTTAAAACCGTTTTTGGAAAATATACAACCAAGTGCGTTTGAGTTGCGGAGACCTTTTGGTGAGCGTTGAAAGATTCTTCAGCAGATTTAAAATTAGTTATACGTTGCAGTTTCTATTCCGTTATTCTTTTCTTTAAATCCATATTTTCGTGTAATATTCTCGTAATCTCAACATAATTTTCGTTTAAAGTTCTGTAGAATATTATATGTCGATTTGGTTTTATTCCGAAAAGTTGCTTTGCTATTCCTTCATAGTTTTTTCCTAAATCTTGATTTTTCGCAATTTCGCGGAAATTAGAAATTAGCGAATCGTAATATGTGTCTGCTTTTTGTTCTGACCAAACTTCAAAAGTATAATTCCAAATCTTCGATAAATCTTTAACAGCTTTGTTCTTAATTTATAATCAGCCATTCAAGCGTTTTTTTGCCTTTAGAGATTCAAGGTGTTTTTGCTCATTTGATTAAAATTTTTCTCGAATTGTACACAATGGTCTTAACTGATAATTTGACGGAGGGTATCAAAAGTACCCTTGTACAAGCAATTGCTTATAATCTTTAATTAATAATAAACCGAAGTTTCAGAATTTGGAAAGGTAAATTTATTATTTCCAGGATAAAAATTATCTATGGTAGGTAAAGTTTCCCGTTTACTTATCATTTCTTTTTTCTGAATTTTTGAACCTTCATTCTCACAATCTCCAATTTCTTCTTGGTAAATAATCTTACCGTTTGAAAGATTATAATCAAAATTATAAAAATAGTCACAAGGTGCGCCAAAATTTACTGTAGCTCCGATTAACTGAAATGCGCCACTTTGATACCTAAACCTATGAGTATAATACCATCTTTGGCGACCTCCTCCTGAATGATTAATTACAAGACAGTTTCTATCAATCGAAATCCCTTCAAATGGATCACCCATCATTCCACCGTGTTTACTTGGTAATATTGCTCCAACAGATTTTTTCCACAATTCCCATTTGGAATGGTTCTTTTTGTAAATGTATATTTGTCTTTCTGTTCCTAGATCAGTTTCTTTTTGAGTATCGTAAACTATAACTTTTTCAAAGATTCCATCTTTGTCTAAATCTCCTACTTTTTCATCAAGAATTTTAAAATATTTTGGTGTTTCGATTATATCTGTTTTTTTATTCTCCTGACTTTCACAAAACATAAACGAAAATAGAAATAGAACTAAAATATATGTAGGTATAGGGTTTTTCATATTGTTGGGAATGTGTTTTTAAGCAAATACAAACTGAATAGAAAATCGGCGAAGATTTTTGTGAGTAGGCTAAAACTAAGCAATTAATTATATGCGTCTTAAGTTTAATTTTTAATAATTGTATACTTTTTTTACATTTCCATTTTCAAAATACTCAATTGATTCTCCTTTCAATTCACCGTTTTTATATTTCCATTCAAATTTCTTTTTTCCACTTTCGTAATATTCTGTCGAAATTCCTTCTGCTATTCCATTTTTATAGCTAAAGTCAGTCTTTTTTTCTCCAGTTGGATAATATGCGATTCCACTTATTAGAATATCATTTTTGAATTCCCAAATTGATTCTTTTTCTCCAGTTTCGTAAAATCTGGTGGCCGTACCTTCTTTTTTACCATTTTTGAAAGTATATTCTTGTAGAAGCTTCCCACTTTTGAAATAGGATTTTCCCTCAATAAGTTGCCCGTTTTCATAATTCCATTCAGAGTAATTTCCGTCTTTGTGATATTCTTTTGGAATTCCATATTCCCTTTGGTTTAAGTTGAAATTTATTTCCACCGGATAACATAATTACTGCATTAGAAGCATACCACTTCTCATAGATTAATTCTCCAATTTTTTCATTGTCACAGGTAAGATAAAAAGCTAGAGAGTCTGTTGAGCTTGCTGTGTAATTAGCCATAAAATATATTTATTTATTAAATTATAAAAGTTCGGTCGTAGCCTAACCGTTAACGTGTTCGTATATGGCAGGTTGTTTTGGTTTAGCAACTAATTTAGCAAATAAAAACTGAATAGATTATCCGCGAGAATAAGTAGGCAAGAACCAAGTCATTAAATATACAATGTAATGTGCATCGTACTTTTAAATAATCAAAATTTCATCAAAAATACTTTTTACGAAAATCCAAAGGCGTCATACCTGTCTTTAATTTGAAAAATTTTGAAAAATACGCGTAATCCGAGAATTCCAGTGTATAAGCAATATTGGCTAAATTCTCGTGTGAATGAACAATCAATCTTTTTGCTTCTAAAATGATTCTTTCAGAAATTAATTGGCTTGTCGTTTTATTAATTGTTTGTTTTACTACTCTATTCAAATGCTTGGTTGAAATGCTTAATTTATCAGCATAAAATTTAGGGAATTTTTGACTATGAAAATGGGCGTTAATTAAATTCTCTAAAGTTTCAAGTATATTGAAATAGTTTGGCGACTTAAACTTTTCAATATTGACGTCAATTGTATACGCCCTTGTTAATTCTATATAAATGTTGTTTAGTGAATTTACTATTTTTAATTCTCTTAAAAGATTGGTTTGTAAATATTCAGCATAAGCTTCTTTAAACTTAAGATTCAATTCGTAAAGTTTTTTAGGAGCTAAATCTAAAAAAGGAGGATTTTGATTCGAATAAAAAAATGGAAATGAATGGAGCTTATGTTCTAAAAACTTTAGTTCATAAAATTCTTGAGAGTGAAAAAAAATAAATCCTTGGGGTTGTGTCTCAAATTTCCAAAAATGTGTTTGTCCTGGTTTTAGAAAAAACACCTTCCCTGGTTTTATACTATAAGAATTAAAATCAATTTCGTGCGTACCTGTACCTTCGGTAAATAGCACACATAGATAGAAATTATGACTATGTGGTTTATTAATTAAATCCTTATTACGCTGTAAGTGATTCGAAATAGAATTTATATACACATCATTTAGAGGTGCGGATTCTTTAAATTGACTAATATTTAAAACAGGTATTTTCATATTATATGTCCTAAAAGTACAAAAAGTTGCGAACATTTTATAAGACTATTAATTATTTACAGTCTTAATTTTGCGCTATAAAACATATTGTGATGAGCAAAGTTATAGATGCATTGAATTGTAAGTGTCCGAATTGTCAAAAAGGAAAGATTTTTATGAATGGTGGGAACATTTTATTGTTGAACATTCCGAAAATGAATGATAGATGTCCAGAGTGTAATTATAAATTTGAAAGAGAAACCGGTTTTTTTATTGGGGCTATGTTTGTGAGTTATGCGCTCGCTGCGGCACAAATGATAACAAGTCTTGTGGTATTTTGGTATTTTATTGATTTGTCGCCTTTAAGAGTTTTCGCCATTATTGCTGTGATCGCATTTTTATTAAGTACGACCAATTTTAAACTGTCAAGGTCTATTTGGATATATTTATTTTATTAAGATGAGCTTTGAAGTTCGTTGTTTGTATTATGCTAACGGTCTTGTATATGAAAAGTAGCGCTGAAAATAAGCGTTATCTATTCGGATGAAACACAAGCCGAATTTTTAAATTTTACTATTTATTTTATTTTGAGAAATCGTCAAATTTAAAAATTTGGCGACTACCTAAAAATGCCCAAACCTTTGTGTTATCAACGACTCGCGCTATTTTTTATATACGTTGTTGCCAGTAGTTTTTATTCTGATTTCTGAACTAATTGAAGAACTTCTAAAACGTCAAATGACAGAACAGTTACAATGTCATCTACAACTTTATTTAGAATTTCGAGTTTTAGAGCTTCTTCTTTTCCTTTTTTGATTGCATTAAGTGCAGGGAATGCTTTTAATATATTCTCTTCTAGCGTATGACCTTGATGGTGAAGATACCAAACCGGAATTTCGATTTGTAAATTATTAACCAACTTTGCATTGGTTGATGTGGTATCTGTTGGTTTAACTATAGTTGAAACTTTTGTGGTAACATAATCAATAATTACTTGAAGTCTTTCTTTTTTAAAATGTTTAAAGTCAATATAAGTTTCACTTAATTCTAGACCTAAATCTTCTTTAGAAACAATTTTTTCTCTTAGTAATAATGCTCCAATCAAAATTGGGTCTAAAATATAATTTTCAATACTATACCTATTACCATTACCTATAGTTTTTATTGCTTCAGTACTTGTATTCGTTGTATCCCAATCAACAATACCCGAAACAAAATTGTTTCCAGCAGTTCTAAGAGTTTCCGTTATATTAATAACTTGTCCACAATTAGATATTTTAATACCGTTTTTGTCTGTTCGACTTTCTCCTGATGAAATGAAAATAAGAGAAATTTCGGGAATCAAATAACTAGATAATTGATGATATAATTTTTCGTAGTATTTAACATCATAAGGACTTTCTACAAATATTTGTCTTCTGTTTTCGTAATTAACACTAAATGATGGAATACCAGCTGTTAATATGTTTAATGCTTTATCTTTATTTACCTTTTCTAATCTAACACCTGTCTTGTTTACAATAAAGATTGATTCATCGGTTGTTAAAGCTACTGTAGATGCAGAATGTGTTGTAATAATAACTTTAACTTTCTTTTCATTTACAAAAACCTCTTGAATAACATCTAAAAACTTTTTAGACATTGTTGGATGAAGAGAAGCATCAGGTTCATCCATAAGCAATACTTTAGGGAATTCAATGTCAAAATTTGAATTATATAATGCTAATGCAAGTGACATTAATACTTTTTCTCCAGATGATAAATCGCCAAATTGGATTTCGGTTTTATTATGATTATTTACAAGCTTTAATTCAAAAGGTGCATCTCTGTGGCTGTTTTCAGGTGAATTGATAAAATAATCTAAGCTAGCTTCTTTTATTATTTTATTTACAAATTCCCAAGGTGCTTCTCCAAAAGTGTTTTCAAATTCTTCTTTGGTTAAAAATGATATTTCTGTATGTTTTTTAATTTGGTTTCTATATTGTCTATATTCATTATCATCAAGCTTATCTTGATACCGCTTAAATAGACTAGAAAAATTTTGATAAAAAACATCTGTTTGACTAAGACCGTCGTCTAAAGGATAGTGATTGAAAAAATCATCTGAACTTAACTCTTCCCTTACTTTATTTGCGCTTTTTGCAATTTTATCTATTAGTTTTATCTGAGGAGCATTTTGTCTAAAAACATTATTTTCAAGTGTGTAATTTGGATTGTTTTTTCTTTGATTTAAGTAACCACTGAATTGTTCCCATAAATTTTGAGTATTGGCATTTAATTGCTCCCGAGTAACAGTCGTACTTTCATTCGGTGATAAAGTTTGTGAAGTGACATATTTTTTTGGATTTAGTTCAACACCATTTGCATCAGTAACTTTTAATAAATTTTGAGTAATTGCGGTTAACAATTGTGTCTTACCAGCTCCGTTTACACCTGTTAGAACTACAAAATTAGGTAGTTCAATTGAAAAAGGTTCTAATGATTTAAATTTTTTCTCTAAAGATAATTTCATTCAGGATATGTTTTTTTAAATTACTGGCAACATGTAAATATACGAATACAGCTTTGCCATATATATCACATATCTACCTCATCTCAATTTGTTTATCCAATCAAATATAAAATAAATCTTCCACCAAACTTTACGGAAATCCGCAGTCCTTCAAAAAAAGTAGAAAACAAAAAAATGCTTCATATTCCAAACGTGAAATAAAAAGCATTTGTGTAAACTTATTAGTACTAAAACGAAAAGTCCTCTACCCTTTTTTAGACTGCGGAATTTGTTTCGGTGGTTGTGGTAAAATGATTGTGTAGCAAATAATAAAAATAGCTTACATAGCTATTTTATCTAATCTGTAGTGAGTCCATCTGGATAAACACATAATTTAACACCTTTTTTCTCAATTTAAAAATCCGCAACAGTCAATACTTCTTTAAAATTATTTTGCAGAAATTCCACGAAAAATACTATGAATACTATAACCGTTGCGTTAGCCCCAGTCCTACCTCCATCTGGCACGTGTGGGACGCTCTCACATTTAATATGTTATTACTTTATTTAAAGTATAAAAAACCTTCTAAGCGATTTTTTAAAAATGCTAAGAAGGTTGAAATACAAACAAAAAATATATTTAATCGTAAAGTCTTTTTTGGAACCAAATATTTTCTAAACTGAGATTGATGGAAATTAAATGAAATTTTTCTTGAATAATGCTATTTGATAGAATGCCCTGTTGGCCATAGGTATACCCTATGTTTAGCATAGAGTTGGTATGTTTATTAAAAGGTAGGCCAAGCCCCAAAGTAATTTGGGAATTTTTTATACGGTTGTTGTTTATTTCTAAATTTCCATTGTCATAATTTACACCACCTCGGTACATTACGCGTTTCCAATATTCTGTGCCATTTTTGTTAGGGATATATTCCATGCCCAATCCCACAAAGTCGTTGTTTACAAAATTTCCACCGTTATCAGTTTGGTCTGTGGCGTTCCAAAAACTTTTCTTGTAATCTACATTTATTAAAAGATTTTCACTCATTCTTGTTTGCAGTCCCATCCCCACTTCTATGGGCAGTTTAAAATTATCCAGGGTTTTAGATAGTGTTTCTGCAGTGTCGCTATCTGCCTGAAATATTGTTAAATCCTGTTCTCCCTTTAAGCTTGTTGGAACATTTATCGTAGCTCCAATGGAAAAATTTTCATTTATATCATATTGCATCCCAGCGGTAAATTGGATACCCCTATAAAAATTTTCTTCACTAATATAGAGCGCATCTCCACCGATATAATTTGTTTCTTCTTCCGTAATTTTTCCAAATAGAAAGGAGGTAGTAAAACCTACACGAAATTTATTGTTAAGAGAATAACCAAAATTTGCTTTTAGGCTATTGAGACCTCCTGAGCCATAAATATCTGAGAAATAGGTGTCTGTAGATCCCTCAATTTCGTTCCTTACGCCTTTAACAAAATAGCCAACATTTGTATATGGCAAAAGGGTTAAACCCATTCCCAATTTTTCTGTAATGGGAAAAGCAAATGCAAGTCCTGAAAAGTTTGCATTGTTTCTCGGTTCGTTTATCCCATCTTCAACAAGTGTCTCGCGCTGAACTTTTATATCTATTTCATATAAAAAGCTATTAGGTGTAATACCACCAAAACTCGCTGGGTTTATAGTATTGATAGTTCCATCAAACGGCGCGGCAATGCCTGTTTTACCCATAGTATTTGATTTTCCTGTATTTAGATTATTAAGCAATCCCAATCCATACAACGAATATGGCGAGCTTGATAAATCATTAGTTTGGCTAGATGCTTTTAAAGCTATTAAAAAACATATTAAAATAAGAAAGCTTTTATTCGTCATTATAGAGGGCATATGTTATTTCGAGTTTAACCCTACGTTTATTTGAACTTTCGTCACCATAAAAAATATATCTATCCATAGAAGAATTGAATTCGTTTGAGTAAATAGCCAAGTAGTAGTTATCATTATTGTTTTCTGTGTCTAATTTAATATTGAGAAATGTTTTTATTGGAATGTTATAATATGCAATTCCGAATTCAGAATTTTGTTCGTCGTAAATACCATAAACCTTATCACCATTTACTGTATAAAGATCTTGAACATAATCGAAGTTATTATCTACAATCATTACATTCAAGGAATCTCGTGGTGTTATTTGTTGAGATAATGTAGTGAGCGCAATTGCAAGGTTCGCACTAATAATAGTTCCTTCTCCCTCAATTTCATAAAGCGTTTTGAGATATGGAATATCAATATGGGTTAATACCCCTACCCCAGATTGAACAAAGGTTTGATTGTCGGCTTGGTCACTTGGCAACAAAATTTCATTATCGTTTAATGTTTCAAGTATGGTGCCCCCTCTGTCGCTATAAATATGATTAAAGCTATTTACTTCAGATCCAGGAATATCATAATAGGCTTCCGTATTTCCATCCTCATCACTAATCTTGTAATAGAGGCGCACCCTACTCTGCTTTCCAAAACCAAGGATTGCAGTATTATTTTCATCAGCCTTTATGGCTAACCCTTTATAATTTAATAGAAATTCATCTAAAGTGTTTATCTCGTTGGTTTGGATAGCTGTGAATAGATTTTGCCCAAAGTCTTGTTGCAATCGTATTTGCAGCGTATCCTTTCCCAAAGGCCTGGGGTAGAAAGTTAAAGTTCCCAGCGCCGCCGCCTCTGTAGTAATGGTGGTAGTATTATAATAACTATCATCCTTCGGTTTAATATTTGCCAAAACTCTTTTTACATTAAAAGTTTGCATTGGAATGGTGTCATTATAATAATACCCATCGTAATTTAATATCAACGCAATGGAATCGAAAACAGCTTCTGAAGGAATGTCATACCCGGTTGGAACAAATTGTACAAAACTTTCACTTGCAGAATTTCCAAATATGGGATCATTATATGAACCAACAAGAAGTCTTGCGGGGCTGCCATCTGAAACTATAAGTGAATCGAATTTAAAAGTTCCTGCCTTAATTGTTAAAGTATCAATAAACAGTAAACGGGTATCACTGTTAATCAAGCTTCCTCCAACCACCAATGATTCGTCTTCATTACTGCAGGATATAATAGCAAACAATAGAAAGCAAATACCCAGAACATATTTCATAGACTTTTTTTGGCAAACCTATTTTTTAAATCCCCCAACGAGAAATTAATTATACCAAGCCCTTAATTTGAATGTAGTAGAGGCGAAAAGTATCTATGAAACCGTATCTAAAGTGTTGGTAGATAGAATTTGTCTCTATGTAGAGAGATAAGCTCTATCCGTCCAATATTTTTTTTAGAATTGAAGAGAGATTCTACATTCGCCAATAAAATTGTTAGGAAAATATAAAATAACTATGGCAAAATTTAAGAACAAAAAAATAAATTATCAATACGCTTTAATACCACTACTGCTATTTATTATGTCCAGCTGTTCATCTGATGATGATACAACTCGAGGAAACTGGATAGTACGTTCTGTATTTGACGGCGCTCCACGAAGCAGCGCAACCTCGTTTGTTATTGATAATAAAGGGTATATGGGTACAGGCTATGATGGCGATGATTATCTTCAGGATTTCTGGGAGTATAATATGGATGGAGACTATTGGGCTCAAAAAGCCGATTTTCCCGGAATTGCCCGCAGTTCTGCCTCCAGTTTCAGCATTGGCTCAATAGGTTATTTAGGAATAGGTTACGACGGAGATACAGCGAGTGAATTATCCGACTTTTATGAATACAATCCTGCAACCAATACGTGGACGCAAAAAAATGATGTTGCAGGTGGAGCTAGAAGAGGAGCAGTTTCCTTTTCAATTGGCGATGCTGGTTTCCTTGGCACTGGTACTGACGGGGATAACGACAAAAAGGATTTTTGGAAATACACCCCCGCAACCGATGAATGGTCGGAAGTAATAGGCTATGGAGGTTCAAAACGTCGCGATGCCACGGTTATAGTAATCAACAATAAAGCTTACATAGGTACTGGTGTAAGTAATGGAATATACCTCGACGATTTTTGGGAATATGATCCCACAAATGAATCTTGGACCCGAAAAAACGATTTGGATGTAGATGATAACTATGCAATAATGAGGTCTAATGCGGTTTCATTTACAATAAATGGTTATGGATATCTTTCGTGTGGGTATAATTTAGGGGTTACTTCCACAACCTGGGAGTATAATCCTTCTTCAGATTTATGGGAATCAATTACCGGATTGGAAGCTAGTAATCGTCAAGATCCAATAAGTTTTTCAACAGGTACTAGAGGATTTGTTTCACTTGGCAGATCGGGAACCCTTTATTTAGATGATGTTTATGAATTATTCCCACAACAATATTATAACGAAGACGACTAATAAATTTTTATAACAAGTATTCCTTTGATTAATATCCCAAGGATTTCTCGATGTTTTACAGTAGATGGTTCACAAAGAGATTTTCTTGGGTTTTTTAACAATACTCACTTCAAATGAAAACAAGAAAATATATTATAGTTTCTTTAATGGCTATTGCAGTTGCACTAACCTATTTTGGCCTTAAGAACCCAGAAGCAGCTATAATAGATAAAGACAGTACTATTAGTATTAAAACCATTGTACTTAAAAATGGTTTTGGATACCAACTAATGAGAAATGACAAAATTCTTATAAAGCAGGAAAATATTCCTGCTGTAAAAGGAAAACAACTTTTTTGTTCTGAAAAGGATGCCAGGACAATTGCTGAAATAATTAAAAATAAAATTGAAAATAAAGAATCGCCAAGTATCTCTAATTTAGAGATAGCAGCGAGCAATATTTCTTTAAAATGTCCACAAAACATCAAAGATGATATCGTTCCTCAAACGTAACCGTACTTTACTACTACATATTATCACGTGGCTTTTATTTATTGCCATATTTATTTTACAGGAATATTATGGCAGAGGTAATGTTTCCGTCATATTTTTTATCAATATTTTCCTAAATATCCTGTTCTTTTACATAAACTACCTCATATTTATCCCTAAGCTCTTAATTAAAAAAAAAATCCTAATTTACTTAATTAGCATCACGGTTTTGTTAGTGATCTCTGGTATTATATTTAATATTTTGACATATTATTTTCCGCCAGATTTTATAGTCGATAAAGGATTTATCAACGATAACAGACCCAAACCAAGATTAATAGGATTTCCAATTATAATTAATCTTTCATTCTTAATTATTGGTACCGCAATTAGAATGTATGTTGAATGGAACCGAAATGAAAACAAAAAAGAGGAAATTGAGAAATTAAGTACAACAAGTCAATTACATTTTTTGAAGAATCAGATAAATCCACACTTTTTTTTTAATTCCCTAAATACCATTTATTCCTTAGCTACAAAAAAATCTCCCGATGCGCAAGAGGCCATAATTACGCTCTCGGACCTTATGAGATATATGCTATACAGAACTAATAAACACTTTGTTCCCCTACAGGAAGAACTCGATTATATTAATAATTATATGGTACTGCAGCGATTAAGAATAGCCGATAACAGTAATGTTTCCATAAATATTTTTGGCAGTGTTGCCAATCAAAAAATATGTCCATTAATTTTAATTTCATTTATTGAAAATGCGTTTAAATATGGTACTGACTATAAAGGGAACACTGAAATTAAAATAATCATTAATATTGAATTAAGCCAGTTGCACTTCTCCTGTGTAAATCTAGTGGGTTCTGGTAGAAAAGAAGATGTAAATTCAGGAATCGGACTTAAAAACACAATGGAAAGATTGAACTTGCTTTATCCAGAAAAGCACGAATTAACTACCAATGAAGAAAATGGTAAATTTATTGTTGACCTAACTTTAAAACTCAATTAAATGAAATGTTTAATAATCGATGATGAGCCTTTGGCAATTGAAGTCATTGAAAATTATATAACTAAGATTGGGGGTTTAACAATCGTAGACAAATGTACCAACCCCTTTCAGGCTATTGATGTTTTAAGTAAACATAAAATAGACTTAATTTTTCTTGATATTGAAATGCCAAACATATCTGGTATAGATCTCGTAAAGTCAGTTGAAAATCTTCCATTATTTATTTTTACCACTGCTTATCCCGAATACGCCTTAGAGGGTTTTGATCTTAATGCAGTAGATTATCTAGTTAAGCCCATCCCCTTTCATCGTTTTATAAAAGCGGTATCCCGTGCAAAAGAAAAATTTGAGACCGAAAACCAGTCCACACTAAAAAACTTAATTTCTGCAAACAATAGTGACCCTAAAAGAGAAAATGAGAGGGATTTTATTTTTGTAAAAGCAGAGTATGAAAACCAAAAAATCAATTTAAATGATATAAAGTATATTCAGGGGCTTAAAGACTATTTAAAAATTCATCTTACAACTTCCACAAAACCATTAATACTTTTATCAAACTTCAACGATATTTTAAATAAGTTACCCGAAAATACATTTATCAGGGTTCATCGCTCCTACATCGTGAATATTTTTCATATAAATGCGCTGCAAAAAACTAAAATTATCATCGAGGACTACAAAATTCCTATAGGAGATACTTATAAAAAAGGAGTAATAGAAAGATTGGGGATTTAAACAAAGATGGATGTTGCATCTTCATTTTTGTAGCTGCGAAAATGGAAATTCCAAATTATGGCAATAGATTTGTGCTGGAAAATTGGCGCTTGGCGCAGCGTGCGGCTTGAAGCGGCGAAAGCAACCAACATCTTTTTGTTCCAAATTAATTGAGCCGCGTGCGAATCAGCAAGGCTAGCGAGTTCGTATCTTTCGGAAGTATAATTTATTAATATTTATTGGAAATTTTCAATTATTACAGAGGAGTGCTATAAATTCGTATACGCTGTTGGCAATAGTTTTTATTCCGTTTTATTTTTTTGTTCAGTTAATTCGTCGTCAATCATTTTCTTTTCAGCAAGACGTTCACCTTTCCAAAAAAATCGTTTTCCAAATTTCCTTAAATGTTTATGCCATTCAGAATCGGTTGTCAATTAACCTTTTCCTTTATTTCCCATTTCTCTATTCTATTGGGTTTTCTACTTGACTTATTTCTCTCAAAACACTTGCTAGTCTATCGAAGTCAACAAATGTGGCAACTCTGTCTTTATCAGTTGTCAATTTTTTTAATTCCATTACATCGTCTTGTAAGTCACCTTGGTCAATTTCAGATGCAGAAAACCAATCTTCAGGTTTCTCAAACTTATTCCACTTTTCGGTTGGAATCAGTCTGTAAATTGTTGTTTTTAATTCCATTTCAGCATCAGAACTGTATTCCGTTTCGAGTTTCTCAATAACTCTTTCGAATAATGTTTTTAGTTCTGAAACTTTAATTGTCCTCATTTGTTTTAATTGTTGCCAACATGTGGATAAAGGCCATTATTGCGTTTATTCCCCTTATATGGTTATATTGTTCAATTCCAAATATAAGTTTTTTAAATACATATTCTATAGCCGCACCAAAAGCCTAAATCCAAAAACTTTATCCTTAAATTTGCCCGCAATTCAGAATATGAAAAACAGTATCATTAAATTAATTGACGCCTTTTACTTTTTATTTCGGCGATTTCTTCCGTTAAAAACATATCGTTATGCGGTGTGTGGCGGCGGCAATTTGGTTTTTGATATTATTCTCTACTTTATAGTTTACAATTTCGTCTTTGTAAAACAGAATGTCGATGTGTATTTTGTAGTGCTAAGTCCGCATATTGCTTCCTTGTTTTTTGTTTTCCCAATAACTTTTGTCACAGGATTTTTACTTCAAAAATTCATCACTTTTGAAGCTTCAAATTTGCCGTGGAAAGTTCAGTTTTTTAGATATATTATTGTGGGAATGGGAGCTTTGGTGCTAAATTATATTTGCTTGAAAGTATTTGTAGATGGTCTAGGGTTTTACCCAACGCCGTCTAAAATATTAGCCACTTTTATTGTCGTGGCATACAGTTATTTACTTCAGAATAAGTTTAGTTTTAAAACTGTTTGATAATTACTGCTTGCTCAATTGCAACCGATATTCTTCGCTTTTTGCCTCTAGAAATTCAATAATTTCGATGCTGCTTTGCTTCATTACCGTTTGATAATCGGGATCGTCTTCGCAGAAAAATATAAAGGAATATACCTTTAACCTGTCTATTTGTAGTCCATCTGTAAAATAGCTTTCAGGAAATTTATCGAGAAGCGTTAGTGTAAGTGCCGCTGTTTTTTCGAATTCTAAATGCTTTTTCAACATTTTTGTTCTGCCCGAAAGCATATTTACAAGCGCATCAACGGGGCCAGAATTTGCGGCATATAATTGCCTTCGGATTTTAGTTAGTTGCGGTAAATCTGCGTTGGGCAAGCCAATGGAAGTGGCGGTAATTGGTTTCTGAATAGGAATTATATTAGCATCTGTTCCTAAATAGCCAGTAAGTGCCCGCCGTAAAGTTACCGTGCTTAATTCATTCATTTTCTCGCTGAGGTTGATAACAATTTTTTTGTTTTTTAGCTGTTCTTCGCCAATAATTAGTGTTGTGCTCTTAATTTGAATAGCAGAAATAGAAAGGGTGTCGTTTACAGCAACCGCAATCTGAAACTCTCCATTTGCAGCGGTTACAGTGCCTTTATTAGTAGAAAGGTTAAAAATATTTATGCCTTCAATCTCAATATCGTCTGCGGTATTTACTTTTCCTTCTAAGTTTGCCCTTTGCGAAAACATACTGTTTGAAGCGAAAATTAGCAATATAATAAGTATCCTTAAAATTGTAGCTTGCTTTCGGAATAGGTTTGTTGAGTCGTTTTGCACCATTTAAAACTATGATTAGTTGTAGCCTTTAAAAGGTAAAAATGCGGGAAGTTTATTTTATAAAATCTATTTTTTCTAATATTTAACTTAAAGTGAATAACAGCAGTCAATTTCCCAATTCGTATTCCGCTTGAGATTTTGATAATTCGAAATTATAAGAGGGGTTTTGCTTATATAAATGTAAAACTTCACCGCAGTTTTATAATAATATATTATGTGCAATTGTGAAGATTAATTTGAAGCCAGACTTTCAAAAACATATTTCATTTCAGTCGCAATCTGCTCGCTACGTTCCATATAAATTTGTTTTTGTAACGATGTGCCGTCAGAACTTTTGGGGTCTTCATAGGTTACAGGAATCCGTTTTTCTGAACCTGTAACAAATGGACAGCCTTGATCGGCTTCGGAGCATGTCATTATTGCCGCAAAACCACTTTGCGGATTCGACTCGTCGTCATATTTTTTTGAAAAGCAAGGAATAGCCGGTAAACTTTCTGAGTAACTAATTTTATATACGGGATTGCTAGCTTCATTTTCTTTGGAAATTTTAAAGCCAACGTTTTCCAAAGTAGAAACCACCATTGGGAAAAGGGCAGTGGCCTCCGTTCCGCTAGAAAAGCATTCAATATTTTGAAAATTAAAATAGGCCGCCGCAGTTTGCGCCCAAATTTGCGCAAAATGACTTCGCCGTGAATTGTGGGTACAGATAAAATTGAGAAGAATGGGTTGGCTTTGCGATGCTTTACTATTTATATAATCAATCAAAGGTTTTAGCAACCCTTTCCGTTCTTCCGAAAGGGTTGCCGCATCCAATTTTTCAATATAATATTTTAGATCTTCGTACAAACCTGGATTGCTTTTCATTAACAGCACCCGGAATTTGGAGCACAGCTAGAACCTTCTTCCTGTAATTCCACCATTTTTAGTTTCGGCTTGTCTGCTTTTGTTCCAGGCTTTTCAGCATAAACAGTGATGCTGAAAATACCCGTTCCTGCATTGTTGAAAGTTTTAACTTCTTCCGAAGAAAGATACTTTTCAAGAATATCATTTGGGATTACGATAGGTTTCTCTTTTTGAATTTGAATATTTTGAAAACCTGCGTCTTTTATAAATTGTAAGTACTCCGTTTTTTGAACGGCACCTGCAACGCATCCTGCGTACATTTCTGCATCTTCTTTTAAAGCTTCGGGTAAGTTTCCTTCTAAAACAATATCGGAAATGCTAAAATGCCCGCCCGGTTTTAAAACTCTGCTAATTTCAGCAATTACTTTTTGCTTGTTCGGCACCAAATTTAAAACACAGTTGCTCACTATTACGTCTGCAACGTCATTGCTTACTGGCATTGCGTCTATATCTCCTTCGCGGAATTCTACGTTATTAAAACCTAATTTTTCTGCGTTTGCACGGGCTTTTTCTATCATTATTGGCGTAAAATCTACACCTATAACTTTTCCTTCGGCACCTGTTTCGTGTCTTGCTACAAAGCAATCGTTACCAGCGCCCGAACCCAAATCGATTACGGTATTGCCTTTTTCAATTTTCGCAAATTGCGTAGGAAGACCACAGCCCAATCCTAAGTCTGCATCTTCTACATAACCGCCCGTTTCAGAGTAGTCGTCCATCATAATATTGTACACTTTATTTGAAGGCGTTGTTGCACCACAACATGAAGCAGCGTTTTCAGCTTTGCCCTGTTCGGCAATTTTAGCGTAACGGTCTTTAACAATGTCTTTTAATTCTTGTTCGTTTTTCATTTTTTGAAATTTTTGGGTTGTATTTCAGTTTAAACTTTTTTAACAACAGGTTTCTTTCGAAATATCTTGGTCTAAAAACTGCATAATTACTTTCTTCATTTTGGTCCAATTTTCTGTATCTATACAATAACAAATGCTAGTGCCATCAATACTTCCCTTAATCAAGCCAAGGTTTTTAAGTTCCTTTAAGTGTTGACTAATTGTAGGTTGAGCCAAGCCAATTTCTAGAACCAAATCGCCACAAATACAAGTGTCTATTTTGTATAAATGCTGAAGAATTGCGACTCTCGCGGGATGCCCAAAGGCTTTAGCAAAAGTTGCAATCTGGTTCTGTTGGTCTGTAAATATCTCAGTTTTAGTGATTCCCATAATTGTTATATATGTTCATTGCAATATTACGATTAAAGAATGATTTTATTGCAGTAGTTGAAGTTTTTTTTTCAAGGATTAGTGAATTAAATCTTCAGCAAATTTTCAAATGTTTCAAAATGATGCGCTTCAGTTCTAAGTGAAATGGTTAAAACGTCATCCTTCAGAATAATAGAATAAACTTCGCCAGACTGAAAAAGATGTTCCAAAATAGGGTGTAGTTTGTTTAAAAGAGTCGCTTTATTTTCCGTGCCACGGATAACGTACTGTTTCAATCCGTAGAATGGTTTTGATTCATTAAATAGCTTCTTTATAAATTCAAAATTTCCTTTTTTTGTAATAGCAAATTCTGAATTAAAAGAGCCAGCCATTTGGGTTGACCATTCAACAAGGGTAAGCAGGTTTTGTTTTTTGGAGGAAAGAATCAAGTTTCCTGTGGAAGTGTAGGTGGCTTTTTTGTATTTTAATTTCCAAGGCAATGGAGCCAATATTTTAGCTTGAATAAAATAAGACCAAGCATTGTAATTGCCTTTTACACTACCATTTTTACTAGCGATGTAGTTTTCAAATTCTCTACAGAAATCTTGGTTTATTTTATAAAAAGGAGAGGTAAGTTCGGAAGAAGCAGCGTTAGATTTTAGCTTCATTAGATAATCTTTTTTAGTAATTTCTCAAAACAAATACTTTTTTCAACTCCTTTGTATTGCCCGTAGTTTTCAGAAATTTGATAGTCACATTTTTTATAAAGCGCAATTGCTTCGGGTTGTTTAATGCCTGTTTCTAAAATACATTTAGTATTGCCTAATTCGGTAGCCCAAGTCTCTAGTTCTTTTAAAATTGCAACCGCAACTCCCTTTCCACGCTGCTCTAGTGGCACAAACATCCTTTTCACTTCCATGGTTCCAGCTGCAAACTGTTTAATGGCGCCGCAGCCAATAGGTGTGTTGTTTTCATCAAAAGCAACGATTACATGTTTTATGGAATCTAACTTATTGAATTGGTCGTAAAAAGCATGGTCGTCGCCATCACGAATGGTGAGCTCAACATCAAGGTGCTTCACCAAAGCAATAAAATCTTGATTTTTAGAATCTGTACGTAAAAGCTTCATTGGAGTTCTCTTTCGATGCAGTGAAGATAAAAAAACGCGTCTAATTTTCACTTAGAAAATCGAACGCGTTCATCTAAAATATAGAAATAGTAGATTTTTATTGAATGATTATTTTTTGAGATGTTGTATTGTTATTGTTTGTTATGTTGAGAACATATTCACCAGCAATTAGATTGCTCACATCTATTGTAATTGAATTTTCAGAATTATTGATTTGCTCTTTTACTTTACGAGCATTTAAATCGAAAATTTCCACTGTAGAATTAATTTGAGATATTGGAAAATTGATTACCAAAATATCTTTGGTTGGCACAGGATAAACTATGTAACCTTGTTTAACTGGAGAATTTGTGCCCAATTGTATTCCGTTGCCTTCAACTACCAAGTAAGTATTATTTTCCTCGATATCAGTAAAAGTTTCCACTGCTCCCGAAGGCCATTCAATTATTACTTCAGAAACAGTTGTAGCATCGCCCAATCCAAAATGGTTAGTAAAACTGTTTTGGCTACAATAACCGCTTGCGGCCTCAATTTGGCGGGTTTGCCAAACCTCATTCCCGTTTATAGAGGCTTTTATTTTAACCTTTGCGCCAACCGCAGAGCCATTTGATGGATTTCCAGCACAGCGAATTTTTATCCAATTATTTCCACTTCCTGTATTTTTAAATAACGAATTGTTCTGGTTTTCGTTAAGTGTATTAGCCAAAATAACATCCATCCAGCCATCATTGTTATAATCGCCAAAGGCACAACCGAAGGTGTTTCCTTGATGGTTTGCCAAGGCACCGTTTGTGATTTTGGTAAAATTGCCGTTTCCGTCATTTATAAAGAGTGAATTTGTAACCTGCCCTGGGAAATATGCGTTACAAACCAACAAATCTAAATCGCCGTCGTTATCAACATCGGCAAAAGCAGAGCCAAAAGAGCTTCCGGTTTCTAGCGCAATTGCAGAATTTGTTTGTTCTATAAAAATCCCGTTTTCATTTATAAAAAGCTGATTGTTTTGTCCGTCCCAATTCGCCACAAAAAGATCGAAATCTCCGTCGTTGTCAACATCTGCCCACGAGCTGCCAGCAGAATTCTTCCCGTTTTGTGTAATAGAAAGATTTGTAATTTGGGTGAAATTATCTGGGCCATCATTTTTGAAAAGTGAATTCTTGGCATTGTTTTCATTCGCAATAAACAAATCACTGTCGCCATCGCCATCGTAATCTATCCAGTTAATAGAGCGTGAAGCTAGAGTTTCACTAGTAATAGACAAGCCAGTTACCGCTTCAAATGAGCCATCACCTTGGTTCTCAAAATAAAGATTTCGGGTTGAAACTACGCTGTTTGTAACGTAAGCATCTAATAATTGGTCGTTGTTGAGATCGATCCAATTTGCCATTTCGGAATACGTTAACGGAATTCCAATGGCGTTATCGGATTCGTATGTAAAAGTGCCGTTGCCATTGTTTCGGTAGAAATAATTTTTTTTCCCTGTGCCATTTCTTCCGTAGGTTACAACTACAGCGTCTAAATCGCCGTCGTTGTCAACATCTGCAAAGCTCGCGCCATCTGAGCGGTCATTGTCCAGAACAATATCGTCGTCATTTACAGTAGTAAAAGTACCGTCGCCGTTATTAATATAAAGCATGTTGTTCTGGCCAGAGGAAGGGCCATTAGTAAAGAATATATCGTCCCATCCATCGCCATTTACATCAATAAAATTTGCACTTCGCGAGGCAGAGGGTGTTGTTGTAATGTCTTGAAAATTTTTTTCTTCAAATGATTGTGCCCTTGTTTTTGGGATGAAAAATAAAGAGGCGCCAAGGATAAAAAGCAGTAATGATCGTGTCATAATTAATGGTTTTTGAATTTGTTTTAAACGGTTACAAGCGTTTTGTAAATGTGAAATTAACACGAAATCTCACTGAAGTATGGGGTTATGTTGTGAACGGAAGAATATTGTTTTGAATCACCTTTTAATTGTTGTAAAAATTAATTCGATATTTAAGTTTTCAAATCGCAAAGCTGAAAACCAACAGTTAAATAGAATGATACAAACAGCTCAATCTTTGATGTGAATCTCCTAAATAAGGGTTTGAAAGATGGTGATTTTGAAATGGATAATTACAAATTCATTAAAATGATTGCTAGGTTTGCTACATTTACTTTTAAATATCTTTAAAATCTAAATTGATTACTCCTTACAATGAATATTAGTTGCCTAATAATTGATGATGAACCTTTAGCAAGAAAACGTTTGCTCACTTTGGTTGACGAAATAGAAGATTTGCAATTGCTCGGGCAATGTAAAACAGGAAAGGAAGCAATTTCGGCTATAGAAAGCTATAGGCCAGACCTTATATTTTTAGATATTCAGATGAAGGATATGAGCGGTTTTGATGTTTTGCAAGAGTTGCATATTTCTAAAAAGCCAATGGTGATTTTTGTTACTGCTTTTGACACTTACGCTGTAAAAGCTTTTGACACCTTGGCACTTGATTATTTGTTGAAACCCTATAAAAAAGAACGTTTTCGACAAGCCGTTGAAAGAGCAAGACAACAATTTAAATCTAAATCTGAAAACACTTTAGAAACTAATTTTCAGAAGTTATTGCAATATATTGAAGATGGAAAAACCAACCATAGAACTGACGATTTAAATAGTAAACTTCCTGTAAAGACTGGCAATACCGTTTCATTTTTAGAATATTCGGATATACAATACATTCTGGCCTCTGGGAGTTATGTTGAAATCTGTACACTCGATAAAAAACATGTGCTTCGCGATTCGCTTCAAAATCTTATGGATCATATGAAAAGCAAAAAAATGCTCAGAATTCACCGCTCCACTATAATAAATACCAATTTTTTAGAGAAAGTAATTCATTCAAATTTTGGTGAAATTGATGCACAAATGAAAGATGGTTCACTTTTCAGAGTAAGTAAAAGTTATCGAAAAGATTTCCAAAAAATTATTGGAGTTTAAACAATGCTGAAAAAATACATAGATATAAAGCTTCTTAAATACTTAGCTATTTTTTACACCATTGTGGTGATATTGGTGCAAATAAAAAAGAGTTATTGGAAAGTTAAGGGCACGAGCAGTTACGGCCCTTTAAGTTGGGGGGAGTTGTTTAGTTATGGCGTTTTTGTAGATTGGATAGTAGTGATTGTTTTTATGGCTTTTATAAGCTACATCACAAAATTAATGTTTGAAAAATGGGGCGCAAAAGGGTGGAAAAAAATTATTTGGGTACACCTTTTCTTCTCCTTTTTTATTGGCTATTTTATTTTTGCAGTAACTGCTCTCATTTCAATAATTGTAGGTGACATAGCTTTGTCTCAGGCTTCGCGATATCTTTCTTTCAATCAATTTATAGCAGTGGTGGAGCTTAATTTCTTGGTGTATTTTGCAATGATAGGTATAATAAATGTCTATTACTACATAAAAAAAGTGCAGAATATTGAGCTTCAAAAGGCTCAAATTGAAATTCAGTTAGCGACATCTAAACTAAATATACTCAAGGCGCAACTGCATCCACATTTTATTTTTAATACGCTAAATAGTATTTCGGCCTTAATTGAGATCGATAAGGAAAAGTCGCAAAATTTAATTGCAGATTTTGGTGATTTGTTTCGTGATATCTTAGATTTTAAAGACGAGAATTTAATAGCACTTCATAAAGAAATAGCGCTTCTCGATAAATATATTTCAATAATATCTGTTAGATTTTCAGACCATCTGTCTATTGAAAAGGATATTAAAAGCGATGTAGAAAATGAATTAGTACCACATATGCTTTTACAGCCAATAGTTGAGAATGCTATAAAACACGGGTATGGATATAATACCACGGAACTAAATATAAATCTGAAAATTTATAAATCGTCTAACTACCTAAATATCGAAATTTATAATGACGGAGAGCTATTAAACGCTTCCTTTAAAAAGTTACTTCAAGCAGGAACGGGTTTAAAAAACACACAAGACAGATTAAATTCGCTTTACGGAAACGATGTTTATTTTACAATTGAAAACGCCGAAGGTAAAGGCGTTTTCACTGTAATAAAAATTCCTTTGAAAAAAGTGATTTAATCTTCTACTTGTTTGCGATTAGGATTGTGATTAAATCCTCCCTTAACAGTATTAAAACGAAGAATACTAAAACCAATTATAGCAGAAAGAGTAGACCCAATAAGGATTCCAATTTTAGCAGAATCTATATACTCTGGACTGCTATTAAAGGCGAGGCTAGCAATAAATATAGCCATCGTAAAACCTATACCTGCCAAGAATGAAACACCCACGATCTGTTTGTTGGAAATGTCTGACGGCACATCTATAATTTTTAGTTTACGGGCGGTAAATATAATTGCCGAAATACCAATACTCTTTCCTAAAATAAGACAGATTATAATGTTTACAATTAAAGCATTTTCCAATCCGCCGTCACTAGTAAGGGCTACCCCAGCATTGGCCAAAGCAAAAACAGGGATTACCAAATACGCCACCCAATTGTGCAGCTTATGCTCTAAATGTTGCAAGGGTGAGCGGTATTTATTTCCCCAACCTTCCAAGTCGTCAATTAGGTGCAATTGTTCAGAAGAAAGTAGCGGTTTTTGAAGGACGGTACTTTGTTTAATGTTACCAACGATTATTTCTAAATGATCTGTAAACTCGTGTGTACTTATTTTTTGACGAACGGGAATTGCAAAAGCCATTAATACTCCGGCTAGAGTAGGGTGTAAGCCAGCTTTTAAAAATAAAAGCCACACAATAATACCAGCAATAATGGTTATAAATTCTGAATAAAGCCCTTTATAACTCATTAAGTAGATTACAGCTAAAAGTCCTAAAGCGGCTGCTAAAAGTACCAGATTTAAGCTACTACTATAAAATACTGCAATAACGAGCACGGCGCCTAAATCGTCAACAATTGCAAATGCTGTTAAGAATATTTTTAAACTTAAGGGCACTCTATTGCCAAGCACTTTTAAAATTGCCAAAGAAAAAGCAATGTCAGTGGCCATTGGTATTCCCCAGCCTTTTAAGGTGTCTGGATTTTCGTTTAAAACAATGTAAAGAATTACTGGCAAGGCAATTCCGCCTAGTGCTCCAAATAGCGGGAACATTACCTTTTTGGTTGTGTTTAGCTCGCCAATTAGAAACTCTCTTTTAATTTCAAGTCCAATTAAAAAGAAGAAAATAGCCATCAACCCATCATTCACCCAAAGTAGCAGCGATTTTTTGAGTTCAAAACTATCAGTAATCACGCCTATTTCATATTGCCAAAAAGATTGATAACTATCGGCGAAGGCAGAATTTGCCCACACTAAAGCAATAATTGTAGTTGCCAACAGCAATATTCCGGTAGAGCTTTGGAGGTTGACGAATTTTTGAAAAGGAGAGAGTACTTTTTGTTTTATCATATTATATTTTCGAAAGTGCAATATACCAAAATCGGCAGAATTTATTTAGAACATACAGCCGTGAATTCATTTCAGAAAAATTTTAAAATTCTTCAAATATTGTTGGTGAAAGCTTCTAAACCGAAGCATAAATGATGAATAATGAAAAAAACCCAATGCTCAACCAAGTCGAAGCACTGAATACTGCCTACTTTTTTTTATCTTTGCACCGCGAACTCCGAAGCATTTATAAAGGGGGTCAACTATTAAATAGAAAGTAAGAATATGTTCGATAATTTAAGCGATAAGCTAGACAAAGCGTTGCACGTACTGAAAGGTCACGGCAGCATTACCGAAGTAAACGTAGCCGAAACTTTAAAGGAAGTACGCCGCGCCCTTTTGGATGCCGATGTTAACTTTAAAACTGCTAAGGAATTTACCAATACAGTGAAAGAAAAGGCTTTGGGTCAAAACGTATTAACTACGTTGCAGCCAGGTCAGTTGATGGTGAAGTTGGTAAAAGATGAGCTTACTGAATTGATGGGTGGCGAAACTGCCGGAATCAATTTAAGCGGCACGCCAACGGTAATTTTAATGTCTGGTCTTCAGGGTAGTGGTAAAACTACTTTCTCTGGAAAACTTGCCAATTATCTAAAAACAAAAAAAACAAAAAAACCACTTTTGGTTGCCTGCGATATTTATCGTCCAGCGGCAATAAACCAATTGCACGTGGTTGGTGATCAAATAGGCGTTGAAGTTTATAGTGAACCAGAAAATAAAAATCCGGTTAAAATTGCACAAAACGCCATAGCATACGCTAAAGAAAACGGCTTTAATGTTGTAATTGTCGATACTGCTGGTCGTCTTGCCATAGATGAGGCAATGATGACTGAAATTGCTGACGTTCATAAAGCAATTGCTCCGCATGAAACACTTTTTGTAGTTGATGCAATGACAGGGCAAGATGCTGTAAACACTGCAAAAACCTTTAATGAAAGACTTAATTTTGACGGGGTTGTACTTACAAAACTAGATGGTGATACTCGCGGGGGTGCTGCAATATCTATTAAAAGTGTAGTAGACAAGCCGATTAAATTTATTGGTACAGGCGAAAAAATGGACGCCATAGACGTGTTTCACCCAGCCCGTATGGCCGATCGTATTTTGGGGATGGGAGATGTTGTGTCTTTGGTTGAAAGAGCACACGAACAATTTGACGAAGAGGAAGCCAGAAAACTTCAAAAGAAAATTGCGAAGAACCAATTTGGCTTTGACGATTTCCTTACCCAGATTCAGCAAGTTAAGAAAATGGGAAGCATGAAAGATTTGGTGGGAATGATTCCCGGCGCCGGAAAAGCGTTAAAAGATGTAGATATTGATGACGATGCTTTTAAAGGCATTGAAGCAATAATTCACTCTATGACCCCAGCCGAAAGAACCCAGCCTACTGTAATAAACGGAAGTCGAAAAAAACGAATTGCTTCAGGAAGCGGAACCAGCGTTCAACAGGTAAATCAGCTGTTAAAACAATTCGAACAAATGAGCAAAATGATGAAGATGATGCAAGGTGGTGGCGGAAGAAAGATGATGCAAGCAATGGGGAAGATGCGTTAAAATAAGTTGCAGTATTCAGTGGCAGTAGGTAGTTGTTTCTGTTTTAAGTTTAGTTAAATATGAGTTTCAAAACTTTATTGGCGTATCAAAAAGGATTTGCTCTTTCAATGGAAATTTTTGAAATCTCCAAAACCTTTCCCAAAGAGGAAACTTTTTCACTTACTGACCAAATTCGATGAAGTTCTCGTTCTGTCTGTGCCAATATTGCTGAAGCTTACCGAAAAAGAAAATATGAAAAGCATTTTATCAGTAAGTTGACTGATAGTGATGCAGAGAATTCTGAAACACAAGTATGGTTACAATTTGCTATGTTTTCGGGGTATATTTCAGTTGAAATAGAAACTGATCTCAATAAAAGAAGTGAAGAAATAGGCAGACTAATAAATTATATGATTGATAATCCTGGCAAATTTGGAGTTTGAGTTACTGAAAACTGCAACTGCCACTGAATACTTTTACAAATGACAATTTTAGACGGAAAAAAAGTAAGCAACGATATTAAAAACGAAATCGCAGCCGAAGTTGATAAAATGAAGGCTAATGGCGAAAAGGTGCCGCATTTAGCAGCTATTATAGTTGGCGATGACGGTGCTAGCCTTACATACGTGGGCAGTAAAGTGCGGGCTTGCGAACGCGTTGGATTTGAATCTACGCTTATAAAAATGCCACATACTACCAGTGAACTGGAATTGCTGAAAAAAATAAAGGAACTTAACGATGACGACAATATTGATGGGTTCATCGTGCAATTGCCACTGCCTCCTCAAATTGATACGCAAAAAGTATTACTTACCGTAGACCCTTCAAAAGATGTTGATGGTTTTCATCCGGAAAATTTCGGAAAAATGGCGTTGGATATGAGTACGTTTATTCCTGCAACTCCATTCGGTATTCTTGAATTGCTTCAACGATATGAAGTGGATACAAAAGGAAAGCATACAGTTGTTATTGGCCGTAGCCACATTGTTGGCCGACCGATGAGTATTTTAATGAGCCGTAGAGGTTGGCCGGGAAATAGTACCGTGACCCTTACACATAGTAACACAAAAAACATTGCACAAATTACTACCCAAGCAGACATTATTATCTCAGCATTGGGCGTTCCAAATTTCTTAAAAGCCGAAATGGTAAAGGACGATGTAGTAATTATAGATGTAGGAATTACTAGAGTTGAAGACGTAAATCATCCCAAAGGTTACGTTATTACTGGCGATGTAGATTTTGAAAACGTTAGTAAAAAAGCATCTTTCATCACACCAGTTCCAGGAGGAGTAGGGCCAATGACTATTGCCATGCTATTGAAAAATACATTACTAGCGCGGGAGCAACGAAAAGCTAATTAGAAAATTTAATTCGATTTGACTGATTTTAAGTAGATTCTGATTCTCCTTCTTTTAATCTCCAGTCTAAATATTTATGCAGGTCGGTTTCAATCCATCCCATACCAATGGAAAGAACTGCCAAGTCATCAATATAACCGATGCCAGGAATAAAATCTGGAATTAAATCTAATGGATTAAAAACGTACAATAAAGCCACTGCAATAGTTGCGATAGTAAACCATGGCACATGTGGATATTTGCCTTTTTTCACATCCTTAAGCATGGCAAACATAATTTTACCCAATTCCGCGTATTTGCGCAGGGGCCCTGCATTGCTTAGTTTTTTTGAAATAGCTTCTTCATTGTCCATTACCAATTCAATTTCGTGATCTTGAATTTTGGTAACTTTTTCTTCCACATAACTTTCACTCACCTTGGAGTCCATCATAGCTATATTGGATAATTTCTTATCTTTCTTTTTTCCGAAAAACATAGTTTATTGTTTTTATTTTAAAAGTAATAAATTGAAAAATGAATACTTTTAAAATTATGTTATAAAAATTTCAGTAGTACGTAAACTATTGAAAATACAAAAAGTAGCAACAGAAACCAATACGGTTTTAATTCTTCCGGATTTTTTCCGAAGAAGAGCTTTGTAAGCATAAACATAAAACTTCGATGCTTTGCTATAAAATTGTAAGTGTGGTCGCTAACATTCGTAAACCAGTTGTATTCTCTGTACCACTTATGCCAGCGCGATGTGCTATCTTCAAAATAAGTAAAACTTTTATAGGCAGAATCGGGACCGCTATATATTGTGCCGTCTGTTTCAATGAGGCGTGATGCTTTTTTAAATTCTTTTAAAGGTATGTCTTTAAAGTATTGAGCAACTTCCTGAAATGTTTTATATTCAATACGATCTTCGGTTTTAGAATGCCAGCGCGTAATCCAATATTTACAAAAACCACATTCGCCATCCCACACCATCATTGGTTTTGTGGTGGGAGGAAAGGCCGTTTTTTCAATTTTCGAAAACATATATATTGTTATTATTACAAACTTTCCAGCTTCGTAATACTATCTTCTTTTCCGTATTCTTTCCTATAAATACGAACGATAACTATAAATAGACTAATAAGTAGCGGGCCAAAAATTAAACCTATAAAACCGAATAACGGCACCCCAACAATTACCCCAATAAGTGTAATTAATGGGTGAACGTTATCTAATTTCTTCAAAACATACAGCCGTATTATATTGTCTGTGGAGCCCACAACCACAAAACCGTAGATAAGTATTCCCCACGCTTGAAAGCTGTGACCGGTGGACAGTGTTAGTACGAATACGGGAAGAATTCCTATTAAGGTTCCCACAAAAGGAATCATACTACCAATGGTAACAATTACGAACCAAAAGAAGGGATCTTCAATACTAAAAATTAAGAATCCAATTAGCGCCACGACACCTTGTGCTACTGCCACCAACGGAATTCCTAAAGCATTGGAACGCACCATCGTTTGAATTTCAGCGCCAATTTCTTTGAGGTTTTTCTGATCCATTGGGATATAATCCTTTAATGAGCCGCGTAATTCCTTACGGTTTGTAAGCATATAATAGAGCATAAAATACATTAGCCCAATTGCAATAAATGCGTTAAATGTTCCTCCTGCAAGACTTTGTAGATTCTCAGAAATCCACCCAGTAATTGCTGATGTGTCAATTTGAGAGCTTAAATCGTAGCCAAATTTATCTTCAATTGTCCCGAGTTGTTTCTTAAAGGCGCGAACAACTTCTTCAGAATTTTGAACTGCTTCACCTATCTTATTTGTAAGCATTAAAACAATACCTGCAACGGGAATAAGTATACCCACAAAAGAGCATAACATAAGTACTGTTGCGGCTAGGGATGGGTTCCAATTTTTTTTATTCACTAGTGTAGACATCCACTTTCGCATTAAAACATAAATGGTAATGGCTCCTAAAACACCCGTAAGATAAGGCAGCATTTCCCTAAAAATAAGGCTGCCCATCAGGATTACAAGCAGAATAACAAATACTTGTCGAATTATTTGAGGGGGTATTTCTTTAATCATTTTGCGAATAATTGTGTTAAATCTGCGAAGGCTTTAAATTCTAGCGCGTTTCCCGCCGGATCTTTAAAAAACATGGTAGCTTGTTCTCCCACCTGTCCTTTAAATCGGACGTAAGGCTCAATGATGAAGGTAACGTTTTTTTGTATTAGTTTTTCAGAATATAGTTTGAAACTCTCCATATCTAGCACAACGCCAAAGTGTGGTATTGGCACATCTTTACCGTCTACCGGATTACTGCTTTTATCTTCTTCAGATATTTTTTCTTTTAAATGAATTACAAGCTGATGACCAAAAAAGTTATAATCTACCCAATGATCGCTGCTGCGACCTTCGGGAAGTTCAAGTGTGTTGCTGTAAAAAGCTCGGCAACGTTCCAGATTATCTACAGGAATTGCCAAATGGAAAGGTCTTAATTGGTTGCTCATTAATTATTTCTTAAAGCGTGAATGAGTTCGTCTTTAATTCTTGGATTTGCCATAACAATGGGTTTAAACATAGAAAACCCTTTGCAAAACAAAGGGTTTTTGTAATTAATATTTATGTTTCGTCTGTGTCTTTTCGGCGTTTTAGGAGTCCGATACCGGCAAAAAAGAAAACTATTCCAAGAATAATCAAAGCCCAAGGACTCATTCCGATGTCCATACTTCCGAACACACCAAGAATTCCCATTACCAAACTAATTCCGCCAGCAATGGTTAAAATAAAACCTAAAATCTTTATCATAATTAATCGAATTTGATGGTTAATTGGATTAAAATTAAAGTAAAAGGTTCAAGTACTAACGCACCTTAACAAAATCTTTGCAGGAAAAATTTATTCACTAGCAGCTTCCCAGCCAATCATAAAATATTTAATTGGCGCATCATCTGGTATTTGACTGGCTTCAATTTCAATATTCATATCGTAGCGAAGTTCTGCCGGAAGGTTTTTCTTATCGATGGTTAAATAAACATCAGTTTCCTTTAAGAAAATCACCACTGCGTTAATAGTAGTTTCTATGTTATCGATAGTGTAATTGGCCTTTACGTCTTTAAAAGTACTTGCAGTATTTAAGCCTTTTTCAGTTTTGTAACGTGAATCGAAAACCTGAATATTAGTGATTGTTGAGTTAGGATCGTTTTCATCATTAGGAGATAACAGTAAAAGTTTTACTCCGCCTTTTTCATAAATTTCTACTTCACCTTGTGTTTCCAGCGCATTGGGAGATGAATTTATTTTTACTATAGAATCTTCTGCAAAAATGGAGTCTATTTGTTTGATTTTTATTTCCTTGTTCAAGTTTCCGATAGCGCCATTGTTGATTGCAAAAGGATCAGTATTTTTTCCGCATTGAACAAAAGCAAGTGAAACTATTCCAATTATTAAAAGTGTCTTTTTCATTTATTGTTTTTAGTTATTTATATTTAAAATTAATTTTATTAATTGCTGAAATTACCGCATCATTTTCCCTAAAATGCCCAAAACACTGCGTATTACAGTGGGGCTAGATAGTGTTTTTATCCACGGGTTTGAAGTGCTCCTGCGACTTGAACTTCTACTAGAACTGCTAGTTCGCCTTACAGATTCTTTTTCTTTTTGTGCTTTTTCCTTTGCTTCTTCTTTGTTAGCTATCTCTATTTTTTCAGTCAGCATTTCGTAAGCACTTTCGCGGTCTGTTACTTCGTTGTACTTCGGAATTAATTTTGACACTTTCAATAAGTCTTTCAATTCACAATCGGTCAGCACATCCATTCTGCTCATAGGCGCACGAAGCATGGTGCGCGCTAGCGGTGTTGGGATTCCTTTTTCGTTAAGGGCACTAACTAACGCTTCTCCTATTCCTAAAGACGTTAAAACCTCGTCTGTTTTATAGTATTCAGAGATTGGGTAATTTTCCGCAGTCAGTTTAATTGCTTTTCTATCTTTTGCCGTAAAAGCTCTAAGCGCATGTTGGATTTTTAACCCCAACTGACTTAAAACAGCGTCTGGCACATCTGTTGGATTTTGAGTTACAAAATAAAGTCCAACCCCTTTTGATCGAATTAATTTTACAATACTTTCTATTTGATTGAGCAGTGCACTACTTGCTTGATTGAAAATTAAATGGGCTTCGTCTATAAATATAACAAGCTCTGGTCTTCCGCTATCGCCTTGTTCAGGAAACGTGGCGTAAATTTCTGCCAAGAGGCTAAGCATAAATGTTGAAAAAAGCTTCGGTCTATCTTGAATATCTGTTAGTCGAATTATATTGATATAACCTCTTCCGTTTTCATCAATTCGAAGTAAATCGTCTGTATCAAAAGATTTTTCACCAAAAAACAAATCGCCGCCCTGTTGTTCCAATTCTACAACTTTCCGAAGTATTGCGCCAGTGGAAGAAGATGAAACACGACCGTATTCTGCAGCAAATTCATCTTTGCCTTCATCGGTAGTGTATTGTAATATTTTTTTGAAGTCTTTTAAATCTAGCAGTGGCATTTTGTTATCGTCGCAATATTTGAAGATAACCGAAACAATACCAGATTGTACATCGCTCAAGTCTAAAATTCTAGAAAGCAAAACAGGTCCAAATTCACTAACTGTAGCCCGAAGACGAACTCCTTCTTGGTCTGAAAGTGTAAGAATTTCAACAGGAAATTTCTTTGCTTCAAATGGAAAACCAATTGCATTATGACGCTCTTGAATTTTAGGATGGTTAGCGCCAGGCTGTGCAATCCCGCTGAGATCACCTTTTATATCCATCATAAGTACTGGAATTCCTTTTTCAGAAAGATTTTCAGCAATAATTTGAAGCGTTTTTGTTTTTCCTGTACCCGTAGCGCCAGCAATTAGCCCATGGCGGTTTAGTGTTTTTAGAGGAATTTTTACGTATGCGTTTGTAACGGTTTCGCCGTCCAGCATTGCCGCGCCAAGATTTATAAAATCTCCCTTGGTGGTATATCCATTATTAATGTGTTCAAAAAAAGCCTCTTTGTTTGCCATGGCACCTAATTTTGCTCAAAAGTAATAAATTATAGGGCACTAAGTTTTTTAAAGTATCAAATTCCAAGTAACTAAACATCTTTATTTGCAATTTGCTTCCCGATTAATTTAATTTAAGTTACAATTCGAGTACTTTTGCGCCCATGACAAATGAAGTGCTGGAATTGGTGAATAAAGGAGTGATGCTCCCTTTAATGGAAGAATTTTACACAATTCAAGGTGAAGGATTCCACAAAGGAACAGCCGCCTATTTTATTAGGGTAGGTGGATGCGACGTTGGTTGCCATTGGTGCGATGTAAAAGAAAGTTGGGATGCAGAATTGCATCCGCCAACGGCTATAGGCCAGATTGTTGAGAATGCCGCCAAACATTCAAAAACCATTGTTGTTACAGGTGGCGAACCCTTAACTTGGGATATGGGCCCGCTAACAGAAATGTTAAAAGCGCAAGGCATGCAAATTCATATTGAAACTTCGGGAGCCTATAAACTAACTGGAACTTGGGATTGGATTTGTCTTTCACCCAAAAAAATGAAACTTCCCACTGACGAAGTTTATAAAGTTGCGAGCGAGCTAAAAGTGATTGTATTTAATAAAGATGATTTTCGCTTTGCAGAAGAGCAAGCGGCAAAAGTGAATAAAGATTGTATACTTTATTTGCAACCGGAATGGAGTAAGCGCGACAAAATGAGTCCGCTAATTGTAGATTACGTTATGCAAAATCCGAGATGGAAAGTTTCTTTACAGACGCATAAATACCTCAATATTCCCTAAAATATATTTCAAAATAAAAGCACCAAATTCCAGCTCTTTCGGAATTTGTGCTTTTATTTTACGACTGTTGAAGTGTTACTACTTTTTGAATGGAATTTCTACATAATGGTCATCCCAACCTATCATTAATGTTGTCCCATCTTTTTCAGGTCGAAATATCATTGAAAGCGACTCGATAGGAGCTACAGCGTCTTTACATTCAACTTTAATGCGCGCAACATCCTTTTCTTTTTTGTAGCTATAAGCGCCCCAAACATTTGTGTCGCTGTTTACAATAACAGTCCATTCGTCTTCGCCAGGAATAGTATAAAGCGTATAAGTTCCGGGTTTCAAAACCGTTTTTCCGAATTTTAACGGGGTGTAAATTGTAAGTTCGGTAGCCTCGTTTGCACCGGTTCTCCACACTTCGCCGTAAGGCACCAAATCGCCAAAAATATCGCGTCCTTTTTTCTGAGGGCGGCTATAGATTACCCTAGCCAACGGTGGGCTATTTTTGTCTTGTATTGCCAAGGCTAAATCCATTGGAGAGGCATCCATCTGTGGAAAACTCTGTGCGTGTAAATTTTGAAAGGCAAGAGAAGAAATTATAAAGAATGTAAAAAGGAATATTTTTTTCATATAAGCTTATTTAAAGAGGTAATACAATTTTAGAATAGGACTACTTTTTAAGTTGAAAGTTTCATTTTCACTTAAAAAAATCACGAATAATATTTATAGCGAACATTTGTTTCGTCGAAAATAGTACACAACTATTACACCAAAATCCGAAACTATTCTAAAACGTCAAAAAAAGAACGTTTTTCCACAGTTATTTGTTAATAACTTATCACTTATAAAATACGTAAACCCCTAGTTTTATTGTGGGTTTGGTTATATTTGTTCGTTACGAAAAAAACTGAAAATCATTCAAATTATTATATGAGCGAAGAACAGAAAAAAGGCAGTTACGGCGCCGACCAGATACAAGCGTTGGAAGGGATGGAGCACGTGCGCATGCGCCCATCAATGTACATTGGAGATGTAGGCCCACGTGGTTTGCACCATTTGGTTTATGAAGTGGTGGATAACTCCATCGATGAAGCAATGGGTGGATTTTGCGATACCATTGAAATGTGGATTAATGAAGATAATTCTATTACCGTAAAAGATAACGGTCGTGGAATTCCAGTAGACCTTCACAAAAAAGAAGGCGTTTCTGCACTGCAGGTTGTAATGACCAAAATTGGTGCAGGTGGAAAGTTCGATAAAGATTCTTATAAAGTTTCGGGTGGTTTGCACGGGGTTGGAGTTTCTGTAGTGAATGCTCTTTCTGAACATTTAACGGCTACTGTACATCGCGATGGTGTAATCTGGCAGCAGGAATACGAGCGTGGTAAAGCAATGTATCCGGTAAAATCTGTTGGTGAAACTGATTACCGTGGAACTGTTGTTACTTTCAAACCAGATCCAGATATTTTTCAACAAACGTTGGAATATAGTTATGATACGCTAGCAAGTAGAATGCGTGAGTTGTCTTATTTGAATAAGGGAATCACCATTTACTTTACAGATAAAAGACATAAAAATGACGAAGGGGAATTTGAAACTGAAAAATTCCACAGTGATGAAGGTTTAAAAGAATTTATCCGCTTTTTGGATGTAAATCGTGAGCCAATTATTGCTGAGGTAATTTCAATGGAAGGCGAAAAGAACGATATTCCAGTTGAGGTTGCAATGGTTTATAATACTTCGTTTAGTGAAAATCTTCACTCTTACGTTAACAATATTAATACGCACGAAGGTGGTACGCACCTTGCCGGTTTCCGATCTGGATTAACCCGTACGTTGAAGAAATATGCCGATGCTTCGGGTATGCTCGATAAATTGAAATTCGAGATTGCTGGAGATGATTTCCGTGAAGGATTAACGGCTATCATTTCGGTAAAAGTACAGGAGCCACAATTTGAGGGCCAAACAAAAACGAAATTGGGTAACCGCGAGGTTACTGCGGCAGTAAGCCAAGCAGTTTCAGAAATGCTTGAAAACTATTTGGAAGAACATCCAAATGATGCAAAAACAATAGTTCAAAAAGTAATACTTGCAGCACAAGCGCGCCATGCGGCACGTAAAGCTCGCGAAATGGTACAGCGTAAAACCGTGATGAGCGGTGGAGGCTTACCAGGAAAACTTTCTGATTGTTCTGAGCAGGATCCAGTAAAATGTGAAGTATTCCTAGTAGAGGGAGATTCGGCGGGTGGAACTGCAAAGCAAGGTCGTGACCGTAATTTTCAGGCTATATTACCGCTTCGTGGTAAAATTCTTAATGTGGAAAAAGCAATGCACCACAAAGTTTTTGAAAACGAAGAGATTAGAAATATCTACACTGCACTCGGTGTTACCATCGGTACAGAAGAAGATAGTAAGGCGCTAAACTTAGAAAAACTACGCTATCACAAAGTAGTTATTATGTGTGATGCGGATGTGGATGGTAGCCACATTGCAACTTTAATTTTGACATTCTTTTTCCGCTATATGCGCGAATTGGTTGAGGCTGGGTGTGTTTACATTGCCACGCCACCGCTATATTTAGTGAAAAAAGGAGCCAAGAAAGAATACGCTTGGAGTGATAAAGCCCGCGACAAATTAAACGAAGAATTTGGAGGCAGCGCTTCTATCCAACGTTATAAAGGTTTGGGTGAAATGAACGCAGAGCAACTTTGGGATACTACAATGAACCCAGAATTCCGTACGTTGCGCCAAGTAACCATAGATAACGGTACTGAAGCAGATAGAATATTCTCAATGCTTATGGGCGATGAAGTTCCGCCAAGACGTGAGTTTATTGAGAAAAACGCAATTTATGCGAATATTGACGTGTAAGCATTTCGTTAAACTTTTTACAAAGACCCTCACCTTTCGGTGGGGGTTTTTTAATTTCAATGTGTTTTAAACAAAAGCGTTATGAAAAACCTAATCTTACTTTTTGGATTATTATCAAGTATTTCGATGATTTCGCAAGAAAATCTTGAAGATCTTTTGGCAGCGGGTGTAGAAGATGCGCAAAGATTTGCTGGAAATTATATTACTCCTGGCGCCGAGGCAATGCTTTACAATACCTCGAACGGTTGGATGCAGTCTGCCGAGGTTAAGAAGCCACTTAAATTTGAAATTTCAATAGTGGGTAATGCAACCTTTATTAAAGATGAAAACAAAACTTTCACTTTAAACACTGCCGATTACAACAATTTAAAATTCAGAGATGGTAGCACTGTGAAGCAAGTGGCAACTGCTTTTGGCGAAAACAATCCAGATATAGTTGTCTATGCCGAAGTTCAAAATGGAGTGTTTACCGAGGATGTTGAATTTTTGTTACCTCAAGGCTTGGCTTCGGTAAATGTAAATGTTTTACCAACCGCCTTTTTACAAGGTCGGATTGGTGTTTTTAAAGCAACGGAATTAAAAGTTCGCTACTTTCCAAAAATTGATCGCGAAGATGTGAAAGTTGGAGTTTTTGGCTTAGGAGTACAACACGAAATTACCGAATGGCTTCCAGCAAATAAAATTTTCCCGGTTGCAATTTCAGGATTGATAGCTTATAATAATTTGAATGCGAATTACGATTTTACCAATGATGATATAATTGAAGGTGAAAATCAACAATTCGATTTGAAACAGAATTCGTGGCTATTTCAACTTCAGGCATCCACAAAACTGCCAATATTCAATGTTTATGGAGGTATAGGTTATCTTTCAGGAACTTCAGATTTTGATGTTTTAGGAACGTATCGGGTAAAAGCTGGGATTCCATTATTCGAAACTACCAGCGAATTTACAGATCCCTTTAGTGTAAAAAATAAAGTTTCGGGAATACGAGGTACGCTTGGAGCAAGCTTAAAATTAGGGTTTTTCGGACTTAACGTAGATTATAATATTGCTGAGTATAACAATGCTACCTTGGGAATGCACTTCGGAATTTAATAGGCTTGTTTCTCGACTTTTATATTAGATAATTGTATTTTTGTGAAACATTTCAACCTTACTAAATTTGAACCGAAAAATAGGTTCGTCTCTAATTAGAAAATAGTAATAATCAATAAAAAATAAATAAATGAAAGTAACAGTTGTAGGAGCAGGTGCTGTGGGCGCAAGTTGTGCAGAGTACATTGCCATCAAGAATTTTGCAAGCGAAGTAGTTTTGTTAGATATTAAAGAAGGTTTTGCTGAAGGAAAAGCAATGGACTTAATGCAGACGGCTTCTTTAAATGGTTTCGACACCAAAATTACGGGTGTAACAAATGATTACTCTAAAACTGCGGATAGCGATATTTGCGTAATTACAAGTGGAATTCCACGTAAGCCAGGAATGACTCGCGAAGAATTAATCGGTATCAACGCAGGAATTGTGAAGGATGTTTCTTCAAGCCTTGTTAAGCATTCTCCTAAAACTATTATAATCGTAGTGAGTAACCCGATGGATACTATGGCGTATTTGGTTCATAAAACATCAGGTTTAGACAAAAGTAAAATCATAGGAATGGGTGGTGCTTTAGATAGCGCACGTTTCAAGTATCGTTTGGCAGAAGCTTTAGGCGCGCCAATTAGCGATGTGGACGGAATGGTAATTGGCGGTCACAGTGACACTGGAATGGTGCCATTAACACGTTTAGCAACTAGAAATAGTGTTCCTGTAAGTAAGTTCATTTCAGAAGAAAGAATGGATCAAGTAATGGAAGACACCAAAGTTGGTGGTGCTACATTAACCAAATTGTTAGGAACTTCAGCTTGGTACGCACCGGGTGCTGCAGTTTCAGGTTTGGTTCAGGCAATTGCTTGCGACCAGAAGAAAATGTTTCCTTGTTCTGTAATGCTTGATGGTGAATACGGATTGAAAGATATTTGTATTGGTGCTCCAGTTATTTTGGGTCGCAACGGTATCGAAAAAATTGTAGAATTAGAGTTGAGCGATGATGAAAAAGCACACATGAAAGAAAGTGCTGAAGGTGTTCGTAAAACGAATGATTTGCTTGAATTATAGTTTAAGTGAAACTTTATAAAATTTAAAAAGCCGGCTTGTGCCGGCTTTTTTATTTGAGAGAAAATTTACTACTATTTCTATTATTTAGACCTGTCAGGTTTTCAAAACCTGACAGGTCTTTTTTATTGAAAAACCCCAAAGGTTTTTAAAACCTTTGGGGTTTTAGTCTTAAGTCTTACAGCTCAGCGGTCTTAAGTCCTACGTCTTTTTTTACCCACATTTTGAGGACCCACAATCTTTGCAAGTCAAACAACCTTCTTGGTAAATAAGCGAAGTACTATTACAGTTTTCACATTTCTGTTTGCGTGCTTCGGTACCATCTGCAACATAACGTTTTAATGCACGAGCAACACCGTTTTTCCAAGTATTAATGCTTTCGGTATCTAATTGAAGACTGTTGATTAATTCTACAGCTTTTTCAATTGGCATTCCGTGACGGAGTGTGCTTGAAATTAGTTTTGCATAATTCCAGAATTCTGGATTGAATTTATGCGAAAGCCCTTCAATAGTGGTTTTATAACCTCTTTTGTTTTTGTATTGAAAATCGTAACGTGACGTTCCGTCTTCATTTCGGTTTTTTATAATAGCACCGTCATTTACCCAACGCGGAATTAAAATACCATCTTCGTCATCTGCAAAACCAGTAAAGATTTCATAAGGTTTTTCGTCAATTAAGCCGATAAAAGCAATCCATTTGTCTTTGCTATTTTGAAAACGAACTACATCTGCATCTAAACTTTCGGGACGTTTGGTTGGGAAAGCGGTAAGTTTTTCGTTTACTTCTTCTTTCTTTTCTTCGTTAGAAATTAAAACTCCAGAACGAGAACCATCACGGTAAACGGTAACACCTTTACAGCCTGCTTGCCAAGCTTCCAAATACAATTTGCCTACTAATTCTTCGGTAGCATCATTTGGTAAATTGATGGTCACAGAAATTGAGTGATCCACCCATTTTTGTACAGCACCTTGCATACGCACTTTGCTCAACCAATCCACATCGTTAGAAGTAGCTTTGTAGTAAGGCGATTTCTTAACTATTTTATTTAATTCTTCTTGGCTGTAATTTTTACTAGTGTCTATGCCTTTAACTTCCATCCATTGCTTAAAACGGTGGTGAAAAACTACATATTCTTCCCAGCTATCCCCCAATTCATCTACAAAGTCAATACGCACGTTTTTGTCGTTCGGGTTAACTTTTCTTCTTCGTTTGTAAACAGGCATAAATACTGGCTCAATTCCAGAACTGGTTTGAGTCATTAAACTAGTTGTTCCGGTGGGTGCAATAGTTAACAATGCAATATTACGACGGCCGTATTCTAACATATCGTAATACAACTTTTCATCGGCATCTTTAAGGCGAAGAATAAACGGGTTGTTTTTTTCTCTTTCAGAATCGAATATTTTGAAAGCACCTCTTTCTTTCGCAGCGTAAACGGAAGCGCGATACGTTTCCAAAGCCATTTTTTTATGGATTTCAACTGAAAAATCGTTACCTTCTTGAGTTCCGTATTTAATGCCTAAAGCAGCTAGCATGTCGCCTTCTGCAGTGATGCCAATACCGGTTCTTCTGCCTTCTTCTGCTTTATGTTTAATATTTAACCAAAGATTTTTTTCAACGGCTTTCACCTCTTCAGTTTGTGGATCTGCGTCAATTTTTTCGATTATGGCATCTACTTTTTCAAGTTCCAAATCGATTATATCGTCCATTATTTTTTGGGCGATACCAATGTGTTTTTTGAATAATTCAAAGTTGAATTCAGCCTTATCTGTAAAAGGATTTTCAACGTATGAAAACAAGTTCATGGCTAACAAACGACAGGAGTCGTAAGGGCATAATGGAATTTCGCCACATGGATTGGTAGAAACAGTTTTGTAACCCAAATCTGCATAGCAATCTGGCACTGATTCATTAATAATTGTATCCCAGAAAAGAATCCCTGGTTCGGCAGATTTCCACGCGTTGTGAACTATTTTTTTCCAAAGTTTACCAGCTTCAATTTCTTTAGTATTCTTTGGGTTTTCACTAAAGATTGGGTATTTCTGGGTGTAATTTTTTCCGTCTTTTACGGCTTGCATAAAAGCATTGTCCATACGCACAGAAACATTGGCGCCAGTAACTTTGCCTTGCTCCATTTTTGCGTCAATAAAATCTTCAGAATCTGGGTGGTTGATGGAAACTGAAAGCATTAATGCTCCGCGACGCCCGTCTTGAGCAACCTCGCGAGTGGAGTTTGAATAACGCTCCATAAAAGGAACGATCCCAGTTGAAGTAAGTGCAGAGTTTTTTACTGGAGAACCTTTTGGGCGAATATGTGAAAGGTCGTGCCCCACACCGCCGCGACGCTTCATTAATTGTACTTGCTCTTGGTCTATTTTCATAATTCCGCCGTAGGAATCTGAATCGCCGTTGTTACCAATTACGAAGCAATTTGAAAGCGAAGCAATCTGGTATGGATTCCCAATTCCTGCCATCGGGCTACCTTGTGGTACTATGTATTTAAAATCTTTTATTGCGTCAAAAACCTCCTTTTCCGTTAATGGATTTGCATAGCGTTGTTCCACGCGCGCAATTTCTTTTGCGATGCGGTGGTGCATGTCATTCGGTGTTTTTTCGTAAATATTCCCGTCAGAATCTTTGAGGGCATACTTGTTTACCCAAACTCGGGCGGCAAGATCATCGCCTTTAAAATATTCAACTGAAGCATCAAAAGCTTCATCTTGTGTGTAGGTTGTCGGAGTGGAGACGGCGTTTTTTATTTGCATATTCTGAAATGGGTTTTGACGGTTATTATAATCATATTTTAAAGTAGGTAAATATAATGAATTAGTATTCCTCATTTCAATATAAAAATTTAAAGTTGTCAAGAAAGCATTGTTAATAGCCTGTAAAACAAGTAAATAAATATTTATTAACACTAAAAAGTTGACAAATTTTGAAAATAATTGTAGGTTGTTAAATTATTTAATCAGGCAAGTTTTTTCGTTTAAATAATACTTAAATATGTGATAAAAATCATTTTTGAGGCCCAATATGCGTAGTATCTTTGACTTGTGAAAAACGTAATTCTCATATCCGCTTGCATAATTATGCTTACAAAACCAATGTGGCCTGTAGTGGAATATGTGTTGAATTATGATTACATAGTTAACGTGCTTTGCGAAAATAAAGACAAGCCGGAAATGCAGTGTAATGGAAAGTGCCATTTATCTAAAGAATTGGCCAAGGAAGCCGGTGCTGAAGATGATAATCCTTTCAGCGGAAAAGCTTCAAAAACTGAAATTCCGCAGTTTATTATTTCAGAAAATATAATAGAATATGTGTTTACATCGGAAAGCGAATTTGCTTCCGTTGAAAATACGGGCTATCAGCCAAATTTAAATTCTTCTCTTTTCATTTCAAAAATTCTTCATCCTCCACAGTTGGGATAATTTATTAGCAACGGTACTTTTTTGAAATTTCTTTAGAATATTTCAGAAATGCCACTCTTTTTAAATTATCAAAACTATTAGAAAATGAAAGCATTTATAAGTGTGTTTCCTTTAAAGGGAATGCTTATGGGTAGCCTTTGGTGTGCACTGTTTTGCGGCACTTTTACGTCGCAATTGATTGCTCAAGAAATACCAACGGATAGCCTAAAATTAATCCAGCTTAACGAAGTGATTGTAATTTCGGCTGGTAAACAATTAGATCATCAAAAACAGCGTAAACCTTTATCTACATTAGATGAGTTTTTAGAATCCTCACGCAGCATAAAAATGGTGAAACGCGGTGCTTACGCTTGGGAGCCAACAATGAACGATATGGCTTCGGAACGGCTGGCGATAACCATTGACGGTATGCAGATTTTTGGAGCGTGTACCGATAAAATGGACCCGATAACATCGTATGTTGATGTCTCAAATTTATCGGAAGCAGAAATAGGTTCTGGGCAGCAGGGCGCAGCTTTTGGAAATACTATTGGCGGCGGAATTAATTTGAAATTGGACAAAAGCAATTTTAAACCCACAGGCTGGACTGGCTCGTTTGAAAGCGGATTTGAAAGCAATAATACGATGCGTGTTTTTGGTGGCGAACTGAATTATTCCGATGAAAAATTCTATTTAAATACCGATGCAATCTATCGAAAGGCAGATAATTACAAAGCTGGAGGCGACAAAGAAGTGAATTTTTCGCAATTCGAAAAATATAACTTCTCCGTAAATTCCGGTTATAAATTGGCTGCCGATAAATCTGTTTCTGCTACCTTAATATATGATGAAGCGAACGATGTGGGCTACCCAGCATTGACGATGGACGTTTATTTAGCGCGGGCGGTGATTGGTTCTGTGAGTTTTAATCAGGATACGTTGTTCGGAAATTTCAGCAATTGGGAATCTAAATTGTACTACAATACCATAAAACACACAATGGACGATACCAAGCGTCCAGACGTGCCAATACACATGGATATGCCGGGTTGGAGTGAAACCGCGGGATTTTATACGCAGGCTAATTTCAACAAAAAAAAGAATCATTTCTTTTTTAAGTTGGATGGTTTTTACAACAAGAGTTATGCAGAAATGACGATGTATCCAGCCAATAGCAATGAGCCGTTGATGTTTATGTTAACCTGGCCAGATGTGCGTACCAAAGATGTTGGTTTTTATGCCGAAGATCATATTGCGTTTAAAAAAGCTTCGCTTAAACTTTCCACACGTTTGGCATATCATTCAAATGCTGTAGCAGATGAGTTTGGGTTGAATAGCTTAAAGATTTTCTATCCAGAAATGGAAAAGACAAATACCCGGTTTTTAAAAAGCTTTTCGGCACAGTACCATAGAATGCTGAATGATTTTCACTTAAACGGTGGTCTGTCGTATGGCGAGCGAGCACCTTCGGTTTCGGAGGGGTATGGTTTTTATTTGTTCAACAGTTTTGATAATCACGATTACATTGGTGATCCTGATTTAAATACTGAAAGCTCTGCAGATGCAAACCTTTCGATCACTTATAAAAAACCAATTTTTGAAATTACTGCTGCGGCAAACTACTTCCACGTTTTTAACTATATAATAGGAGTGGTTGATAATTCGCTTAGTACGATGACTATTGGTGCAGATGGTGTTAAGTTTTACACCAATCTAGATTATGCACAACTTTTTAATGCTTCGCTTTCGGGACGTTACAATATTTCGAATGCTTTTAAATTATCTGGTAGTGTTTCGTATCACAGGGGGGTTGATAATGATGGCGAAAACTTACCATTAATTAGTCCGCTTTCATACAGAAGTGCAATCGATTTTTACAAAAATCAATATTCTGCATCGCTTTCAGCTGACGGGGCAGGGGAGCAAACAAATTACAATCCAGCTTACGGCGAAACGAAAACTGCGGCTTATGCCACGTTATCGGCGAGCTTTGGGAAACGTTTCTTTATAAATGATAATGATCTTTTTGTGAAAGCAGGAATTGAAAACATTCTCGACACTAACTATTCGTCCTATACCGACTGGAACAACATTCCACGGAAGGGCAGAAACTTTTACGCAACTATTTCTTATTCAATAAATTAATTATTCAAAATAAAAATTAAAGATGAAAACACTAAAATATATATTCGCAATTTTAATTTTTTCAGTTTCATTCGTAAGTTGTTCTGATGATGAAAATGATACTCCTGAAGAAGTTAACCCCGTTGAAGGTTTAACCATGATTTATGAAATTCCTGCGACCGATCATACTGTGCAGATTTATTCAGCAAAACAAAATCTTGAAGTTGGTTACAATGAAATTTCCATTAGAATTAAAGACAAAGCCAGTGATAAATTTCTTACCAACGCTGCGCCTACTTGGATGCCGATGATGCATATGGAAACTGTGGAGCATAGTGCGCCACATAGCATGTTGAGCAATACCGAAGAAAGTACTGTTTATAAAGGGTATATTGTTTTTCAGATGGCTGGCAACGACACAGAATATTGGAACGTAACGCTGAATTATTCAATGAACGGACAAGAAATGGAGGAAGCGCTGAGAGTTTCAGTAACCGAGCCAGCAAATGGATTGAAAAAAACACAAGTTTTTGTGGGTAGTGATGATGTGCGCTACATTTTGGCATACGTGAACCCTCAAGAACCGAAGGTTGCAATAAACGATATGCAAGCTGTATTATACAAAATGGAAACGATGATGAATTTCCCAATGGTTGAAAATTATAAAATAACCGTCGATCCAAGAATGACTGGAATGGGTAACCACAGTTCGCCCAATAATGTTGATATGACTTACAATGCTGCAACTAAAACGTACGACGGTAAGTTGTCGTTAACAATGACTGGCTACTGGAAAGTAAATCTAAAACTGATGAATGAAAGTGATGAGGTTTTGAAAGGCGAAGACGTTACAGAAGCCATCCCCGAAAGCAGTCTTTATTTTGAATTAGAGTTTTAAGAGGACATAAGACGAAAGGACGTATGACAAAAGACAAAAAAGCCAAAAAATTTGAAGCAATTATTTTCAAAATGCTTCAAATTTAGTCCTAAGTCTTATGTCCTACTGTCCTACGTCATTTTCTCAATCCTGCATCATTTCTAAAGTTATTTTTTTATATTTGGCGCGTGAACTGGAGATGGTATATTCCTGTATTAATTATTGCCCTTGCTTCTTTTGGAGTAAGTCTGGAGCAATCTACGCTGCCTAATCAGGAAATTGTTGTTCAGTTTAATACTGAAAATGTAAGCGCTTCTGAAGCGAAACAAGCCATTGCCAACGTTACTTCTCAGTTAGAATCTATTGGGATTGCAAATTTTGTAGTTTCCGAAATAGCTAACGGCAAGCTAAAAATTACTTATTATAGCGTAACAGATGTTGCCACAATAAAAGGTTTGTTTAATACGCCTAACAAACTTCAACTCGCCGAAACTGGTTTTAATGAAAAGAATTTTCCTTCTAGCATTCCTTTCAGTGAAAACACGCATATTTATAAATTAGATGTAATCAAAATCCAACAGGATTACGGTTCTAGCATCGGTTTGCAAGGTTTGCCGGTAGTTGTAAAATCTGCCAAGGACCAATATTTAAAACCCTTTTTATCAGTTGGCGACACAGAAACCAAATTTGATATAAAACAAGGTATTGAAATAGTTGCGTTTAAAAACTACCGCAATATTTCACTTTTAATAGATGTTACTTCATATAAAATTCCAGAGGTACGGGCTGGCCCATTATCTTAAAGGAAATCTTCACGTTTTTAATGATGGAAGAAACTACTTCACTTTAGAAAAATAGCTTTGGTTTATCACATTTCCGAAGCAAACAAAATTTATTTTTTAATAACCACGATAATTGTTAGATAACAAGGCAAATGATATATTTGCGCTCCTATTTCGAGGCTTCGGAATTGGGATAAAAAAATCTGACCTAATAATTTAAACATGCAAAATAAAGGACTAGTTACCGTATTTGCCATCCTTTTTGGATTGGTATGTATTTACCAGCTTTCTTTTACGTTCATTGCGAACAAGGTAGAAGATAGCGCCAAGGAATTTGCGAATAGCAAATTTTCTGAAAATGAACCACACGAGCGGGACGCAGCGGAAAATCGCTACCTTGACTCTGTAGCAAATAATCCTGTATTTTTAGGAATTGACTACAATACCGCAAAGGATAAAGAGTTGAATAAAGGTCTTGACCTTAAAGGAGGTATTAATGTAATTCTTGAAGTATCTGTAAAAGATATTTTGAAAGGTCTTGCAAATAATACCAAAGACCCTGCATTCAACCAAGCTTTGGAGAATGCAAAAGATCTTCAGAAAGATAGCCAAGATACTTATTTAGAGTCTTTCTTTAAGGCGTTTGAAGCCCTTCCGGGTGAAAATGATCTTGCCTCGCCAGACATTTTCTTCAATAAGAACTTGGAAGATGTAATTAAAGTTGGAATGACCAACTCACAAGTAAAACCAGTTATTGAGAAGAAAATAGACGAATCTATTACTTCTGCTTTTGAAGTATTAAGAAAGCGTATCGATAAATTTGGTGTAACTCAACCTAACATTCAGCGTTTGGGTAAATCTGCAAGAATACTTGTAGAGCTTCCGGGTGCAAAAGATGTAGACAGGGTAAGAAAATTACTTCAAAGTACTGCCCAACTAGAATTCTGGGATGTATATAAATTTGATGAAGTAGCAAGTTTCCTTCAAGCTGCCGATACTAAAGCAGGTGAAATTGCAATGGCAAACACAGCTGTTACAACAACAGAGGCGACAGAAACTACGGAAACTACTGAAAAAGTAATCGATTCTTCAAAAACAGAAGATGATGACGTTAGTAAACTTTTAGGTGGTCAGGATGTAAGTGACACACTTGTGGACGATAACAAAGCGAACCCAATACTTTCAAAAATGGTTTCTTTGGGTAATCAAGGAGGTCCAGTAATTGCTACTTTTAAACTAAAAGATACTGCAGCTATTAACGGTTATTTGCGCAACTCTCAAATAAAATCGTTGTTGCCAAACGAACTGCGTTACGCAAAATTTGTGTGGGGCTTGCCAGTAGCAGACGCACAATTAAATGGTGAAGAAGTAACTGCGCTATACGCCCTAAAGGGTAACAGAGGTAATGTTCCGCCACTTGGAGGAAGTGTAGTTGTAGATGCAAGACAAGAATTTGACAACTTAAGTCGAATCGTAGTTTCTATGCAAATGAATGGCCAAGGAGCTAAAGTTTGGGAGCAACTAACAGGTGCTGCTTACGAAAACCAAAGCCAGATTGCTATTGTTTTAGATAATATAGTATACTCTGCGCCGGGCGTAACTTCTGGACCTATTTCTGGTGGACGTAGCCAAATTTCAGGAGACTTCACTGTAAACCAAGGTCAGGATTTAGCAAACGTACTTCGTGCTGGTAAACTTCCAGCTTCTGCTGAAATTATTCAAGGAGAGGTTGTTGGTCCAACATTGGGTCAAGAGGCTATTAGTAGTGGTGTGCTTTCTTTTGGAGTAGCACTTATAATCGTTCTTTTATGGATGATTGGTTACTACGGAAAAGCGGGAGCTTTTGCTGATGTTGCCCTATTGGTGAACATTTTGTTCATCTTCGGAATTCTTGCTGGTCTAGGAGCTGTACTTACTTTACCGGGTATTGCCGGTATTGTATTAACGGTTGGTATGTCTGTAGATGCAAACGTGCTAATCTTTGAAAGGATTAAGGAAGAGCTCGCCAAAGGCAAGGCGCAGAAGGATGCCGTCAAAGATGGTTTCAATAACGCGTTATCTTCTATTCTAGATGCAAACATTACAACAGGTCTTACTGGTTTAATTCTTTTGGTATTCGGTACTGGACCGATTCAAGGTTTTGCAACAACTTTATTAATAGGTATTGCAACTTCATTGTTTACTGCAATTTTCATAACAAGATTGTTTATTGATAGATATACTCAAAACGGTAAGTCATTACCTTGTTCTACGTCAATTACTAAGAACTTGTTCACTAACGTGCACGTTTCGTTCTTGAAAAAGCGTAAAACAGCGTATATATTTTCAGCAGTTATGATTGTAATAAGTCTTGGTTCATTGTTTACCAATGGTCTTAACCAAGGTGTTGATTTTGTTGGTGGACGTACTTATACTGTACGTTTTGCGAAAGATGTTAATTCAATTGAAATTCAAGATGATTTAATTGAAGCTTTCGGAAGTGCAGAAGCTAAAACCTACGGTGGTGATAACCAATTGAAGATTACCACAAAATATAAAGTAGATGAAACAGGAACGGACGTTGATGAAGAAATAGAGCATATGCTCTTCGAAACCGTGAAAAAGCATTTTCCAGCAGGTATAACTTACGATGATTTTGTAGGTGATGGCGAAGGAAAAACGATCGGTAGAATGGAGTATTACAAAGTAAGTCCTACTATTGCAGATGATATAAAAACAGATTCATTCTGGGCTGTATTTGGGTCGCTAATAGTTGTGTTCCTTTACATTTTATTACGATTCAGAAGATGGCAGTTTAGTTTGGGAGCAGTTGCGGCTGTATTCCACGATGTGCTTTTAGTATTAGGTGTATTCTCACTAACATACAGGTTTATGCCATTTAGTATGGAGATTGACCAAGCATTTATTGCGGCTATACTTACTGTAATTGGATACTCACTGAATGATACGGTAATTGTATTTGACCGTATTCGTGAATACTTCGGTGAACACCCAGGCTGGAAGATGAATAGAATTATCGATTTAGCTTTAAGTAGTACACTTAGTAGAACGTTGAACACCTCTTTCACCACACTTATCGTGTTGTTGAGTATGTTCTTCTTTGGTGCAGAATCTATCCGCGGGCTACTGTTTGCAATTATTGTAGGTATTGTAGTAGGTACTTATTCATCGTTGTTTATCGCAACGCCTATTATGTACGATACAGTGAAGCGCAAAAAAGTTGAAGATTTAATAGACAAAAAAGAAGAAGAGGAAGCTGCCTTAGAGGCATAGTACTCGAAACTCTTTTGAAGTAAATAAAAAAGACCTTTCCAGTTTGGAAAGGTCTTTTTTTATGGAATAAAAATGATATTCTTATTTCCACATTTTTCCGATTGTATAGGTAATGTTTATATAAGGTATTTTTAAACTTTCAGTTTCGTCAAAATAGTTGGAAGTGCTTGAAGAATATAAACCTACTAACAACTCTACTTTTTGCTTTTTATAGCCAATTGCGATATTAGTCGCAAAAAACTCTAATGTTTCATTGCTAAATGAACTACCTAAAATATTACCTTGATTATCATAAAAAGTAGTCTTATTCATATATTCCGTACCACCGTTTAGCAAAGACGGTCCCACACGGGCAAAAAGCTCTGAATTTTTGAACACTTTAACGTGGTAATCTAAATATAAATGACCTCCCACAATCAACGTTTTATCCGTTTTTTGAAAGCCATTTTCTTGGTCTATTTCATTTACATTTCTGATTAGCACATCGTACCTAAAAGAATTATTAAATCCAATACCTAGGTTTTTGGTTATGAAATAATCAAACCCATAGTGAAATGCTACGCCTGAATTTTGGACATCTATATCGGCAGGTATTCGTTGATCTATTTTACCAAAATCATAGGGTAAGGGCGTAATACGATATTCAGACCCAATCTTAAAAAAGAGTTTGCCCTTTCTTTCTTCTATTTGAGAATAAGAATAGGTTGTGGTTGTTAAAATAATAAGTAGGAATAATTTTTTCATATATTTTATTTAGGGCCATTGAACTTTTGAACAATGGCCATTTTAATTAATTAGCTTAAGGCTACTGTAGTGGAATTAATTGAATCCAACCTTTATAAAAGATTAAAACGACGAGGACTCAATACCTAGTAAAATGTTCCTCTTTTTAAAGCTCATCTATTTACATCATAGTTTTCTTATCTTTTAGAGTTATTAAGAAAAATTATATAAAATGGTTACCTATTAATTGGGGTATAAACAAGTGTATATATGCAGATCTTAAAGTTAAACCGCATCTACGCTACACGTTTGTGTAGTTTTATTGCCAATATAAATCAAAGTAAAATTTCCCAATTACGGCTTTCCGTAAACGAGTAAATTAAAAGGGGAGAAGACCAAATATAGTTTTAACTTTTAAATAACGAGAAAAAAATTAAAATAAAAACCCCGGCCAATGGACCAGGGTTTATTTATTAAATAACTGGTATTTTTTAGGTTTATTTACTGTTGATAAATTCTATTCTATCGCCCTTTTTAAGCTTCCAGGAATCAGAAAGCCCCGCATTTACTTCTAGTACATATTGTGAAGCACCTTCGGAAGGAAGCGAAGTCTGATCGAATGGTTTAGCGTTTTTTTGGATGCTTACTATTTTCTTTTCAGAATCTAAATAGATAATATCCAGTGGAATTTTAGTGTTCTTCATATAAAAAGAACGGGGTTGCATAACTTTAAATACGAAAAGCATTCCCTGGTTTTCAGCCATTGAGTGGCGGTACATTAGCCCTGTTTCAGTTTGGTATTCATCATCGGCTATTTCAATATCCAGCGAAGCTATAATGGAATCGTTTTCAGCTTTTAAAAGTTGAAGTTCACCTTCTTTGGTAAACGTAATTTCTTGCGTTAAGCTTTGTGTTTCTGAATTACCAGCGTCTTTGCAATTATAAAATGTAAGTATAGATCCAACAATTGCTGCTGAAATAAGTATTTTTTTCATTTGAAGAAATTATTAAAAACCACGAATACACGAATAATAATTTAAAAAATATTCGTGTATTCGTGGTTACTTTATTTTATTCAACCATAGGTTTTTTTGAAGCATTCCACATAATGTAGATTCCCGCGAGTACGAAAGGAACACTTAACCATTGTCCGGTGGATAGCAGACCGAGTGCAGATTCAAACCCGCCTTGACTTTCTTTTACATATTCCACGATAAATCGAACCATAAAAAGAAGGATCAAAAACACGCCAAATATGTAGCCTATTTGCTTTCTGCGTTCCGTTTTCCAATACAAATACCAGCATACTAAAAACACAATTACATACCCAGCCGCTTCATAAAGCTGCGCTGGATGGCGAAAGGGAACACTATTAAGTAAATCTGCAAACTGTGGGTTATGTACAATTGCATCATAAGCCTTGCTCGGGTCTTGAATACCGGTTGCTTGCACAGCTTCTCGCTTTAAAATGCCCTCGTGTACAAAACGCACGCCCAGTGGAGAGTCGCCAGATGGCTTACCAATGATTTCAGAATTTAAAAAATTTCCAATTCGAACGAAAATCCCACCTGCTGCCACTGCAATTACAATGCGATCCATAATCCATAAAAATGGTTTTTTAATTACGTTTTTAGTGTAATAATACATTGCTATTAAAATACCGATTGCCGCTCCGTGACTTGCCAATCCTTGAAAACCTGTGAATTCAAACTCTGGTACTGTGCTTATGGGCAAGAAAACCGAAAGCGGATCTTGCACAAAAAGTTCAGATTGATAAAAGATAACGTGCCCCAAACGAGCGCCAATTAAGGTAGCAACAACCATGTAAATAAAAAGACTGTCAAGCTTTTCTTGCGGCATGCCCTCTCGATCAAAAATCTTTTTAGTGAGCACCCAGCCCAAACTAAACGCCACCACAAACATTAAGCTGTAGAAGCGAATCATGAAAAAGCCAAGATCAATCCCTTCAGAAGGGTTCCAGGTAAAACTTAAATAGTGCATAGTGGAGATTTTAAAACGCTGCGTAAAGATAACAAAAGCGAAAAAGTAATAAAGGGAAATTGTTTTATTGTGAAATGTTTAATCTTCTAAACAAATAGGTTGCCAATTATAGGTTCAAATTCACTCCTTTTTTGGTGGCACGGGATCGTAGCCTTGGCCACCCCAAGGGTTACAGCTCCCAATTCGTTTTAAAGCCAGCCAACCGCCTTTTAGCAAGCCGTGTGTTTTTAACGCATCAACTGCGTAATGCGAACAAGTAGGCGAATAACGACACGTATTTGGCGTGAAGGGAGAAATAAAATTTTGATATCCTCTAATTAAAAGTATGAATGGATATGTTAGAATTTTTTTCATAAACTATTCCCGACACCATATTTTTAGTTCAACGAAAAAGAAGTTCCATCTTTTCCATCATTTAACTGAATTCCTTTTGAAGCAAGTTCGTCGCGAATTTTATCGCTCATTGCAAAATCTTTATTGGCACGTGCCTGATTTCTTAATTGAATAAGAATTTCTACCGCAGCCGAAAGTTTTTCGCCATCCTTTGAATTTTCTGAAACAGTATCTTGAAGTCCTAAAACATCAAAAAGAAAACTGTCTGTAGTTTGTTTCAATATTTCTAAATCATTTATAGAAATAGTTTCTTTTCCGTCTTTTATGGCGTTAGCAAACTTCACTATTTCAAAAAGATGGGCGATTAAAATAGGACTATTAAAGTCGTCATTCATTGCGTCGTAACAAGCTTTTCGCCAGCTTTCAACGTCAATGCTACTTTTTGCTGAAGTGTTCAAGTCTGGAAGCATTCGGTAGGCGTCCATCAATCTATTAAATCCTTTTTCTGAAGCTTCCAAAGCATCACTACTGAAATCTAAAATGCTTCGGTAATGCGCTTGATACATAAAGAATTTGGTAACGGTAGGCGAGAAGGGTTTGCTCAAAACATCGTTTTCTCCCGTAAACATATCATTCGGTAAAATGTAGTTTCCGGTAGATTTCGACATTTTTTTGCCGTTAAGCGTAAGCATATTGGCATGCATCCAATAATTTACGGGTGAAGTATGGTTACAGGCTTCTGCTTGTGCAATCTCGCATTCGTGGTGTGGAAATTTCAGATCCATTCCGCCGCCGTGAATATCAAATTGATTACCTAAATATTTCGTACTCATTGCAGTACATTCCAAATGCCAGCCTGGAAAACCGTCGCTCCAAGGCGATGGCCAACGCATAATATGTTGAGGTTCGGCTTTTTTCCAAAGTGCAAAATCTTGTGGGTTTTTCTTGTCGGTTTGAGCGGCAAGTTCGCGAGTGTTGGCAACCATATCTTCAATTTGCCTTCCGCTTAACTTTCCGTAATTGTTGGTTTCGTTGAATTTTAAAACGTCAAAGTAGACAGAGCCGTTTTTTTCGTACGCAAAACCTTGCTCAATTATTTTTTCGACAATATGAATTTGTTCGTAGATGTGTCCGGTTGCTGTAGGTTCAATACTCGGTGGCAACGCCTTGAATTTAGCCATAACGGTATGAAAATCTACCGTATATTTTTGAACAACTTCCATTGGTTCCAATTGCTCAATTCTTGCTTTTTTTAGAATTGGGTCGTCGCCACTTTCGCCGTCGTTTTCCAAGTGTCCAGCATCGGTAATATTGCGAACATAACGCACTTTATAGCCTAAATGCTTCAAATAGCGAAAAATCAAATCGAAAGAAAGAAAGGTGCGGCAGTTTCCTAAATGTACATTGCTGTAAACGGTAGGGCCACAAACATACATTCCTATTGCACCTTCGTGAATTGGGGTGAATTTTTCTTTACTTTTTGAAAGCGAATTGTAAATATATAGGTCCTGCATGGGTTATGACGGAAGACGGAAGACAATTGCCTATCCTGTTTTAATTAATTTTTTATTTAGGCAATTCTTAAAACTCAGTTTCAAGTTTTATATAATCTAAAAATTCCCTACGCACATCAGAATTTTTGAAAGCACCTCCAAATTCGCTAGTTACCGTACTGCTATCAATATCGCGTATTCCGCGAGAATTTACGCAAAGGTGTTTCGCATCAATTACACAAGCTACATCATCTGTGTTTAAAACTTTTTGCAGTTCTTTTACAATTTGCATCGTTAAGCGTTCCTGAACTTGTGGCCTTTTAGCGTAATAATCTACAATTCTATTCATTTTTGAAAGCCCTACAACATTTCCGTTAGAAATGTATGCAATATGTGCTTTTCCAACAATAGGAAGTAAGTGATGCTCACAAGTTGAATAAAGTGTAATATTCTTTTCGACCAGCATTTCCTGGTACTTATATTTATTTTCAAAAGTAGAAGCCTTCGGTTTTCTGTCTGGGTGGAGTCCTCCGAAAATTTCTTGTACAAACATTTTTGCCACTCGGGTAGGAGTACCTTTTAAACTATCGTCTGTAAGATCGAGGCCTAAAGTTTGTAAAATATTTTGGACATCCTTTTTAATACTAGCAATTTTTTCGATGTCACTAAGCTCAAAAGCATCAGGTCTCATAGGGGTTTCGGTTGAACCTGCTATGTGATCGTCGCCCATTGCTTCAATCTCTTTAATTTGTTTTTCTAAATCCATTTATTAAAAAATATGTAATAAGCGTGCAAAGATACGCAATAGCATTGTGGTACTAAAAAGGGAATCTTCTTATTTTAAGAAATTGAGCAAGGCAGTTTCATAAAATTTTCTTAATTTTCGCCGCAATTACGTTACGACAACTATGAACTATAACTACGCCCCGAAAAATTTCTTTTTAACTCTCTTATTATCAGTAATTTCCTTTGCTGCTTTTGCACAAGGTGGAACCTGTGAGAGCATAGAGCCTTTCTGTGCTGGTGATCAGGCATTGATATTTGCAAATTGCAATGATGTTGACCCAGCTTGTACTCCAAGTGCAGAACCTGGTCCAGATTATGGTTGTTTAATAACACAACCTTATCCTGCTTGGTTCTATTTGCAAATTGATCAAGCTGGAAGACTAGACTTTGAGATAGTCCAAAATACGTCCTTTGATGTAAATGGTAATCCAAATGGGACCGGTCTTGATGTTGATTTTATTTGCTGGGGCCCATTCGCCGTAGGAGATGATTTGTGTGATTATACACAATTACAAAGTTTCAATGAAATAGCTTGTAGTTATTCTATTCAACCTATTGAAAATTTTTCGATATTAAATGGTCAGCCAGGTGAAATATATATATTAGTAATTACTAATTATGCGCAAGATGCAGGATTTATTAAATTAGAACAGACTAATGCCGGGGGACCCGGATCTGGATCTACCGATTGCACGATTTTAACTACACAAACTGGTTGTGAAGGTGAGCAGTTTGTTTTGGATGCAACTACCTTGGGAGCCACTAATTATTTGTGGGAATACGATGATGGAACTGGATTTGTAACAATTTTTAACGGTAATTTTCCTTCAATTACAGTTACAGATGCTGGAAATTATAAAGTTACTTTAACCTTTAATGTTGGAACACCTCAAATTCGAGAATATGAAATAATAACTTACCCTCAGCCTATAATTGCAAGTCCGCCGCTAGACTTAACAATTTGTGATGATGGTTCAACACCAGGTATTTTTGATTTAACTGAAAATGATGATGATGTACTGGGAGGTCAAGATCCAGGCTTTAATATTACCTATCATCATAGCGAATTAGAAGCTAGAGATGGAACCAATCCTATCATTCCTGCAAATGCATATCCATTAGTTGGTGCTTCTGAAATTATTTGGGTTAGGATTGAAGATCAAAGCGCATCGTGTTTTGCTGTTGATTCTTTCGAAATATTTTATTCCTCGGCCACTGCAACTGCACCACCAAGTCCGCACAGAGTATGCGATGTAGGAAGTAACGGAACTGAATCTATAAATCTTAACACCATTTTTGATGCTATTATTTTAGGAACTCAAGATCCAACAGAATTTACCGTAACCTACCACAATAATCCTGTTGATGCTATTGCTGGTATTAATGCATTGCCGCAGCCATATGTGTTAACTGGATCAGTTTTTATTTTTGCACGAGTAGAAAATAACACCACTCCCGGTTGTTTTGAGACGACACAATTTAATTTAATTTTAACCCCCCAACCCGTTGCCAACACTCCGGTTAATTTATACCAGTGTGATGATGGCACAACTGCGGGAGTTTTTAATTTAACAGATAACGACGCAAATATTTTGGGTGCTCAGGACCCTGCGCAGTTTACTATAAAATATTACCAAAGCTTCCAAGACAGTTTTGATGACACCAACGAGATTTTGGGCGGTGTGCACATTTTTGTACCACCTTCCCCCCAGACTATTTATGCGCGTATTGAAGACAATAGTGGTACTTGTTTTGCTTTAACAGACTTCAAGATTTATTTCAGCCGTGCGATAATCGGCCTTTTACCCGCCACCGCAAGCTATTGCGATGCTGATGGTGATGGCGGCGAGTTTGTGAATCTTTCTGGTGATTTTAACTCTTATGTTTTAGGCGGACAGCCATCTTCTACATACACTATTACCTATCACGCTACTCAGGCTGATGCAGATAACGATGTCAACCCATTACCGACCCCTTATTTTGTTAACGCTCCGGGCGAGACGGTGTTCATCCGTTTAGAGAATCGTAACGACCCTAGTTGTTTTGATAGCAGCGGTAGTATCGATTTAATTATAGACTACCCACCCACGGTTAACACGGCTCCTGGAAACCTTATTGAGTGCGATGTAAACAACGACGGCTTTGCTGCTTTTGACCTTACCCAGCAGGATTTGGTGATTACTATGGGCGATCCTACCTTAACGGTTACTTACCACGGAACGATGC